>JAYWDN010000022.1:0-7359 GCA_043780615.1 Bacteroidota bacterium | reverse complement strand
GCGAGGGAGGAACGACCGAAGCAATCCCATTTTGGCTCCGATTTGGAGATTGCTTCGCTATCGCTCGCAATGACGTTTGGGTTTTTAGAGATGCCCTTAAATTATCATCAAAAATTCCCGATATTTCCAGTCTCCTAAAAACCTATTGGCATGAAAAAATTCTCATTAAAAAAAGCAGGCTTAGTTGGCTTGGGTGTGGCCGTGGTAGCTGTCATTGGTATTTATTTTAACACAGGTAAAAGTGCGAAACCGTTTCATTCATCCGTCAATCCGGCCTTTGGCGAATACATTTTATCGTACACTTCCCTGTCGGTCAACTCGGGTTCCACCATCCGCATTGTACTCACCAAAGAAGCCATCGACTCAGCAGCGATCGGTGAGACCACCACAAAACTTTTTGAGTTCAGCCCATCGATAAAAGGGATCACCGTCTGGCTTGACAGGCGCACGGTAGAGTTTCGTCCATCATCGCGTTTGAAGTCAGGCCAAGTGTATGAAGTTTCTTTTTTCATATCGAAGTTGGTGGAGTTGCCAAAAGCATTGGGCGCATTTGAATATTCCTTTCAAGTTATTCCACAAAATTTTGAATTAGCAATCGATCACATTCGACCCTACGTGAAAACTGAACTGACTCGGCAAAAAATTGAGGGTACAATTTTCACAGCCGATTTTGCGGAGAGTAGCGCGGTAGAGAAAATAATTTTGGCAGAGCAAGAAAACAATTTGTTAAAAGTAAGTTGGGCGCACACTACCGAAGGCAAGCAACACACTTTTGTGGTGGAAGAGGTAGCTCGCAAAGAAGCGGCTAGCAAAGTGAACCTTTCGGTGAGCGGCCAGGCGTTGGGCATCGATCACAACGAGCAACGGGAAATTGAAATTCCTGCGCTGGGCGATTTTAAAGTAACCAGCGTGCAGGTGGAGCAAGGCAGCAACCAACATGTGACGATTCAGTTTTCTGATCCACTCAGCGAAAAGCAAAACTTGGAAGGGTTGATATCCATTGCGGGGTTGAGCAGTTTGGATTTTGAAATCAAAGACAACGAAGTGTTCGTGTTTCCGCCCGTGCGGCAAACCGGCTCGCGGCAGTTGGTGATTGAAGCGGGCATTCGCAATTCGCTTGATTTTAAAATGCCAATGGGTGGCACGTTTGAGGTGGCCTTTGAGCAACTGCTGCCGGCCGTGCGCTTTACTGGCAAGGGGAATATTTTGCCCAGCAGCGATGGTTTGATCTTGCCGTTTGAAGCAGTGAATTTAAAATCGGTGAACGTGCAGGTGGTGAAGATTTTTGAAAACAACATCGTGCAGTTTTTGCAGGTAAATGATTTTGAGGGCAGCCAAGAGCTGAGGCGTGTGGGCAAACTGGTGTTGAAAAAAAATATTTCACTGGAGAACGCTGGCGTGACCGACCTTGGCAAATGGAACCGCTTCACATTCGATTTGGCAAAGCTCATCAGCGCAGAGCCAGGCGCGATCTATCAGGTGCGTATTAATTTTAAAAAATCGAATGTGGCATTTGTCTGCGAGGGCGGTGAGGACGTGCAAGAATCGGTACCCGCATTTGCACAAGAAAATTTTGAAGAAGAAGGCGAACGCGAGGACAGCAACTGGGATTCGTACGAAGAAAATTATTATTATGGAGAAGACTACGACTGGAACCAGCGCGACAATCCCTGCAACACGGCCTACTACACGGGCACGCGCAACATCAGCCGCAATGTGATTGCCTCTGATATTGGGTTGATTGCAAAACGTGGAGCCGATGGCAACACCATCGTCATTGCCAACGATTTGAAATCGACTCGGCCTCTTTCGGGTGTGCAAGTGGATTTGTTTGACTATCAACAGCAGCTCATCGGCACGGCCAACACCAACAGCGATGGCAAAGCGATCATCGCTTCAAAGAAAAACCCTTTTGTGCTGGTGGCTAAAAGTGGCGCACAGCGCGGCTATTTAAAATTGCAAGATGGCGAGTCGCTCTCGCTCAGCAATTTTGATGTGGGTGGCGAACAGGTACAGCAAGGCATCAAGGGATTTTTGTATGGCGAGCGTGGTGTGTGGCGGCCAGGCGATTCGCTCCACCTCAGTTTTATTTTGGAAGACAAACTGAAATTGATGCCCGCCAACCATCCGGTAATTTTTGAATTGCAAAATCCGCAAGGCCAAGTGGCCAACCGCATCGTGCGCTCTTCTTCGGTCAATGGTTTTTACAATTTTGCTACGACCACTGCAGCCGATGCCCCCACTGGTTTTTGGCTGGGCCGTGTAAAAGTAGGAGGCACCGAGTTTACACAACCCATCCGCATTGAAACGGTGAAGCCCAATCGACTAAGAATAAAAATGGATTTTGGCGTAGATAAGATTACTACAACAAACAACAACATTGCAGGGAACCTGCAAGTAGATTGGCTTTATGGAGCACCCGGAAAAAATTTAAAAGCACAGTTTGAAGTGCTGCTCACCAAGGGCGAAACAAAATTTGCTCGCTACCCCGATTACGTTTTTGATGACCCCACTAAAAATTTTACATCAGAAGCAAAACCAATTTTTGAAGGCTACACCGATGCAAACGGCCACGCTACGGTGAACACCAACTTAGAAACCACAGGCAATGCGCCCGGCATGCTCAATGCCGTCTTTCGCGGAAAAGCATTTGAAGAGAGCGGCAACTTCAGCATCGACAATTTCAGCATCCCATTTTATCCATACACTTCGTTCACGGGCATACGCGTTCCGCAAGGAGACAAGGCACGCGGCATGTTGCTCACCGATACCACGCAGCGCGTAGAGATAGTCACCATTGATGCCAATGGAAACCCTGTTTCGCACAATAACATTGCCATGACCATTTATAAAATCAACTGGCGCTGGTGGTGGGACGGATCGGCCGAAGGCAACGTCAACTTTATGACAGGCCAATATGCAGAACCAATCGCTTCGGGGAATATTCAAACCATTAATGGAAAAGGATCATGGAATTTTAAAATAAAATATCCCGAGTGGGGACGCTTTTTAATTAAAGCGGTCGATCCGGTATCGGGCCACAGCACGGCAAAAATTGTTTATATCGATTGGCCAGGTTGGGCGGGCCGTGCACGCAATGAAAGTGAAGGCGCAACGATGCTTTCGTTTTCATCTGATAAAGCTGCGTACAACCTTGACGAGAAAGCAACACTCACCATTCCAGGCAGCGACCATGGCCGCGCGCTGATCAGTATAGAAAATGGTAGTCGTGTGATTGAAACGTATTGGCTCGAAACAAAAAAAGGCGACAACCAATTTAGTTTTGCAATCACCGAAAAAATGACGCCCAATATTTTTGTGAGCGTCACCCTATTGCAACCGCATGCTCAAACGGTGAACGACTTGCCGATACGGATGTATGGAGTCATTCCCATTCAAGTAGAAAATCCATCCACGCACTTGAACCCTGTCATCACCATGCCCGATGAGCTTGAACCTGGACAAGAAGTAACGATCAAAGTTTCAGAACAGTCGAAACGCAAAATGACTTACACACTTGCAATCGTTGATGAAGGCTTGCTCGACCTCACTCACTTTAAAACTCCCGATGCGTGGACACGGTTTTATGCGCGCGAAGCACTCGGTGTGAAAACGTGGGATTTGTACGACCAAGTGATGGGCGCGTTTGGCGGAAAGATCGAACGGCTGCTCGCCATCGGTGGCGATGGAACGATTGCGGCAAAAGAAGATGACTCAAAGGCAAACCGGTTCAAACCCGTGGTGAAATATTTTGGGCCATTCACACTCGATGGTGCAAGCAACACACACAAGTTCACCATGCCGCAATACATCGGCTCGGTGAAGACGATGCTCGTGGCGGGCAATGAAGGTGCCTATGGCAAAACGGAAAAAGCTACGCCTGTGCGCAAACCGTTGATGGTGTTGGCTACGCTGCCGCGCGTGCTGGGGCCAGAAGAAAACGTAAAACTTCCGATCACGCTTTTCGCGAATGAAAAAAATATCAAGAATGCATCGGTGAATATTAAAGTGAGTGGCCCAGTGAGTTTACCAAATGGTGGAACGCGCACCGTAAACTTTTCTGGCATTGGCGATATGACCATCGATTTTGATTTGTCGGTGAGGAGTGCCACAGGCCGTGCTCGCATTGAAGTGACGGCAACTTCTGGAAGTTATAAAGCAACCGATGTGATCGATATTGAAATCAGAAATCCTAATCCATCCATCAGCAAGGCACAAGAAGCAATTTTGGAAGCAGGGAAAGGCTGGAATATTTTAGTAACACCTATTGGGTTGGCGGGAACAAATTCGGCAATACTTGAAGTGTCGAGTTTGCCGCCAATCAATTTGGGTCAACGCCTAAAATATTTAATTCAATATCCTTATGGATGCATTGAGCAAACAACTTCGTCTGTGTTTCCGCAATTGTATTTATCGAATATCAAGCAACTGACAGACGGAGAAAAATCCACTATTCAAAAAAATGTCAGTGCTGCGATAGAGCGGTTAAAGTCATTTATCAATCGCGATGGCGGCTTTGCCTATTGGCCGGGAGGCGAAGACTCCGACAGTTGGGGAACCACGTATGCCGGACATTTTTTGAATGAAGCCGAGGCGAAAGGATATTTTGTGCCCAATGATTTGATCAAGCGTTGGAAAAAATACCAGAAGGGAAAAGCACAAGCGTGGAGAAAAAATAAAGAATACAGCAGCAGCGAATTAAATCAAGCGTATCGATTGTACACGCTCGCATTATCTGGCGATCCGGATTTAGGCTCGATGAACCGTTTGCGCGAAACTGCAGGCTTGCCGTCCGTGGCAGGTTGGATGCTCGCAGCGGCTTATGCAAAAGCGGGACAATTGGAAGCTGCAAAAAAATTGATCGCCAATCTTTCCACGAATGTGAAGCCGTATCAAGAGATGGCGTACTCGTATGGCTCTGATCTGCGCGACAAAGCGGTGATCCTCGAAACACTCGTGCTGCTCAGTGAGCGCGAAAAAGGATTTCAATTGTTGAAAGAAATTTCTTCATCGTTGAGCAACGATAATTATTGGATGAGCACACAATCCGTAGCGTGGTGCCTCAAGGCCGTGGGCGCATTTGCAGGCGTTGAGCAAAAAGGAGAATTGAAATTCAAGTACAGCTACAACGGAAAAGAAATTTCGGCCAGCACGGGTTTGCCAGTGGCGCAAGTAAACTTGCCGATCAATGCAAGCGCAAGCAATCTCAACTTTACTAACGAGGGCAAAGGAATTTTATTTGCGCGTGTGGTGACCGAAGGCGTTCCGGCCCGCGGCCAAGAAGAAAGTGCGAGTAGTAACCTGACGATGGAAATAACGTATGCTGACACCGATGGCAATGCAATTGATCCATCGCAAGTAGAACAAGGAAAAGAATTTGTGGCGACCGTTTCGATCAGCAACCCAGGGCTGCGTGGCGTTTATAAAAACCTGGCGTTGAAACAAATTTTTCCTTCGGGATGGGAGATCAACAATTTGCGATTGGAGGGAACAGAAGATCGCCTGACGGCCGACAAGCCAACCTATCAAGACATCCGCGATGACCGGGTTTATACCTACTTTGATTTGAACGCCAACCAGCGCAAAACATTTAAAGTGCTGCTCACCGCCAGCTATGCCGGCTCGTTTTATTTGCCAGCCGTAAGCTGCGAAGCGATGTATGACCACAGCATTTACTCGAGAGCGAAAGGACAAGTGGTGAGTGTAACGAAAGTGAAGGTGCAGTGATAAACCCTAAGCACTCACCAACGCATACACCTCGCTGATCTGATCAAGCAAAGCGTAAACATCCTCAGCCGTGGGTGCTTCTACTAATTGCGCGCGGTACGGTTTGAAGTCAGGGAGCGATTTGAAATAGCTGGCATAGTGTCTGCGCATTTCAAACACACCAAGCTTGGGGCCTTTCCATTTAATAGAAAATTCTAAATGCTTGCGTGTAGCTTCAACACGTTCGATGAGTTCGGGCGGTGGAAGTTTTTCTCCAGTGGCCATAAAATGTTTGATCTCCCGGAAGATCCATGGATAGCCGATGGCCGCACGGCCGATCATCACACCATCCAGGCCAAAACGGTTTTTATAGTCCACTGCTTTTTCGGGCGAGTCGATATCGCCATTGCCAAAAATGGGAATGTGCATGCGCGGGTTTTCTTTGATCTTGGCGATCAGTTCCCAATTCGCTTCGCCCTTATACATCTGCACACGCGTGCGTCCATGAACCGTCAACGCTTGTATGCCGATGTCTTGCAAACGCTCGGCAACTTCTACAATATTTTTTGTGCTCTCGTCCCACCCAAGTCTTGTCTTCACCGTTACCGGAAGGTGAGTAGCCTTCACTACTTCCTTGGTCATAGAAACCATCTTGGGAATGTCTTGCAATAAAGCTGCGCCCGCTCCACGACATGCTACTGCTTTCACGGGGCAACCATAATTAATGTCGATCAGATCAGGGTTTACTTCCGTGGCAATCCGTGCCGACTCGGCCATGTTGCCAATGTCGCCACCAAACAACTGGATGCCGATGGGCCGCTCGTATTCAAAGATGTCGAGCTTCTGTTTGCTTTTGGCCGCATGACGGATCAATCCTTCGGAAGAAATAAATTCGGTGTACATCAAATCTGCACCGCCTTCTTTGCACACGGCACGGAAAGGTGGATCACTCACGTCCTCCATAGGTGCGAGGAGCAAGGGGAAATCGCCCAGTTCAATGTTGCCGATCTTTGCCACGTTGGTTAATTCAATGAAAACTCCGTTGTTTGCGCTGCAAATTTAATTTTTTTATCCGACATGTCTGAATTATCGAGCGGCTCTAAAATGCATCCCTTGACACTGTTCGCACTGACGTTTGTGGTGGCCAGCATTGGGTTTGTTTTGGTAGGCCCGCTCATTGGGGTTTTTCTTTCGATCCCTTTTATCGAAGGCAATTTTGTTGAACAGTTGCAAGCGATGTTGCTCGATCCTGTCGGTCATCCCGAATTCAAAGTACCGTTGTTCATCATTCAAGGCAGTGCTACATTTTTTGGATTGGGATTGCTGCCTGCTGTGTTTTGGTTTTCGATAGAAAAGAAAGGGATAAGCAGTTGGTTTGCAGGAAAGAAAAATTATGGAATTCTGTTTTTGGTGGTTGCTGCTATGACCATTGCCTTCATGGTCACCAACTCGGTGTTTATTCAATGGAACGCAACAATCCATTTTCCGGATTTTATGAAAGGCTTTGAATTGTGGGCGCGTGAGTTTGAAGACAAAAATGAAGCACTCACAAAATATTTGACACAGTTTTCTTCGACAGGAGAATTTATTTTGGCATTTGTTGTGATCGCCATCTTGCCCGCTTTTGCCGAGGAGTTGGTGTTTCGTGGCATG
>JAYWDN010000021.1:0-41454 GCA_043780615.1 Bacteroidota bacterium | reverse complement strand
CAAGGTGGTACGGTAGCCAAAGTAGCAAGGCAAGAATTGGAAGCAAGAACTGGAAAAAGAGTAGTTATAGCATTGAATGCCAAATCCACATTGCACCTGAAAAAAGAGAATAAGGACAAGACAAAATAAAAACTACGTGCTCATCTTTGTTTCTGTGGCAACGCTCAACATTGATTTTGCCACATTGAATACCAAACAGCAATACCATGATCGCCTCGCCACTATTAAAAACCAACCCCAACCTCTACGTTTTCTTGCCGCTCTTTTATATGGTGTGGGAAGATGCCGTGCTTACGCCCAGTGAGGTCAAAAAAATACGCGAGATCATTGACCAGCAGGATTGGCTGACCAATGAAGAACGGAATTTTCTGTTGGAACAAATCAACCCAGCCTCTCCGCCATCGCCCGATGAGTTGAAGAATTGGTTGACCGAAATCCAGTCTGTAAATGAAAAACGGTCGCCTGATAAAAAAGAAACCTTGGTGGACATTGGTGTAAAGTTGATCGGCATTCACTCCAACTCTTCTGCCGAAGTCTCTGCCAAAGTTCGCGAGTCGCTTGCGCACATTGAAGATGCTTTGGGAATCATTAGTAACGAAGCGACTTTTTTATTTCACCCGGAAGACCGCAAAACAATTACAGCACAACAGGCTACCCAACATACTTTTGATGTTGATGCATTAAATAAAATTCTTGACGGACAACAATCCACCATCATTAAAAAAGTGAAGACGATTATTGCCGACCCAGAGTTTCAATACTTCGACACCGACAACTTGGGCGAGTACCGCGAAAAAGTTTTGCAATGGTGCAAGCAGTTGGCCGAGCAGGGATTGGGCGCGATGGCATTCCCAAAAGAATACGGTGGCGGTGGCGACATGGAAGCCTATTTTTCTACTATGGAAACACTGAGCTATCACGACTTGAGTCTGGTGATAAAATTTGGAGTACAGTTCGGGTTGTTTGGCATGAGCGTCTATTTTCTTGGAACTGAACGGCATCACAAAAAATATTTGAAGGCCATCGGCTCGCTCGAACTGCCCGGCTGCTTTGCAATGACAGAGACCGGACATGGATCGAACGTGAAAGGAATTTTAACGACCGCCACGTACGACCATCAAAAAAAATCGTTTGTCATTTACACACCGATAGAAGAAGCACGCAAAGAATATATTGGCAATGCCGCAGTGCACGGACAGATGGCCACCGTGTTTGCCAAATTAATTGTGGATGGAAAAGATTATGGCGTCAGCGCTTTTCTTGTTCCACTCCGCGAAAAAAACGGGAAGACACTTTCTGGAATTACCATTAAAGATTGTGGAAGGAAGATGGGGTTGAATGGCGTTGACAATGGCGTTATTTATTTTGATCAGGTGACGATTCCAAGCGAGAACTTGCTCAACCGCTATGCAGATATTTCTGAAGATGGAAAATTCACGAGCCCAATCTCCAGCGACAACCGAAGATTCTTCACCATGTTGGGTACTTTAGTGGGCGGGCGAATCGGAATCCCCCGTGCCGGATTAAGTGCAGCGAAATCTGGATTGACGATTGCTATCCGCTATGGCGATCAGCGTAAACAATTTGGGCCGGAGGGAGGATCGGAGGTTTCAATTTTAAATTATCGTACCCATCAACGAAGGCTCATGCCGCTGCTTGCCAATGCCTATGCACTGCACTTTACATTACAATATCTTACTTCGAGATTCCTACACAGAAAAGAAGAAGAGATGCAGGAGATCGAAGCACTCGCTGCGGGACTAAAATCTTTTGCTACCTGGAACACCACGCACACTTTGCAAGAGTGCCGCGAATGCTGCGGTGGCAAAGGCTATCTCTCAGAAAATAGAATCGACCGCCTAAAAAATGATTCCGACATCTTCACCACTTTCGAAGGCGACAATACCGTGCTGATGCAGTTGGTGGCCAAGAGCAGGCTCACGGAGTTTAAACAAGAGTTCGCCAACATGAATTTGTTTGGGATTTTAAATTATGTAACCGATCAAGCAAAGACATCGATCACCGAAAAAAATCCATTCGCAGTGCGCAACACCAACGAAGAACATTTGCTCGATCCCGAATTTCAGTTGGATGCATTCCGCTATCGCGAACGGGATATTTTGGTGTCGGCTGCCAAGCGATTGAAGCGTCATATCGATGAAGGCATGGATTCGTTTGATGCCTTCAATGTAGCGCAGCATCACTTGGTCAATGTAGGCTTTGCGTATGTAGAGCGTGTCATCCTCGAAAAATTTATTGAACAAGTGGAGCAGACAAAAGACGCAGGTTGCAAAAGTGTTTTGAAAAAACTGTGCGATTTGTTTGCGCTTTCGCAGATCGATAAAAACAAAGGATGGTATTTAGAACAAGGCTACATGGAAGGGGTGAAAACAAAAGCCATCCGCAAGCTGACGAACCAACTTTGTTGGGACGTGCGCCAACAGGCCGTGCCGCTTACCGATGCCTTTAAAATCCCGGAGAGCTGCTTGGCTGCACCTATTGCTACAAGAAATTAAGTTTATTATCGCCTTCGGCTTCTAAAACCTCGGAGGCGTTTCACAAGTCAGCAAAAACTTCGTGATGTTTTACTTTTTCCTCAAACTCCAATAAAAACCTGCTGTCTTCAGGGTAATACTTTGCCTTCTCAAAATCTTCACCAGCAAAATTTTTAATGACTTCGAGATTTTCCCAATAGGTAATCAGGTTGAAGTGAGCCTCATCCTTTGAAATACTTCTTAAGAATGTCAAGCCTTTAAAGCCTTTGGTCCGTTGATAATCTGGAATTGCTACCCGAATTAAAAATTCAGAATAAGACTCATAATTTTCCAAGCTTGTTTTTCCATGCCAAATTCGCGCAATCATAACGTTATTATTTTTTTATTTGAATAGATTTCGGGTCGAGCCTCCATACTTTATTGATGTCATGTGCAGTGACCCACACTGCACCATGAGCAGCACGTACTGCTCCGCTTCCTGCCGGTGGCCCCAAAATTCCCACCACTTTATTTTGTCTGGGATCGATCGCCAGCAGTAATTCTTTCTTGGCTCGTACCCATACGTAACCTTCGCCAGCAGCAATGTCGCCACCTGTGCCAGGCACATCGCACAAAATGGTAGCGACAACATTATTCGTCTTCGGATCAACTCGAGTGACTGAGCCATCGGTTTGGTTCAGTGTCCAAACCCCGCCTTCGCCAACAGCAAGGAACCTGGGTTGCTTGCCCACTGTAATGGTAGCAATGACTTTATTGGTCTTCGGATCAATTCGTTGCACCGATCCATTTTTCGTTGGATCATCTCCGGTGTTGGTGATCCACACCGAACCATATCCCGCGGCTGCGGCAAAAGAATTGGGTGCAACATCGATCACGTCAGAAATTTTATTCGTTCGCGGATCGATACGCGACAGTTTTCCTTTTTTATCCGATAGCACCCACACACTTCCTTCTGCCGCCACGATGCTCCCTTCTGCATCGGCAATAGTTAATGGAATAGTTGTGTCGATGCGGTTATCTTTAAGGCTGATACTCACAATGGTTTGATCTAAACAGCTCGCCACCCACACCGATCCAAACCCAATCGTAAAAGCGGCACAGGGTGCATTCACTTTTACGGTAGCAACAATTTTATTGGTGAGCGGGTCGATGCGCTGCATCAAGTTCAGTCCTTCATTCGAGATCCAAACGGAATTTTTCTCGATCTCCAACCAATCGGGATAGCCATCGATGTGCAGTGTGGCAACTGCTTTGTCTTCGATGTTGGATCGGATCATGGAGTGCTGCGCTTTCGCTTGGAGGTTTGCCATAATGATTATTAAAATCACAAATGCTTCATACTTATTCGCTTTCATGTGTGGCTGCGTAAGCTACAAAGAACGGAGACTTTTTTATGTGGATGCAAGTAGAATAAACCTCACCCCCTGCCTGTACTCCCGTTTCGGCAGGCATTGAACTTACCTGTATGCACAATTCACCAAGACCCCTCTCCATTGGAGAGGGGGGAGTAAAAAATTCTCTGAACAACAAAGTTATTTGGGGTGAGGTTGATATAAAGGGTGAAGTTTTCTTTCTGCAAAACTGTCGTACACTTTAACAATTATCTTGACGGCAAGTCAAAAAAAAATCTGCATCTTTCAGCTTTACAAGAGATGACAGGACAAAAAAAATATGCGCTCTCAGTCGGCATCACGTTGGTGATCGCCAACATGATCGGCACCGGTGTGTTCACATCGCTGGGATACCAAGTCGGGCCGCTGCCATCGGGCTTTGCTATTTTATGCTTGTGGGCACTGGGCGGAACGGTGGCATTGTGCGGAGCATTCACGTATGCCGAAATAGCGGCCAGCTTTAAAAAATCGGGGGGCGAATATTATTACCTCGGCCAATTGTTTCACCCTTCGCTTGGCTTTGCTGCAGGGTGGATCAGTTTGCTTGTGGGCTTTGCGGGCGCGATCTCGGCAGTGGCCATCGCTATTGGAGAATATGCACACGACCTGGTAGGCGTGCCGGTGAAAGTCATTGCGATCACAGCGATTGTTTTGGTTTCGTCTATCCATTGGTTTGGCGTGAAGACGGGAGGGATAGCGCAAAATATTTTGACTTCTCTGAAACTTACGTTGATCGTTGTTTTTTGTGCTGCACCATTTTTTGTGTCGGGGGTTTCGCTTTCGCAAATTTCTTTTTTGCCACACGTTGGCGATGGCGCGCTCATCTTCAGTTCGGGCTTTGCCATATCGTTGGTGTATGTGGTCTACGCCTATTCGGGATGGAATGCAGCCGCCTACATTGCAGGGAATTTAGAGAACCCCGAAAAAAATCTTCCACGCTCGCTCATCATCGGCACGGTGGTAGTAGTGGTGGTTTATGTGTTGCTCAACGGTACGTTTTTGTATGTGGCCAACTTTAACGAGCTCGATGGAAAGAACGACATTGGCAATGTGGTGGCCAACAAATTATTTGGTGCTACGATCGGTTCTGTTTTTGCGGGGCTGTTCAGCACGGCATTGCTCTCCACGCTCAGTGCCATGACCATTGCTGGGCCGCGCGTGTTTGAAGCGATGGGCGAAGATTACCCACGCCTAAAAAAATTCACCGCACAGAACCGCTACCAGATGCCGTATGTCGCGATCATTGCGCAAGGGGCGTGGTCTATTTTTTTGGTGATGGTGAGTTCGTTCAAAGAAATTATTCAATACATATCGGTAAGCCTTTCCGTTTTTGCGATGCTCACCGTGATCGGGGTTTTCGTAGCGCGAAAAAAATTCCCCGACAGTTCGTTTCGTGTGCCGCTCTATCCGTTGCCACCTCTTTTCTTTATTGCGGTAACGAGTTGGATGATCTATTTTGAGTTCACTAAAAACCCCATGGTGATTTTGTATTCGGCAGGCACGATCGTATCAGGGCTGGTGGTGTATAAATTTGTTTCCAGAAAATAGAAGTAAACCACCAAGAACATCTATGTTCATTGGGTGGGTTTAATAATTTTCTCGTGTTCCTCTGTGTGCTCTGTGGTAAAAAAGTATCTTTGCGCTCCAATTTTATAACCATGAAGAAGCTCAACCTCTTGTATTTTGTTTTTATTATCACTCTTGTAATCACTGCCTGCACGGGCAAGAACGATGGCCAATCAAAAATAGTGACCGACTCGTTGCGCAGGATTGACTCACTGGCGCGCATTGATTCTATTATGAAAGCCGCGGAATTGCTCATTCCCAAAGACACTGCGCTCGACAACACCGCTCGTTTTATTGCCGGCCTTCCGCAGTTGGATTCAAACGCACTTTCGAACTTGCAGAAAGATAAATATTGGGTTGATTTCCAAACCTCGATGGATGCGAACTGGAAAAAAATGCACGACTCGCGTTTGGTAAAAATGACCGAATGGGAAAAAGATGTTTTCTCAAGATCAGTAAATGATTCGTTGAAATTATTTTACCCTTTCTCAGGCCCCGATTTCCTTCATGCCAATTTTCTCTATCCCCGCACCAAAGAATATGTGATGGCCGCACTCGAGCCGATCCGCGAAGTGCCTTCGCTTGAGTCGCTTTCTGAAAAAGACCGCGACCGTTTTTTGGATAGCCTGGGCCGCTCGCTGCGCGACATCTTCAATAAGAGTTATTTTATTACCAACCACATGCAAAGAGATTTGGCGCAGATCAAAGGTGTGCTGCCGCTGTTTTATTTTTTTATGGAACGCTCGGGCTACGAATTGCTGCAACAAAAATTTATTAGTGTTGATTCAGCTGGAATTGAACAAGAAGTAGAAGCAAAGAAAATCAACCAATATAAAATACAGGGTGTGAAATTCATTTTGCGAAACCTTGAAACAAAAAAACTTAAAACGGTTTATTATTTCTCTACCGATATTTCAAACGGTGGTATGGCGAAGCGCGCTGGCCTCACAAAGTTTGTAAAGGCACGTGCGCCTTTCAATACGTTTGTGAAATCGGCTTCGTATTGCATGCACGATAGCAAACAGTTCAGCTCCATAAGAAGCTTGGTTCTTGATAACACCGTAACCTTATTTCAAGACGACACAGGAATTCCGTATCGGTTCTTTGAGAATAAACCAGAGTGGAGGCCAACTTTTTTTGGCAATTATGTAGCGCCCGTAGAAGATTTCAGCCGCGGGCTTTACCAGCCTTCGCTCGACTCCGCTTTCAAGAGAGGGTCACAGCCTTTGCCATTTTCATTGGGCTACCATTGGAGTACACGCAAGCAGCACTATATGTTGTTTGGGAAGGAGATTCTAACTACGAATAAGTAGTAATGAAAAATTTCATCGAATTGAAGTCATGCTTGAGCAAGGCACAAGTCAGCCATGCGCAAACCATCGCACAAGACTTGCGCCAGTTGGCCACTTGGAGTGGCCGGGCGACTAATCGACTTATAAAATAAAACTGATCTCTTTCAAACGATAACTCCTTCTTTCATCATTTACTTGCACAACCAATTCCCCTGTCTCACTCACATCTTCAATCGTGCCGTCAAACTTTTTCTCATTCGAAATAAAAGTTCGCTGTTCGCCACGGCCAAAGAGATTTTCTAAATATTCTTTCTTTAATTCGTCAGTTTTGCCAGCGCGTAGTTGCAGGTAGCGTTGTTCAAATTTTCCGAGAAGCGTGTTCATCACCAGGTTCAAATCAAAACTTTTTTTACCAATCAGAGCCAATGAAGTAGCAGAAGGCAAATCAAAATCAGTTTGGTTGATGTTCAGGCCAATGCCTACAATGCTTAGCTGGATACTTTCGCGTTGAACAGAATTCTCGATCAAGATGCCACATATTTTTTTTTGCCCTACTAAAATATCGTTCGGCCATTTGATTTTTGCTTCCATGTTTTCGGCTCGTAGATAATCAATCAGGGCAAGCGATGTCACCATCGTCAAGCAGAATTGATTTTTCAACGGCAAGAACACTGGCTTGAGCAAAATCGAAAACGTCAGGTTCATGCCAGCCGCCACGTGCCACACATTGCCACGCTGCCCGCGCCCACCGGTTTGGTGAGTGGTGGCCACCACGGTGCCTTCGGGCAAATTGGTTTTTGCCGCCATCTCCATTGCCAACGTGTTGGTGGAGGGGCACTCGGGCACAAATACGAGACGTTGGCCAACGAAAAGAGTGGGGGCAAAGATTTTATACAATGGATTTTGGTTAGATTTGCAAGTTGGCTAATACGGTGTTGCCTTTTTTGGCCACGTTCCCAAATAACGAAAACAAAAATCTCAATTTAATTAATGGCAAGAAAGAAAAAACAGGATTCAGAAAAACTTGCCGGCTTGGTGGCGAAAGGCATGCAAGAAAAAAAGGCAACAGATATTGTGTTGATGGACTTGAGGGAAGTAAAAAATGCAGTGGCTGACTTTTTTGTGATTTGTTCGGGCAGTTCCGACAAACAGATGGGTGCCATTTCCGACTCGGTAGATGAGTTTGTGCTCAAAGGGTTAAAAGAAAACCCCTGGCACAAAGAAGGCCACAACAATAAAGATTGGGTGCTTCTCGACTATATCAACGTGGTGGTGCACATTTTCCATAAGGACCGAAGAGAATTTTTTGGCTTAGAGAAACTTTGGGGCGATGCCAAAATCACCGAAGTAGGAAATTGAACCAATAGACGGAATCATCGTTAAACTATTTTTTTAACATTCAATTCAATGGCTGACAAAGAGAAGGATAAGGAGAAAAAAATGACACCACCCAAAGTGCCGAAGCCCAATTATCAAATGTGGGTGATCTTGGGGTTGGCGGCCGTTGTGCTGGGCATGATTTATTTTAAAGGGTCTGGCCTCATGGAAATACAGGCCACACGGTTTGAAGACATGATCGCGGGCAACGATGTGAAACGTGTGCTGCTATTGAAGAAAGATGCCATTGTGCAGATTACCTTAAAGCCAGAAGCACTTCAAAATTCAAAATTCAAAATTGAATTGGGCGACAAGAACAATTCATTAGGTGGTGCTGGTGGTCCTCATTATTATTACAAAATAGGAAGTCAGGAGGTTTTTGAAAATCGCTATGGCCAATTAAAAAGTAAATACCCCAATGCACCCGACCTTGAGTATGAAGAAGGTGGCCAGTACGATGCCATTTTCACATGGGTATTGTTTGGTTTGATACTCTTGGGTTTTTGGATGTTGATGCGCAGGATGACCGGTGGCGCTGGCCCTGGCGGGCAAATTTTTAATATCGGAAAATCAAAAGCTGCCCTCTTCGATGCCGAAAGCAAAGTGAAGATTACGTTTGAAGATGTGGCCGGCTTGGAAGAAGCGAAAGAAGAAGTAAAGGAGATTGTTGATTTTTTAAAGACACCACAAAAGTTCACGAGGCTGGGCGGCAAAATCCCGAAAGGTGCTTTGCTGGTTGGCCCCCCCGGCACAGGCAAAACATTGTTAGCGAAAGCGGTGGCGGGCGAAGCGGCCGTTCCTTTCTTCTCGCTGTCGGGTTCTGATTTTGTCGAGATGTTTGTGGGGGTTGGTGCTGCACGCGTGCGCGATCTTTTTAAACAAGCCAAGGAAAAAGCCCCATGCATTGTGTTTATTGATGAGATCGATGCCATTGGCCGCTCGCGTGGCCGCGGCCAAATGCCGGGTGCCAACGATGAACGTGAAAATACATTAAACTCTTTGCTGGTAGAGATGGATGGATTTGCCACCGATAGCGGTGTGATTATCCTTGCTGCCACTAACCGCCCCGATGTACTCGACTCTGCGCTGCTCAGACCCGGACGTTTTGATCGGCAGATCAGCATCGACAAACCGGACATTGCCGGGCGCGAACAAATTTTTAAAGTACACCTCAAGCCGATCAAACTCATAAAAGATTTAGATATAAAAAAATTGGCGGCCCAAACTCCGGGCTTTGCTGGCGCAGAGATTGCCAACGTGTGCAACGAAGCCGCACTCATCGCAGCGCGAAGAGATAAAAAGGAAGTGGAGATGATCGACTTTCAAGATGCGATTGACCGAGTGATCGGTGGCCTCGAAAAGAAAAACAAAATTATTTCGCCCGAGGAAAAAAAGATTGTGGCCTACCATGAAGCGGGCCATGCGGTGGCCGGATGGTTTTTAGAACATGCCGACCCGTTGGTGAAGGTGAGCATTGTGCCACGTGGCGTGGCCGCACTGGGCTACGCACAGTATCTACCAAAAGAACAATTCCTTTATCAAACCGAACAGTTGGTGGACGAGATGTGCATGGCCTTTGGTGGCCGTGCGGCAGAAGAAATTGTGTTCAATAAAATCTCCACGGGCGCATTGAGCGACTTGGAGCGCATCACCAAACTGGCCTACAGCATGGTGACGGTGTACGGGATGAACCCAACCATCGGCCACATTTCGTTTTACGATTCCAAGCAGTCAGAGTACACGTTCAACAAACCGTATTCGGATGCTACTGCAGAAAAGATCGACCAAGAAGTGAAGAAAATTATTGACAATGCCTTTGCACGTACCAAAGAATTGCTGAGCAAGCACCGCGAGAAGTTGGAGATCGTTGCTAAAGAACTTTTGGAAAAAGAGATCTTGTTTCAAACAGATTTGGAGCGATTGATTGGCAAACGACCATTTGCTCACCAAACTACGTACGAGAAATATACCAACGGACAAACCATAGAAAAGAAAGAGGAACAAGCTTCGGTTTCGGAAAATGGAACGGAAGCATCGGTCAAAGAAGTTTCGGCTGAGCCAAAATAAAATGTAGTATTCTCAATGACCTGACAAGTTCTAAAAACTGGTGTTATGCAAAACATTTGGAGCACGTCATTGCGAACAAAGAGAAGCAATCTCTGGAACTGAGAAGAAATGATTGCTTCGGTCGTTCCTCCCTCGCAATGACGTATTTTTTTGTTTTGAATAAAATCAAGTAATAACCTGTCAGGCCTGCCCGTGCGGAGCCGCAGCAAAACACGAAGCATTTTGTGTGATAAGCCTTCGGCAAAGGCAGGTTCTTTTATTTTTATACTATGCAAATCATTCTTCCGTCTGGAAAGAAAATTTATTTCGCTTCCGATTTTCATTTGGGTGTGCCCGATGCCAAATCCAGTTTGCAACGCGAAAAGAAAATCGTGGCTTGGCTCGACCAAGTCAAGCACGATGCACATTCCATTTATTTATTGGGCGATATTTTTGATTTCTGGTTTGAATACAAACAGGCCATTCCGAAAGGGTTTATCCGCCTGCAAGGCAAGCTGGCCGAGCTGCGCGACAGCGGGATGCCCATTTATCTTTTTACCGGCAACCACGACATGTGGATGTTCGATTATTTTGAAAAGGAACTGGGCATTGTCATCTATCGCGAGCCGCAGTTGCTGCACGTAAATAATTTTAAGTTGCTGATCGGCCATGGCGATGGATTGGGCCAAGGCGATGTGTCGTACAAATGGTTGAAGAAATTTTTTAACAGCACCGTGTGCCAATGGCTCTTTGCGCGCCTTCATCCTAATCTTGGTTTGGCCATTGCCAAATATTGGAGCCGACAAAGCCGCATCAGCAACAACGCACGCGAAGAAAAATTTAATGGAGAAGAGAATGAGTTTTTGCTAGGGTACTGCCGCGATCTTGAAAAGAAAACACATCACGATTTTTATATTTTCGGCCACCGCCACTTACCGCTTGATTTGAAAGTAAGAGAGGGCAGCCGCTACATCAACTTGGGCGAGTGGGTACATTTTAATACCTATGCCGTTTTAGACTCAACGTCTGTGGAGTTAAAGACTTTTTAAAGTGACACGAAAATCACATCGCATAATTTTTTTTGGTGGCCTGCTTTTGACCATTGCATTCTCCGCAGCAAAGGCACAAGGATTAAAAAAATTGAAAGAGTTCAAGCCAGGGAAAATAGAAAATGTCTCGGTCGATCGCCTCGGGAATTTTTTTCTGATTTTTAAAAACGGATCGATCAAAAAATACGATGCTAATGGCAACGTATTGGCTTCCTTGAAAAATATGGGGGGTGAAAAAAGCCTGGCGCTGATCGAGCCTTGGTTTTATCCAAAGATATTTGCCTATTCTAAAAAGAATCAACAGCTCGTATCGTACGACCGGAATTTTAAAAACCCAACCCAACAAAAAATTGACCCCTCCGTGGCGATCAGGCCTTTGCTGGCTTGCCCCACCAACGACAATAAAGTATTGGTGCTGGATGGTGCAGACCTCTCCATAAAAAAAGTAAACCCGTTCAACAGCGAAGTGCTGAATGAGTTTTACTTGGACTCTGCCCAAACAAAAACGAACTTTACTTACCTGCGCGAGTATCAAAACCTGATTTTTTTGTTGGATAAAAACTCTGGCCTATTAATTTTAAGCAACATTGGTAAGGAGATCAATCGTATTCCATGCCAAAGCAATTTTGGTTTTTATGGCGAAGAGCTTTTTTTTATAGAAGGAGATAAGTTGGTGTTCTTCGATCTGTACACCGAGAAAAGACGTGAGGAGGTTGTTGGCAACGGAAAGTTTGTGATGGTAACTGACGAACGAATTGTGTTGGTGACCAATGACGATCGAGTAATTCTGTTTGAATATTTGTCGAAGGGAGATTGACAACCGTAAAATATTTTATACTTCTATTTTATAAGCTGCAGCTCATGTTAAATTTTCTTTATCTTCAATTTTAAACATCTTTGCAACCGTGAACGAAAATGGCAAAATATTAATGATCGATGACGATGAGGACGTACTCCTCGCAGCGAAAATGTTGTTGAAGAAATCCAGCCATCAAGTGATCATCGAGAAGAACCCCAACAAAATCCCCTTTTTATTAAACAACGACACGTACGATGTAATCTTGCTCGACATGAACTTCAGCAAGGACACCACCAGTGGCAAGGAAGGTTTTGATTGGCTCAAGCAGATCAAAGAGCGCGACCCGCAAGCGGTGGTGATTATGATCACGGCCTTTGGCGATGTGGAGATGGCCGTGCGCGCACTGAAAGAAGGCGCGACTGATTTTATTTTGAAGCCGTGGCAAAACGAAAAATTGGTGGCGACTATTTCTACCGCCATCAAATTGAAAAAATCGTACAACGAAGTGGACAAGCTGCGCAAGGCCAAGCAAATGCTGGAAGAGCAGATCAGCCAGCCGTTTCGCGAACTGATTGGACAGAGTGCTTCGTTGAAAGAAGTTTTTACGATGATCGACAAGGTGGCGAAGACCGATGCGAATATTCTTATACTCGGTGAGAACGGAACGGGAAAAGAATTGGTGGCACGTGCCATCCATCAAAACTCGTTGCGCAAAGACAACTCGTTTGTGGCCGTGGACATGGGCGCGATCACGGAAACACTTTTTGAGAGTGAACTGTTTGGCCACAAGAAGGGAGCTTTCACCGATGCGCGCGAAGACCGCCCCGGCCGCTTTGAACTGGCCAACAACGGCACACTTTTCTTGGACGAGATTGGCAATTTGAGCATGAACTTGCAAAGCAAGTTGCTCAGTGCCCTGCAATCGCGGCAGGTGACGCGCGTGGGTGCGAACCAACCTGTGGAGGTGGACATCCGCTTGGTGTGCGCCACCAATAGGCCACTTCATGAGATGGTGAAGGAAGGAAAATTCAGACAAGATTTGTTGTACCGCATCAACACCGTGGAACTTACCATCCCACCTTTGTGCGAACGCATGGATGACATTCCGTTGCTGGCGGTTCATTTCTTGAATTTTTATTCAAAGAAATACCACAAGGAAATACTTTCGATTTCGCCCGAAGCAATGGGCAAACTAAAAAAATATCCGTGGCCGGGAAACGTGCGCGAACTGCAGCACGCCATCGAACGTGCCGTGATCATGGCCGACTCCAATACATTGCATGAAACAGATTTTTTATTCAGCAGAAAAGGAAATGACAGTGCCCTACTCGACACGCTGAACCTTGATGAAGTAGAAAAATCGGCTGTGACCAAAGCGATACAACGGCACAACGGCAACATCTCTAAAGCGGCCGAAGAGCTTGGCCTCACGCGCGCTTCGCTCTACCGCAGGATGGAAAAATATGGACTTTAATTGGCGATCGCCTTTGTTTGTTCGTTTGGCTATTTTGGCGGCCTCTGTCTTTTCGCTTGGGTTTTCGCTGGGCGATAAATTTAATTTTACACTCTCGTTAGTGCTTCTGGTGGCCATTGCTTTTCAAGGCATGCAACTTTTACGATTGATCGAACAGCCAGCAGAAAAAATTGCTAAGCCAGAAACTCCGAACAAACCAGACCTATCTAACAAATCGGATGAACTGACCTTGTTCTTTAAAAATATTGTGCAGCACATCGGCATCGGCATCATCACTTTTGATAAGCAAGGCGAGGTGCAAACGATCAACACGGCAGCGAAGCGTTTGTTGCATGTGGAGAGAATCGATCGGCTGGATGACCTGCGCGAAGTGGATGATATGTTGGTGGATTCTTTTTTGAAATTGAAAACTGGAGGCCGTGAACTTCTTCGCGTGAAGCGTGGCGATGAAACGCTTTCACTCTCGTTGTTTGCTATTGAGCTTACGCTGCGAGGCGAAGTGATAAAACTCATTTCGATGAGCAACATCCAAAACGAACTCGAAGAAAAGGAAATGGAAGCGTGGCAAAATTTGGTGCGCGTGCTTACCCACGAGATCATGAACTCGGTCACGCCCATCTCATCGCTGGCAGGAGTGGTGGAAGGTGAGCTGGAGTTGAAACTTAAAAATTCTGACTCGAATTTGAGCTACGAAGAAGCCGAAGACATGCACTTGTCGTTGCAAACGATCAACAAAAGAAGTGCTGGGCTTATTCATTTTGTAAAAGAATTCAAGAACCTGACGCATGTGCCCAAGCCTAAGCTCATGGACGTGGACTTGAACGATTTGTTGGATGAGATGGCCATGTTGCACAAAAAAGAATTGGCCGACAATGCGATACTAATTGATGTGAGCATTCAGTCGGCACAAAAAGTACAAGCTGATAAAACGCAGATCGAACAAGTGCTGATCAACTTGATCAAGAATTCGATTCAGGCTTTTGATCAGCAATTGGAAAAAAGAATTTGGTTGTCAGCCTATGCCAACGAAGGACATATTGTAATTTCGGTAAAAGATAACGGCAATGGTATTGATCCTGAAGCGTTAGAGAAAATTTTCATCCCGTTTTTTACTACGAAGAAAACTGGCTCCGGAATTGGCCTTAGTTTGTCGCGACAAATTATGAGGCAACATAGCGGGCAGATCACTGCCAAGTCCGAACTGGGCAAAGGCACAGAATTTTTGCTCCGGTTTTAAGACCCAACTCCCCATGGGTTATGTAAAACATTTGATATTTTGCAGCTATTTCTTAACAACTCTTGGAGAGTTAGACTCTTAATGTTGGCAAGAAACCCGAAAAGGGTTAGCTTTGAAAAATTAGAAAGTCCATGCAAGACGTACAGCAAAAAATCAGTGCCATACTCATCGAGAAATTAGGGATCCCCGATTCGCAGATCACCCCCGATGCCAGTTTTGTTAGAGACCTTGGCATCGACTCGCTCGACTATGCGGAATTGGTGATGGAGTTTGAGCAGACTTTTGACATAAAAATTCCCGATGACGATGCCGAAAAAATGCAGACGATCGGCCAAGCGGTGAGCTACATCAGATCGAAGATCAAAAAATAGTCTTCTTAAACTCGAGCGCGTCAGTAGAAAGTTCAAAAAAATTACCAAACCGTTTCATCCGCTCGGCCTCTTTGGCTAAGAAAGGAGATTGGTTTTCGCGGTGCGAGAGAGGCGAGTAGTGCCATCCATTTTTCAGGCCGTTCCAAAAGACAATGTATTTGTCGAGCGAGATAAAAAGCACATCCATATCATAGATCTCTTCGCCTTCTTTATCGAGCAGCCCCGTGAACTGAAGTAGGATGTGATCTTTTTTGATGAGCTCACCTTTGCTGCACTCGATGCTGTTCAGGCGCATGAGCAAGCGGTGCTCTTGGTCCCAGGCTTTGAATTTAATTTTTCGTGGAGTGAAATCGGGCATAGATTTTTTTTGTTGTGCAGGTTTGTAAATTCGGTTAGGTTTGAATACGGATACAAGTAAAGTTAAAACTTTTGTAGGATCAAGCACTCATCGTCATGGCTCAAATAAAGAACGCACTTTTTATTGTAAATAAATTTTCAGGTGAAGGCTATCGGCCAGAAGTAGAAGGGCGCATTATCGAGCAATGCAAAAAATTAAATATCGAAAGCAGGATCGAGTTTACACAAAGCCGTGGCCACGCTACCGAGCTCGCACAAATGGCTGCGCAGCAGAAATATAATTTTGTTTTTGCCGTGGGTGGCGATGGCACGGTGAACGAAGTGGCACAAGGCCTGCTGGGTTCATCGGTGGCGATGGGTATTTTGCCGAAAGGATCGGGCAACGGACTAGCACGGCACTTGAACATACCCATGAGTTTTATAAAATCGTTGGACACACTCATGAATTATCGTGAGCAATTGATCGACACGGTTTCGGTGAACGGAAAACTTTCGGTAAACGTGTCGGGCATCGGTTTTGATGGCCACATCGCAGGGCTATTTGCTGGCAACACAAAGCGTGGATTGTATGGCTATGCCAAATTGGTGATGAAAGAATTCCCATCGTACAAACCGTTCGAGGCTTCGGTGGAAATAAACGGAGCGAATTTTAATACCAAGTCGTTCATCATTGCGCTCGCCAACTCTTCGCAGTTTGGCAACAACGCACGCGTGGCACCGCAGGCTTCCGTTTGTGACGAACTGATCGATGTGTGCTTTATTCAAAAAATACCCTTGACAAAGGCCATTGGTTTTGCAACCAAAATGTTTTCGGGAAAGTTGAATACTTCTTCGTTGGTGGAAATCCATAAAGCCAATCGTGTTGCGATCAACTTGAACCAACTCACCGCTTACCATATTGATGGCGAGGCCATGCCACCAACAGAGCGATTTGAAATTGAAATAAAACCAGCTTCGCTCAACGTTTTAGTGCCGACCAAAACGGATGTTAACCGATCGGGTAAATACCCAATTTAGGGGGAGATCCATCGTGCGATTTTTGCCGTTAGAATAGTTTTATATTTATCACCAACCAACTCATCCAAATGAAAAAAATAATTGCATTGTTAACCCTCACGGCATGTGCAAGTTTTGCTTTTGCACAAACCTTGACACAGCCATCAAGTGGCGACAACCAAAAATCAAAAGTCTCGCAAAACATTGGTCCTGTTGAAGTCTCGCTGGCGTACAGCAGTCCTGACGTACACGGACCAAAAGGCGAAGATCGCAAAGGCCACATCTGGGGCGAGCTGGTACACTATGGCTACATCGATCAAGGCTTTGGGCCGGCCAAAGAAGCACCGTGGCGGGCGGGCGCGAACGAAAACACCGTGATCACTTTTTCGCACGATGTGAAAGTAGAAGGCCAAGAGTTGAAAGCGGGAGCTTACGGTTTGTTTTTGGCAGCCGCCAAAGAGGGAGCTTGGACTTGGATTTTTTCTAAGAACACCGCCAGTTGGGGAAGCTATTTTTACAACCAGAAAGAAGATGCGCTGCGTGTGCAGACAACTCCGCAAGATGCACCTTACACCGAGTGGCTTACCTACGGCTTTGATGCTCGTCAGCCAAATTCAACAGTGGTGTATTTGCAATGGGAAAACAAACGTATCCCATTTAAAGTTGAAGTGCCCAACATCAACGACATCTACGTGTCTGCCATGCGCAACGAACTGCGCTCGTCTCCTGGATTTGACTATCGCAATTTTTCGGCAGCCGCACAATTTTGTGCACAGAATAAAATCAACTTAGACGAAGCGTTGGTGTGGGCCGATGCTGCCATGGCCCCGAGTGTGGGCGGGCGCGAGGAGTTTGCTACGTTGCAGGCCAAGTCAGATGTGCTGCGCGCCATGGGCAAAGATACGGATGCGGATGCCGCGATGGAAAAAGCAATTAAAACCCCCGATGCTTCGGTACAGATCATTCATCAATATGGCCGCACGCTTTTAGCTGCTGGAAAAAAAGAAAAGGCGTTAGAGATTTTTAAATTCAACGCTCAGAAAAACCCAACCGAAAAATTCACCCCCAACGTAGGGCTTGCACGCGGCTACACGGCCTTGGGCGACAAGAAGAATGCAATCAAATATTGGGAAGTGGCAATCAAGAATCTCCCCGACAATCAAAAACAGAACTTGAAATTTTATCAAGATGAAGTGGCGAAATTGAAAGACGGAAAGTAGGGTACATCATAACTGATTTTAAAAAAGAGCAGCCGATCGTGCTGCTTTTTTTATGGAGATTAGAGAATAGAATATTTCAAGTATATTGAAGTTAAACCTTTTGATTCACTAAAATTAATGATCAATGATGATGTACACCAAACTGAAACTACTTTATGACGAGGTAAAGAACCATGACGATCTATCGTATCGATCGATTCCCTTTTTTGTAAGGATCATCAAGGAAATAAAAGTGGAATTACAGAAGATTACCATCGAGCAGGCGGAGCAGTTATCAAAAGATGTGAGTTATGCTACCCGGCTTATCAATATCACACAGCGCGAAGATCTGAACAACATTCAAAATTATCCTGACGAGATTCCTAAATATCTTGGAAGAGTCAAAAGCACGGTCATTTCAAATTTATCCTTTGTCAATAAGTGACGACCGAGGCAATCAGGAGCTCTTAAGGGGGATTGCTTCGCTATTGCCTGCTACGAGCAGGCTGGCTCGCAATCACGGTAAAGATCGTGCAGTGGCGCATAGCAATCTCCTGTTTGTAAGACCTTGCGTTTGATATCATTGGGGCGATCTATTCTATTATTGCCGTAGGCAACCCGATAGTGAATGTTACTATTCCATCAATAATACTTTTGTTTCTCTTTGGCTCGTCCATCACTTGTCGCAAGCGACTGTTATTGGCAGCAGTGACTTCCAAACGCACGCCAGCCGCTTAGGTGTCTGCAATAAATAACCACAAAACAAAAAAGCAACCCAATCGGTTGCCTTTTTGCTTTGAATGGAAAAAGAATTACTTCAATGACTTCTGAAGTTCTTCGTTCATTTTTTGGTAGTCGAGGTTTTTGGCTACGACCGCTTCGTCCCAAGATTTTTTAGAAGAAGCCATTGCACTTGCTTTGTCGCCCAGCGCTTTTTCAATGCGCGCTTTATTGTAAAAAACCCAGAATGCCTTTGGGTTGGCATCGGCTGCTTTGCTGATCCACTCTTTCGCCAGCTTCAGGTCTTTGCCATTCTCCAAATAATAAACTGCAGCCTGAAAATAATTTCCGGGGCTTACCTTGGTGCTGGCCTCGATCGACTTCATCACCTTGGCATCGAAGTCCACACCGATGGCGAATTTCACCGAAGTGTTTTCCCAGGCCAATTGTACTTTTGCCGATTTGTTGTCGTCTGCAAGGTCGGTGATGTTGATGGTAAGCATCTCTACTTTCTCAGTCAACTTCTCTGACTTCACTTTGAAGTTGGCCACTTCTTTGGTTTTGTCGTATTCGGTGGTGTTGCCCTCCAACGTTAAATCTTTGTACAGGGTGACCGTCCACTCGGCAGTGCCTGGCCAAGTAAAGATCAGGTATTGGCCAGCGGGAACTTTTGTTCCTTCTACCATTACCTCATCTGAGAAAGAAATTTTAGTGCCCGAGTTGGCGCCCGTTCTCCAAATAGAACCATAAGGAGTAACAAACGTGGTACCTTCGCCAAAGATTTTCCTTCCTTTAGCGCGTGGGCGCGAGTAGTCGATCTTCACATCGGTGAGGCCGACTACGGTAGTCACCGTAGCAGCAGGGCTAGGGGCAGGGGTTTGCACTTGTGCCTGAGCAGCAAGGCAAACCAAAATCAGTACAATGGATAAAAAGGTTTTCATAAAATGGTTTGTTTTGTAAATGCGTGTGCAAATTTAAAATAGTTTAGCAGCTTGCAACCTTTTTAACAAAGTATTAACACACTCTTTGTCTTTGCATGAGACTGGATCCAGCTTTCTATTTGCGCAACAGCGCGACCACCGTGGCCAAACAATTGCTGGGCAAGATTTTATTTACCAAAATTGAAAATAAAGTAACAGCCGGAATGATCGTGGAGACGGAAGCCTACTCGTACCAAGAGAAAGGGTGCCATGCTTACAAAGGAATGACCAAGCGCAACGAGGCGATGTTTGCTGCTGGCGGGGTGGCTTATGTTTATCTTTGCTATGGCGTGCACGAAATGTTCAACGTGGTCACCAACAAAAAAAGCAAGGCCGATGCGGTGCTGGTGCGTGCGCTGCAACCGATGGAGGGAATGGAGACCATGATGGAGCGGATAAAGACAAATTCATTAAATAGAATTACTTCTGGCCCTGGCAAACTAACGAAGGCCATGAGCATTGACCGATCGCTCAATGGAAAAGATTTAATAGGTGAATACATTTGGATCGAAGATCAAAACATCAACATCCACGGGAAAGATATTGAGAGCAGCGAACGCATTGGAATAGGCTACGCTGGCGATGATGCACGGCTGCCTTGGCGGTTTACAGTTCGAGGAAATAAATGGGTAAGCAAGTGATATTGCGTAAGCTGTAAGTAGGCGTCAGGCTGCGCGAAGTGGTCAGACGCCTTTGATTTGAAATGGCTGGGTAAAATTTAATTTTAAATTCTAAATGGCAAATCTTAAGTTCTATTTTTTAAAACCTAAATTTTTGTTGGCATTTGCTTTAAATATGACTGCTGCACAACTATTTGC
Organism: Bacteroidota bacterium; assembly: GCA_043780615.1. Classification (GTDB taxonomy): domain Bacteria; phylum Bacteroidota; class Bacteroidia; order Cytophagales; family Cyclobacteriaceae; genus ELB16-189. The sequence goes on along the minus strand of JAYWDN010000021.1, from coordinate 21,287 downwards.
TCAGCGCATTATCAGTGCCCCGTTTAAATTAGTGAACTCACCTTACGATGAACAAAGCCCGGTGATCACGCCCGATGGAAAGGCACTTTACTTTACCGTGGCGAACCATCCGCAAAACATTGGTGGCAAAAAAGATTTGGGCGACATCTGGGTTTCGTTGTGGATCGGTGGATCGTGGACTGCGCCCATTCATGGCGGCAATGTAATCAACGATGAATCGTACAATGCCGTGGCAGGCTTCACTGCCGATGGTGCTCAGTTGTTTTTGCTTGGCCACTATGCAAAGAATGGAAGCGTGACTTCCACACAGGGCATTGCGGTTTCGAAGAAAACAGATTCAGGTTGGTCAACACCAGAAAATATTTCGATTCCGTATTTTCTGAATCGCTCCGCTATCCTTACGGGAATGCTCAATGCAGCAGCAGATATTTTCATTTTCGCTGCCGACTCGTACTACACCAAGGGCGTGGAAGATATTTATGTGAGCTTGAAAAAAGGAAGCCAGTGGACTGAGCCCATCAACCTCGGTGCAACCATCAATACTTCGTTTCAAGAACTGAGCCCATCGCTGAGTGCCGATGGCAAGACCATTTTTTTTGCGTCCAACGGACGAAAAGGTTTTGGTGGCTTTGATATTTATGCGGCTACCCGCCTCGATGAAAGTTGGACGGTGTGGAGCGCACCGCTAAATATGGAGCAGCCACTCAACACTGACTCGCGCGAACTCTTCTATCGCTCTTCGGCAACGATGAACTTGTTCACCACCACGCGCAACAGCGATGGCTATGGCGACATCCGTGCCTTGATTGATACGGCCTACCGCGAGCCAGTAGATACGTTAGTAAAAATCGTAGAAATTAAACGACACGAAAATTTTGGCAAAGAAAAGCAAGTGATCATTTCGGGAAGGGTGACCAACTTAAAAACAGGAGCAGGGCTGAGTGCAAAAATTTTATTCAAATCCGATTCGTTGTATTCTGTTTCTTCCGCAGCCAATGGAAAATTTCGGATCGCTATTCCGTCCACCAAAATTTACAACATCGAAGTGCAAGCCGCCAACTTTGTGAATCTTTCTGAGCGACTGGACATTCACACGCTTGAAATGAAAACCCTGGAGATGAATTTCAAACTCCAGCCCATCGAAGTGGGAGCCGTCATCAACTTGAAAAGCATTTTGTTTTACATGGGCACGGTGAGCTTGCTTGAAGAATCGTATCCTGAGTTGGATGTGGTCGTAGATTTTTTAAAGAGCAATCCCAAAGTGGAGATTGAACTGGAGGGCCACACCGACAACCGAGGCGATGCCAAAAAGAACTTGGTGCTATCGCAACAGCGCGTTGACCGGATAAAATCGTATTTGGTTTCAAAAGGAATTGGCCAGAGAAGGATCAAGGGCAAAGGGTTTGGCGGCTCGCGCCCCATTGCCACCAACGACAGCGAAGAGGCGCGCAAACTCAACAGGCGCGTGGAGTTTGCGATTGTGAAGGATTGAATACGCTTTGAAAATCTTTCTAGTATCTTTAGAGTGTGATTTCGAGAAAATTCAAATTGGCTTACTGGAAAAAATTCAGATGGTTTCTATCCTTCCTTCTTTTTCTATCGTGGTTTTGCTGCTCTGATACTGCCCGGTTACGATCGTGTGCTGATCCGTTGGGCTCTGATAATGTTACGATCACGGCCTGTGCAAACCCAAATAATTTTTTTAATTGCTACTTCTGTTTTGGAAACAAAACGATCAGCGGACCAGACACGTGCAGATATAATTATTGTTACGAACTATACGCTACTTCCGCATCCGCTTCTCGGGTAATCCGATCCATTTATTTTAACAATGGGTGCAGCCCAAGCAACAGCGGATCGATCGTTGATGTCGGCTTAGTGTCCTGTCTTGGGGAAGTAAATTCCAAGCCGTCCTCTGGGGCAGTTTATACGTTGACGCCAGCACTCCACCATGGCTATGTGGTAAGTTTTCCGAACGGAACCTTTGGGCGTTTTTTTATTGACTCGTGGACGGAAGCATCGGGCGTGGTTTCTAAAATCAGTATAACAAGGCAATACCCTTTTTAAATGCGCAAGAGTATTTTGAAAATAGAGCCAATAATTTTTAAAAGGAATGCCCTCTTGGCATTCGCTTTTCTTTTGCTGGCAACCTGTCGGCAAACACAAGCCCAGTCGCGGGTATTTGTTTCGTTTGGCGGCACTACATCCATCGGTGGCAACTTCAGTACTTTTTTTGCGACAGTGCCTACTTGCTGGTCGGCCGATGTGGAGTGGGACAAAAAAATAATTGGCTCACTGCACGTAGTCAGCGGTCTTTCAACTATTGGTGTCGGGTATTCGGCATCCGAAGATCTTTTCACCCCATCCGATAGCGAATACAAAGCACGTTACCTTGCTGTTCCGATTATGGCGCGGTGGAACGTGAGCAACCGCAATTTTATGTATGTTGATCTGGGCATCAATACACTTTACCTGGCCGAAGCACACTTGCACGAATCAAAAAGTAAATTCGGTACGCTCAGGGATTACGAAGGCAATATTGCCCCCTACCTGAACCGTTTTTATCAGAGTGCAAAATTCCAATTCACCTTCGCAGTCAACCGCTTCACGGGGTCAATCTTTATGATCTTCCAGTTCAAAGGACAAGACACCATCAATAATCTACCCGACCATTGGGGACTGAATGCGCAGCAATCTACTTTTCTGAATTCCAACGGCTATTCTGATTTTTTCTTGGGCGGGTTTAAACTTGGATGCAGGATCAGATGAGAAAAACCATTTTATATGCCCTGGTTTTATTGGTGTGCTCTACTGCAACAGCACAGCTGACGAAAGACCGTGGCTACAAGAAAACACATTGGCGGGTTTTGGCAACAAAGTTTGGCAGGCAACGGAATCCGTCATTGGTGGTGACCAATTTGCAAACGTTGATTAACGCGGCCAATGCAAAGGGTAGGTTTGGTATGGCGATCTATTATGAACTTTTGCTTGGTGAGCAATACGAAAAAACAGATGATTATGGCCTTGCCGAAAGTGTATTTGTGTTGGCGTACGAAGAAGCAAAAAAACACTTGCCGCTAAGGCTTCACAAGTATTACCTCCTTAGTCAACAGTATCAGAAAACCATCTTCGACCCGGTTGACCGGCTTGCGTATTTCTATCTGACTATCGGCAACTTTAAACGAGCCGAGCAGCTTTTTGTAGAATCAAAAACATTGCGTGATAATTTTTTCCCAAAGCTAAGCGTCCATCGGATTTACCCGGTGGTAGGCATGGGCTCTTTTTATTTTAAGAAAGGCCTGTACGATAAAACCTATGCTCAATTCAACCTGGCGCAGGCCATGTTGGCCAAAGCCACCACCACTGGCTTTGATTTTGATAACGTGAACCGCCTGTTTTTAAATGACCTCGTGGAACTGTGCATGATTTTAAATAAAGAAAAGGAGGCACTGAAGTACGTTGACCGCTTGTCGGTGGCCTCTTCGGGTTTTTCAAAATTCAGTTCGGCAATAGCGGCACTTACCGAGGTGGCCCGTGTTTTTGAATTGAAAGCGCGTTGTTACCTCACCTCGGGCAACTTCCAAAAGGCACAAGAATACTTGGACAAAGCCAATCATTTCAACCCGACCGACCTCAGTGCCTCGGTGATCAAATTGAAGCTGTTAAAAACAGAAGCACTTTTGCATTGGTATCAAAACCAGCCGGAGTTGGCTGCCCAGTCATTTCAAAAATTAGTGGACGCCTACCACGAACACATCCAGAGCAACTTTGCCGCGATGAGCGACTATGAGCGTGAGCAGTTTTACTACACGTTGAAGAATGACTTTGATCTTTTCAATTCTTTTGCGATCGACAACCCCGCGCTGGCTTCGGCCAATCTGTATGCCGAAATGTACAACAACGTCCTCAACACTAAGGCACTTCTTTTGAATGGAACCAACCGTCTTAAAAACCAGATTTTGCTGAGCGGCAACCAACGCTTGATTGACAGACTCAGCTTATGGGAAACTGGCAAAGATCATTTGGCTGCGCTTTACTTCGAAAAAAATTCTGCCCTGCAAATCGACTCGTTGGAAAAATCAATTGAAGGCCTTGAGCGCGAAATCAATCAAGCCTCTACACTTTTTCAAAAGAAGAGTTTGAGCATCTCATGGAAAAGCGTACAAGCAAGTTTGAAAGAAGGAGAGGCTGCCGTAGAAATTGTGCGAGTAAATACGTTCAATAAATCCAACTCGAAACGATCTGCCATCCGCAACGGGCTTACCGATTCCGTAGTGTACGTAGCACTTTTGGTTACTCCCAAGTTGGCACAGCCCGAATGCTTTCAGTTAAAAGGTAATCGACTGGAAAAACATTACCTGCCGTATTACCGCAACTCCATCTTGGCGAAGACGGAAGATAAACTATCGTATGATAATTTTTGGCGGCCGATCAAGACCCACTTGAATGGTATCAAAAAAGTTTTCCTGTCAGCCGATGGCGTGTACAATCAGATCAATTTGAACACGCTGCGAAACCCGGTAAGCAGCAATTACCTGATCGATGAAATTGAACTGGTGTCGGTCACCAATACCGGTGATCTGCTTACCAATCTTATACTCAATAAAACCAGGGATGCTGTGCTGATCGGCCGCCCAGCTTTTGAGTTTTCACAATCTCAAATTTCTGTTGCCTTAACTCCTTCTGGCTCGTTGCCAAACGGAACAAGGAGTTTGATCAGCGAAGAACTGATCAGCTTCAAGGACCAAAATTTTTCTGACTTGCCAGGTACGGCCGAAGAGGTTTCAGTCATTGCCTCGGTTCTGAAAAATCAGCGCATGAATGTAACGAGTTACATCGGTGCCGATGCATTAGAGGAGAATGTGAAAAAGTTGAAGAAGCCAGAGGTATTGCACATTGCTACTCACGGATTTTTTGTTGAGGACACTGCCAGTTCAGTGAGCCCTATGATACGATCGGGAATAATCTTGGCGGGCGTACGTAATGTGGATAATAAAAACAAGGAAGACGGCATCCTCACAGCCTACGAAGCAACCAACTTGGATTTGGAAGGCACTGACCTCGTGGCACTTTCGGCCTGCCAGACCGGGCTTGGCGAAGTGCGCAATGGCGAAGGGGTTTACGGTCTTCAACGCTCGATCATCGTAGCGGGTGCAAAAAATTTATTGATGTCGCTCTGGAAAGTAGATGACGAAGCTACGGCCAAGCTGATGTCCACGTTTTATAAACTGAGAGGGAGCAAAAATAATTTGGAAGCCTTTCGGGAAGCACAGATACAGTTGCGGGCTATTTATCCTGAGCCATTTTACTGGGGTGCGTTTGTAATGTTGGGAAAATGATGAAATTTTTTTTCATAGTGATCTTGTTCCCGCTTCCGCTGATGGCGCAATTTAGTTTTACGCCTTTTGCAGGGTTGAACTCCACCAAGATGTCTGAGTCGTACAGTGGCTACGCCAAAGGTGGCAATTATGGAATTATAGGAGTGGAAATAGAAAAGCAATTCAAACTGAAACCCTATTCTCCATTTAGTTTTTCGTTGATAAGTGGCGTGAGCTATTTGGCCAACGGGTTTGAGCGGACTTCTAGCTTTACACTTTCATTTGGTTCGGGTACGTACAGCTATGAGGTCACTAATTTACAAATGCGCTATTGGCAAGTGCCGCTGATTGCACGCATCAACTTTCGGCCTTTTGCATTGGTGGAAGACTGGCGTTTATTTTTTGGGGCTGGGATTAGTTTCAACCAATTGAGTTATGCACACCTAGCAGAGCAAGTTAGTGAAGTTAAAATTTCTTCTTCCTCTTTTTTGAGTTACCCGGGATTATATCCGCCACCACCGCTCAATTTTTATCAGGATAGCCGCGATGTTACCTCCTTCGGTGTGAAGAACCCGTTGTTTCAGCGCATCGAATTTGGGATGAAGTTCAAGCACGTGCAAGTCACCTGGCGCATCAGTGTCTCCTTGCAAGACATGTACTTCAAAGGCATCGAAAAAAATTGGCAAGTGCCTGCAACAAACTCTTTTTACATCGGTGCCCACAACTCAAGAGGCATCACCAATGAAAAATATTCCGAGATTGTTTTTGGATGGAGGTTTTATTAATCCAGCCCTGGATAATCAATACCCTTCCGCCTTGTTATCGCCTCGGGTGTGGTCGCGCCTTCGAGTTTTCCGTTGGACAAAACCAAAATCGCATCTACGCGGCCAATGTTGGTAAGGCCTTTACTTAATGTCTGCATCTGGGGTAAATATAGGTCCACAAAATTCCGTTCATCCACTTTCAATGAATCTTTTTTGTAATTTTATTTTTTTAAAGTAAACACTGCAAATGAAATCAATTTTGTTTCTTGTCTTGGCTCTCAATTTTGAACTGGCCAATGTTATTGCCCCACCGCAACTCTTCAACACCTCGCTCACCATCACGGTGCGCAATGAACTGGGCAACACGGTAGAGGGTGTGGCTGTAAAACTTTTTGAGAAAGTAGAAGATTACAATAAGGAAGTAAACGCCATAGCCGAAGGCATCACCGATGCGAAGGGTGTGGTAAAGTTCAACAAGTTGAAACCCGAGGCAGTTTTTATTTTAGGGCGCAAAGGCGAGATCGATAATGCAGGCGGTGGCGAAAAGACAGTGCTCGAAAAGGGAAGGTTCAATAAAGTCACCATCGTAATCCAGTAAATGTGGACAGGCTTTCGCTGATCCGCTCGTTGCAATCTTTTGCTACTGATTTTACTGACGAAAAGAAATTCATTACCGCTTTCATCAAATTGCTTCAGCATGCCGATGCGTTTCAGCGTACGCATTTGCCGGGGCACATCACGGGCTCTTCGTGGATTGTCAATAAGGAGAAAACTAAAACACTGTTGGTGCATCATGCCAAACTAAACAAGTGGCTTCAGCCCGGTGGCCATGCCGATGGCGATGAAAATGTGCTGCGTGTAGCCTTGCGCGAAGCGGAAGAGGAGACTGGATTAAAAAATTTAAAATCCTTTTCCGTTATTTTTGATCTCGACATTCATTTGATCCCAACCCGAAAAGATTTCCCCGAGCATTTCCACTACGATATTCGTTTTTTAGTGGAAGGTGATGAAACTGAAAAAATAGTGGTCAGCGAAGAGTCGCACGATGTGCAATGGGTGTTGCTCAGTGAACTTGAAAAATTTAATTCAGAAAAATCAATCCTGCGACTGAAAGAAAAACTTATCGGTTAGCTTTGTGCCATGGCCGAGATTGGAAAAGACATTGCGAAAGCAAAAGCACTTCTTGAACAAGGCAAACTGGTGGCCATTCCCACCGAAACAGTTTATGGTTTGGCGGCCAATGCGCTTGATGTGGCTGCGGTCACAAAGATTTTTAAAGTTAAAGACCGTCCCTATTTCGATCCGATGATTGTGCATGTAGCCGATGTTTCTTCCGCGAAGAATTATGCTGAAAATATTCCCAATAAAGCTGCCGAATTGATTCGCCAGTTTTGGCCAGGGCCACTGACGCTTCTACTTCTAAAAAAAAATATCGTCCCCGATATAGTCACCGCAGGGCTTGACCGTGTTGGCATTCGCTGCCCCAATCACTCGCTCACTCTTGAATTATTAAAATCACTTTCGTTTCCCTTGGCCGCACCCAGTGCCAATCCATTCAACTACGTGAGCCCAACAAAACCTGAGCATGTCAATGAACAGCTTGGAAGTAAAATTGATTATATCCTTGATGGTGGCGAGTGCAGCGTGGGAGTGGAGTCAACCATTGTTGGTTTTGAAAATGGCGATTCGATTATTTATCGGGTGGGTGGATTGAGTGTAGAAAAAATTGAAACTGTGATTGGAAATGTTATCGTGAGAACACACTCTGTTTCCAACCCACAAGCACCGGGGCAATTGCAAAACCATTATGCACCACGTAAAATTTTGAAGCTCGGAGTGATCGAAGAATTAATTTCTGAAAATAATTTGAAGACGATTGGTGTATTGTCATTTCAAAAAAAAATTGAGTCACCTTTCATAAAAAATCAAATTGTACTTTCCCCTTCTGGCAATTTGGAAGAAGCAGCACAAAAACTTTTTTCAGCTTTGCGCGAATTGGATAAAGCCGACATTGATTTGATTGTTGCCGAAGAAGTGCCTGATATTGACTTGGGAAGGGCGATCAACGATCGGTTGAGAAGGGCGGCTTCTTAAATTCTAAATTCTATTTTTAGGTTCATCTATGAAAAAGATTCTAATCCTTACGGGTGGCGGAGATTGCCCTGGCCTCAACGCAGTGATTCGTGGCATCGCCAAGCGCGCACGCAAAGAGAAAAATTGGGAAGTCTATGGGAGCATCGAAGCTTTCAACGGTGTGCTCAACGACCCGCAAGAAATTATCAAACTCACTGCCAAGAAAACATCGGGCATCCATGTGAAGGGCGGCACTATTTTAAAGACAACAAACAAATCCAGTCCAATAAAATTTCCAGTGCCACAATCCGATGGCTCGGTGAAGTTTGAAGACCGCTCGGACGAGCTTGTGAAAAAATTAAAAGCCCTGAAGTTTGATGCGGTGATCAACATTGGTGGAGATGGTTCGCAGAAAATCTCCAAGGTGTTGCACAACAAAGGCATTCCGGTCATTGGTGTTCCTAAAACGATTGACAACGATCTTTCTGCCACCGACATGACTTTCGGTTTTCAAACCGCAGTGCAGATTGCCACCGATAGTTTGGATCGCTTGGTGTCAACAGCCGAGAGCCATCATCGGGTGATGATCATGGAAGTGATGGGCCGCGATGCGGGATGGATTGCACTGCACACGGCCATTGCCGGTGGTGCCGAGATTTGTTTGATCCCCGAAATCCCTTACGACATTAACAAGCTTGTAAAACGAATTGAGCTTCGCTATAAAAAAGGCCGAGGATTTGCCAACATCGTAATTGCCGAAGGAGCGAGGCCTAAAAAAGGAACGGTCACTGCAAACGCTAGTGAAAAAGGATCGGAGCATGTGCGCCTCGGTGGTGTTGCTTACCAACTTTCGAAGCAACTGAAAGATGCGGGATGCACTGCCGAAATCCGCGAAACTATTTTGGGCCATGTGCAGCGCGGTGGAACTCCTTCGGCTTTTGATCGTGTGCTCGCTTCAACTTTTGGTGTGAAAGCATTTGAGCTTGCACTCGAAAATAAATTTGGACAGATGGTCGCGTTTAAAAACAACACCGTTACTTCAGTGCTACTGGAAGAGGCGGTGAACGATTATAATTTTGTGAAGAAAGATTCTTATTTGGTGAAAGCTGCAAAAGGCTTGGGGATCAGTTTTGGAGATTAGTTCTTGTTCAATAAAAAAACCTCCAGAGTTTTCGAAAAACTCGGAGGTTTTGCTTTTTTAAAATTTCTTAGCGCAGTGTCTCCCGTTTCGGGGACGTTGCCTTTAATTCATTACGAATTACGCGTATTGATTCAGCATCACCGGCATCACCAGCATCAAAATATCTTCGCTTTTATCTTTCTCAACAGGGAAAATAACGCCCGCTTTATTCGCAGCTGACATGTTCAATTTAATTTGATCCGTGTCAAGGTTGCTCAGCATCTCAATTAAGAAACGCGCGTTGAAGCCGATCTCAATGTCTTCGCCTTCGTGCTCGCAAGAAAGGCGCTCGTTGGCTTCATTGGAAAAATCCAAGTCCTCGGCAGAAACTTGAAGTTCGCTTCCGGTGATTTTCAACCGAACTTGGTGCGTAGTTTTGTTGGCATAAATCGAAATCCTTTTCAACGAACTTAATAGTTCAGTGCGACTGATCGTCATCTTGATAGGGTTCGAAGTAGGGATCACATTTTCATAATCTGGATAGCGCTCATCGATCAAGCGGCAGATCATGCGGATGTTTCCGAATTTGAAAAACGCATTGCTCATGTTGAAGTCGATGCTCACGTCTGTGTTTTCACTAGGCAAGGTTGCTTTCAGTAAATTCAACGCTTTGCGCGGAATGATAATGGTGTTGCCGTTGTCTGATTTGAGATCCGTTCTGCGGTAGCGTACCAAACGGTGACCGTCAGTGGCAACGAATGTAGTATTCTTGTCGCCAAGGTTTACATAGACGCCCGTCATCGCAGGGCGTAGTTCATCACTGCTGGTAGCGAAGATGGTGTTGTTGATGGCGCGCGCCAAAACTTCAGTAGAAATGGTGGCCGAGAAATCGTTCGAGACACCTGGCACTTTGGGAAAATCGGTTGCATTTTCGCCAGCCAATTTATAACGGCCATTGTCTGAACTGATTTCGATGCTATAGGTTGCTTCGTCAATCGAAAAATTGACAGGTTGATCGGGCAAGTTTTTTAACGTCTCCAACAAAATTTTTGCAGGCACTGCAATGTTGCCTTTCTCTTTCGACTCGATGTTGATCTCTGTGATCATCGAAGTCTGCAAGTCAGAGGCTGTAACGGTCAGCTTGGTCTTATCGATTTCAAAAAGAAAATTTTCAAGGATAGGAACAACGGGGTTGGTGGTGATCACTCCGTTGATGTTTGATAGCTGCTTCAACAAGTAGCTTGAATTGACGATGAACTTCATTGTAAATCAGAGTTTTGTTTTTATTAACGGGTTGTAAAGGTAACAAGAATTGGCAATCTGAAAAACGAAATTACATGCCCTAAAAAACTAATAGTAACGTCATTGCGAGGAAGGAACGACCGAAGCACCATTTTTTGTAGCATCTAATTGAGGATTGCTTCGCTCGCGCTCGCAATGACGTAATTCATCGTGGTGATTTTACTTCGGTTGGTTCAAATTAATGAAGGGTGTGGTTTGCCCCGAAATGGTTGGCAGCTTGCCGTCCCATCGGTCGATGGAACGATATTGAATCAACTCCTTGTTCAGCGATAGCGACAATTTTTTGTTTGCTTCCGCTTGGGCGGTTGCATTTACGCGGGTAGATTCGGCATCGGCCTGTGCTTTTATTTTTGTAATGTCTGCGGCTGCCCTCGCTTCAATCACTTGACTTTCGGCAGTGGCTTTTGCACCGATCACCATACTCTCGGCATCGCCTCTTGCTTTGGCAATTTTTTTATTTGCCTCCGCTTCCACTGTCTTCACTTCGTTTTGTGATTGTTGCGAGTGTTGGTTGGCTTCCAATTTTGCGTTGATGGCCGTCTCGATGGACGGAGGCAAATGCAATTCACCAATCGTATAAATCCGATCGATGATGATGCCGTGCTTGTTGGTTTGCCGCGACACCATGCTGTCCACCTTCAACAGCAAATCTCTTTTGTGAATTCCGTAAATGGATTCGATGGGCATGCGCGAGGCAGTGGTGTTGAGCGCATCGCGCACCATGTTGCGCAAAAAAATGTTGGTGATCTCGTCAATGCCTCTGCGGTATTTTTGAAAGATTGCAGGTACACTATCGGGCACCAACGAATAGCTGATGCCGAAATCGCCCGTTACATCAAGGCCTTCTTTACTTTGAAATGAAATAGAGTTGTTGTAGCCACGTGTATCGCGTTCATCGCGCCACACATAGTTTTGTTGGAACACCGGGAATTTATAGACGCGTTGGTTGAGCCCGAGAATGTACGCGCCCACACCCAATTGCTTTTGTGTCACTCCGCGCTTATTGCCGAGCAGATAAACTTTTATCCCCCGATAGCCCGCAGGCACCGTGCTGATACACGATGACAGGAGCGCACACAGCCCTGCCATCATCAAGATGATCGATTGCTTTTTCATAAAAAATTGGTTTAAGAAAATTGTGAATAAAACAGAATGCCCAACAAAGGATTTTGTGGGAGATGAGAGAACGGAAATAAAATCAGATTCGTAGGTTGCGCACCTTTAAAAAGGCAGGAACACCAAATAGTCCAGTCTTAGCAGAAGAAATAAGCGAATGATCGGAGGCGGCAATTTCGAGAAACACAAAACGTGAGAGCGAATGCTGAACGTCTGCTTGCGGCTCAGACTCCACCAAGCCATCACCATCAGCTACAAGGGTGATAACGGTTTTATCTTCAAATGAAATTTCAACAGCGTTGCGGGGTTTGCCATAACTGACGGAAAGTGCTACGATAACAAGCGAAGTAAGAAGCAGGCTTATCGATTTCAATTTTTTCACTGCGTTGGCGTTGTTCGTTTTAACGGCTACGTGAGTAAAGGGTTTACCATTCTCACAGAATGTTTATCACGCCAAGCAAATTCTTTACATTCGAAATATTTTATTTCACTATGAATCCAAGAAGGATGACTCAAAAAAAACTAATCGCCCTCACGGGTGCGGGCATCAGTGCCGAAAGTGGGCTGGCTACTTTTCGCGATTCGGGCGGGCTGTGGGAAGGCTACAAAGTGGAGGATGTGGCCACACCCGAAGCGTGGCACCGAAACCAAAAAATGGTTTTGGATTTTTATAATCAACGAAGAAAAAGTGCACTTGAGGCCAAGCCAAACCGTGGCCACGAAATTCTGGCTGAACTGCAAAATGATTTTGACGTGACTGTGATCACTCAAAATGTAGATGACCTTCACGAACGGGCAGGTTCAACTCACGTTGTTCATCTACATGGCAGCTTATTTGAATCGCGCAGCACGCTCGATCCCACTTTGATCTATAAAATAAAAGGAAGTGAGCTAAACCTTGGCGACAAATGCGAGCGAGGTTCGCAACTGCGCCCCAACATTGTATGGTTTGGCGAGCAAGTGCCCATGATGGAAGTGGCAGCCCGTCTGGCGGCCCAAGCAGACATTTTTTTGGTGATCGGTACTTCGTTGGTGGTCTATCCGGCAGCGGGGCTGATCAACGAAGTGCCGCGCTTTGTGCCGAAATATATCATCGACCCGAAAACCCCAGAGTTGTTGCCAGCACCGAATCTTCACTTCATTGCAGAGAAGGCGAGTGTGGGGATGGAAAAGGTGAGAGCGTTAATTGTTATGGGCGATTGATTTGATTTCTTCGAACACTTTGTGATTTAAAAGTCCCCCATATTAGATTTTGTTTTAGCACATTCATTGGCTTAACTTGTTAAAAACTGGGCATGAACCTTTTCTTTCTGTTTGTAGTCTTGGCACTTCCTCAAGGTGAAATTCCATACAAGCCCTCTGATGAGTTTCAGGTCAACATCGAGTTGAAAATGAAGACTCGGCCCTCTGAATACAATGGATATATTTATTCCCCAAGCGGTGAGCGGTTGTATAGGCGGGGTTCGGAGATTTTGCCATTTCTTGAAGCAACAGTGGTCATCCTTAAATTGCAAGACGATGAAGCAAAAGTGGAGATCACCGATATGAAAGGAAAAATAGTGATGAAAAGGAAGACTTCGCCCAAGCTGTCGATCCACATCGATATTGGCTTTGAAGAGGACTTAAAAAACAGAACCACTCAAGATGAGACAACGCTCACTTTTTTTTCAAAAGAAAAAAAGAAGGTACGCAAAATCGTTTTGAACATTTCCTCAGACGGTGTCTTCAAAGTAAACGGCAAATGGAACGGCCAATTTTAAAATATTTGTTAAAAGGCCATAATATCATTTGGTAGTTTCAACTGCTCCATCTTTTTTCCGTTAATTCGCAAAAAAAAATTCTCATGCGCATTTTACTTGCTCTGTCTATTCTTTCATTTTGGACTGTTTCATTTTCTCAAAATCAACGCCAGCCCGGTGCCTCTGAGATTAAACTAAAAATAAAAAAACTCAATTTCCTTGGCTCCGTGCTGTATGTGGCGGCACACCCCGATGACGAAAACACACGTGCTATTTCTTTTTTTGTGAGCGACCAACTGGCGGCCACTGCCTACTTGTCTATGACGCGGGGCGATGGTGGACAAAACCTGATCGGCTCAGAGATTCGCGACCAACTCGGACTTATCCGAACACAAGAGCTTTTGGCTGCACGCAAAATTGACGGTGGCCAACAGTTTTTTACTCGCGCCAATGATTTCGGATTTTCAAAAAATTCAAAGGAGACTTTTGAGATTTGGAACAAAGATGAAATCCTCTCGGATGTTGTGCATGTGTACCGCCAGTTTCAGCCCGATGTGGTGCTCACACGCTTTCCGCCTGATGACCGTGGGGGCCACGGCCACCACACAGCTTCCGCGATGCTTGCCATTGAGGCATTTGATAAAAGTGCTGACCCTAATTTTCTTCCTGAACAAACAAAAATTTTTGGAATATGGCAACCGAAGCGCTTGTATGTAAATACTGGACGATGGTGGAACCAAACCATAAACGAAACCACTCCGGGTGTCACGACTATCAACGTGGGCACGTACAACACACTGTTGGGCAAATCGTATTCTGAGATTGCTGCGCAAAGCCGCACCCAACACAAGAGCCAAGGGTTTGGATCGCCTGGCCGCAGGGGCGATGCATCTGAATTTTTTGAATTGACAAAAGGTGAGAAGGTTGATAAGAATATTTTTGAAGGCGTGATTACTTCGTGGCAACGAGTAAAAGGCGCAGAAAAAATTCCAGCGTTGGTCAATCAGGCTGTGAGCGAGTTCAAAGACGAAGAACCTTCAGGCTCAGTTCCGCTTTTGCTAAAAGTCAGAAAAGAGATTATTGCTCTCCCCAATTCGGTATGGAAAGTGCGAAAGCAAAATGAAGTAGAGCGGTTGATCCAAGATTGCCTCGGCTTGTTTGTGGAAACCTCGGCCAATGTTTTCTGGTCGGCACCGGGCGAAAAAATAAAAACAAGCTTTGAAATTATCAATCGCAGCAATACCACACTTTTGCTCACCGAAATAAAAGCTTCGCGTTTGTCATTCGATAGTACGGTTTCCTCATCGTTAAAAAATAATGAGCCTTTGGTTTTCAAGTCAGAAAAAAAACTAAACGAAAATTTGAATTACTCTGATCCGTATTGGCTGCAGCAACCTCACACACTTGGACTTTTTACAGTCAACGATGCCTCGCTCATAGGCAGCCCAGAAAATGCTCCTGCCATTTCTTTTGAGTTCACTTTCATGGTGATGAACGAACCGCTGACGATCAGCACGCCATTGATTTATAAATGGACTGATCCTGTAAAAGGCGAGCTCACGCGTCCGTTTGAAATTGTTCCACCAGTATTTGTCAACATGGGCAAGTCGGTGTACCTGTTTACCAATCGTTCGCCACAGAATATAAGCGTGCTGCTGAAATCATCGAAAGAAAATTGTACAGGAAAGTTGGAATTAAAATTACCGGAAGGGTGGAAGTTGGAGCCAGCAAGTTTGCCATTTGAGTTAAAGAAAAGAGGAGAAGAGCAGCTGTTTACATTCAATGTGCTGCCTGGAAGTGAAGAATCCACCTTTTCAATAAATGCAATGGCCACCATCGACAATAAAATAGTAGATCAATCCTTGCAGACCATTCAATACGATCATATCCCCGTGCAAACTCTTTTGCCCAAAGCATCGGCAAAAGCGATTCGGATTGACTTGAAAAAAGAAGGCGCAGTGATTGGCTATATCAAAGGTGCAGGCGATGAGGTACCTGCCGGCCTGCGCAACATGGGCTATGAAGTTTGGGAAATGAAAGATGAAGAAGTTACTGCTGTAAATTTGAAAAAAGTTGATGCCGTAGTGCTGGGCATCCGAGCACTCAATACCAACGAGCGAATCCGTCACTTTATGCCCACCTTGCTGGACTTTACAAAAGAAGGCGGCACGATGGTGGTGCAGTACAACACCAATTTTGATTTGGAAATTGATGCCGATAAATTTTCTCCGTTTCCCATCACAATGTCTCGCGATCGGGTGACTGAAGAAAACAGTGAAGTGCGCATACTGAAACCCGAACATCCATTATTAAATTCGCCCAACAAGGTTTCTTCTAAAGATTTTGAAGGCTGGGTGCAAGAGCGAGGCTTATATTTTCCATCGGCATGGGCACCCGAATATGAGGCGTTGCTTTCGATGAACGATACCGGAGAGCCTGCCCGCGATGGCAGCTTGCTCGTAGCGAAGTATGGCAACGGTCAGTATGTTTATACATCGCTTTCGTTTTTTCGAGAACTGCCCGAAGGAGTGGCAGGTGCCTACAAACTTTTTGCCAACATCGTTTCGCTTGGCAAGAGCACCAAGCTTGCCCAAACAAAAGTAAAGCCCAAATCAAAATGACTGAAGAGAAACCGCCTGTGTTTTCTTCATGGCGTGCTTGGTATGCGCTAGTGCTTGGCGCAATGATTGCGCAGGTGGTGTTCTATTTTATCATTGCTAATTCCTTTTCATGAGTGCACTCGATTGGTTGGTGATGCTCGGCACGCTGTTATCCATTGTGCTTTATGGTACTTGGAAATCACGAGGTTCAAAAAACATGGAGTCGTACCTCAAGGGCGACCAGCAGTTGAGATGGTGGATGGTGGGTGTGTCCATCATGGCCACACAGGCAAGTGCCATTACGTTTCTCTCCACACCCGGCCAGGCCATCGAAGACGGCATGCGCTTCATCCAATTTTATTTTGGCTTGCCGCTGGCGATGGTGATCATCTCCGTTACCATGTTGCCCATCTATTATAAATTAAAAGTTTACACCGCTTACGAATACCTTGAAACCCGTTTCGATTTAAAAACACGCACGCTTGCCGCGATTTTATTTTTGATATTACGCGGGCTTTCGGCTGGCATCACGTTGTTTGCCCCCGCACTCGTGCTGTCAACGGTGCTTGGGTGGAATGTTCTTTTTACCACACTGATGATCGGGTTGCTGGTGATCATCTACACGGTTTCTGGAGGGAACAATGCGGTGAGCCTTACGCAACGCTACCAAATGGCGGTGATCCTTGGCGGGATGGCACTTGCAGGCATCATGGCATTTTCAATGTTGCCAAAAACAATTTCGTTTCCCGATACCGTGCGTATTGCAGGCGAACTTGGAAAACTAAATTTGATCACCACCGATTTTAATTGGAGTGACCGCTACAATATTTGGTCGGGGCTGCTGGCCTCTACGTTTCTTTTCCTTTCGTACTTTGGCACCGACCAATCGCAAGTGGCGCGTTACTTAGGTGGCAAGTCGCTCACCGAAAGCAGAATGGGTTTGATCTTCAATGGACTTCTTAAAATACCAATGCAGTTGGCCATCCTCTTCATCGGAGTGCTCGTGTTTGTATTTTATTTATTCAACCAGCCTCCCGTTTTTCATAATCGTGTGTTGCTTGACCAAGCGCAACAAACGCAAGTGGGAACAGCGATATATTCATTGAAAAATAAATTCAATAAAGTTTTCGATGAGAAGAAAATTGCCGTGCAACAATTGGTAAATGGAATCAAAACAAACGACAAAAAAGAAATTAGCGAGGCAAAAAAAATATACAATCAGTTAAGGCTAAAGGAAGACAGCATCAAAACCAAAACAAAGATTGCCATTGCAGAAGGTGTACCAGGCGCAAAGACACAAGATCGTGATTATATCTTTTTAAATTTTGTATTGAATTATTTGCCGCATGGTGCGATTGGCCTACTGTTGGCAGTGATGTTTTCTGCTGCCATGTCGTCCATGGCTTCAGAGTTGAACGCGTTGGCATCAACCACCACGGTAGATATTTATAAACGGGTAGTGAAGCCAGTCGCATCAGCCTCGCATTATCTCAACTCTTCCAAATTATTTACTGTGCTGTGGGCATTGCTCGCCATGGGTTTTGCGGTGCTCGCCAATTTTGCCGAAAACCTAATTCAGTTTGTGAACATTGTCGGCTCCTTATTTTACGGAACTATCCTCGGGATTTTCTTGGTAGCATTTTATATCAAGCAAGTAAAAAGCAATGCAGTGTTTTTTGCTGCTGTGATTGCCGAAGCGGTAGTATTGTGTTGTTACTTTTATTTCTATCAACAGATTGCTTTTCTGTATTACAATATTATTGGATGCGGGGTGGTGGTGATCTTGGCCATGGTGATTCAGTTCTTTACCAAGAAGGATAAATAAGTTTCACGTTTAACTGTGCATTCATTCCTTCAAGAGTTGAGGCGAGATAATAAATTTTATTATTTTTGATTTCAATTCAACTAAAACCCAACCGTTATGTCAAAAGGACAAGACAAAAAGAAAGAAGAAAAAAAGAAGCCTGCAAAAACCTTGAAAGAAAAACGTTTAGAGAAAAAGACTAAACGCGACTCGAAAGGATTTTAAGGTAAGCTTTGCTGCCTCAATGCAGCAACGACCAGATGCAACACGCATCTGGTTTTTTTTTGTTATTTCTATAACAAAATATAGACTAATCCGTATATTTATTTTACAAAATATAGACAAATGAAAGAATACCTCGGTGAATTTGAAGAACTGGTGCTTACCATGGTGGCATCTTACAAGAAGATGCTTATGGCAATGCCATCCTAAACGATGAAGCAATCACAATTATCACAAAGTCTGCTGGATGGTCGCTCAAATCACTAATCAAAGAGGTTGAAAAATTGCTCAATGAAAAAACAAATGAGGGCTATGATGTAGTGACGGTTTCGTTTGGAGTTGACTTTTGGCGTGTACCAACAGCATTTATAACACTATCCAAAAACACTTAACAAGCAATAGAAAGAGATGGTTAAATCTTTTTAAGTAATTGAATTGCATCCATTTTGCTCCCCAAACTCTATTTCTTAAAATTCCTTATTTTTGTCTTCCTAAAATAAACCCAAGGCAAATGAATTTGTTGGATTTTGAAAAACCGATTGCCGAACTGGAGTCTAAGCTCACCGACATGAAGCACTTGGCCGTTGACAGTGATGAATCGGTAGGCAAAGCGATACAGGCATTAGAAAATAAAATCATCGAATTAAAAAAGGAAACCTTTGAAAACCTCACGGGCTGGCAACGGGTGCAGCTCTCGCGCCATCCGGACCGGCCCTACACGCTCGATTATATTTACGAAATCACCACCGACTTCATCGAGCTTTTTGGCGACCGCAATATAGCTGACGACAAAGCAATGATTGGTGGGCTAGGCACCATCGAAGGGCAGACGTTCATGCTCATCGGCCAGCAAAAAGGAAGGAACACCAAGCAGCGGCAGATGCGCAACTTCGGCATGGCCAACCCTGAAGGCTACCGCAAAGCATTGCGACTGATGAAACTGGCAGAAAAATTCAACAAACCGATTGTTACCTTCATCGATACGCCCGGTGCTTTCCCTGGGCTCGAGGCCGAAGAGCGCGGACAAGGCGAAGCGATTGCGCGCAACCTCAAAGAAATGTTCAAGCTCACCGTACCCGTGATCTGCATCATCATTGGCGAAGGCGCATCAGGCGGAGCACTCGGCATTGCCATTGGCGACCGTGTGTTGATGCTTGAAAACTCTTGGTACTCCGTGATCTCGCCCGAAAACTGCTCTGCCATTTTGTGGCGCAACTGGAACTTCAAAGAGCAAGCGGCCGAGCTCTTGAAGCTCACCAGCAAAGACATGCTCGCCCTCAAACTCATTGATGGCATCATCAAAGAACCGATTGGCGGTGCGCACACCGATGTGAAAACGATAGCGGCAGAAGTAAAGAAAACGATCCTTAAAAATTTTCAAGAGTTGAGTAAACTTTCACCACAAGAAAGAATCAGTCAACGCATTGATAAGTTTTGTGCGATGGGCGTGGTGAAAGAATAGGTAGTTCTAATTTAAAATCGTAAATCTAAAATATAGATGATCCTCCACACTATCAATACTGGTTATTTCAAACTCGATGGCGGTGCAATGTTTGGCGTGGTGCCAAAACAGATTTGGCAAAAGACCAACCCGGCCGATGCCAACAACATGTGCGACTGGGCGATGCGCTGTTTGCTCATTGAAGACGGCAACCAATTGATCCTAATTGACAATGGCATTGGCGACAAACAAGACGCGAAATTTTTCCAACATTATTTTTTGCATGGCGATGATTCATTGATTAAAAGTTTGAACAAACTTGACTTCAGCGAAAGCGATGTGACCGACATGTTTCTATCGCATCTTCATTTTGATCATTGCGGGGGAGGAGTGAAGGTTGAAGGCGAAAAATTGGAATTGGTTTTCAAAAACGCAAAATACTGGAGCAATGCCGACCATTGGCAATGGGCCACGCAACCCAACGCACGCGAGAAGGCCAGTTTTTTGAAAGAGAATATTTTGCCAATGCAAGAGAGTGGCCATCTGAATTTTATTGAGATCGATAAGCCTTCACCCTTTAAACAGTTTGATTTATTTTTTGCTTCCGGCCACACCGACAAGATGATGGTGCCGAAAATAAAATACAAAGACAAAACGATTTGCTTTGTGGCCGACTTGCTACCGTCTGTTGGACATATTCCATTGCCGTACCTAATGGGCTACGACACTCGGCCGTTGATTACCATGGAAGAGAAAGAAAGATTTTTGAAAGAAGCCGCAGTCAATAATTACATTTTATTTTTAGAACATGATCCAATCAATGAATGCTGCACAGTAAAAGAAACCGAGAGAGGAGTGAGGCTCGATAGAGTGTTTTCGTTGAAGGAGATTTTGTAACCCTTAATTACTTTGCGCCTCCGCGACTTTAAATTCTCACATTTTTTGTTACTTAAATTTGCCGGTGAAGAACACCGACAAAGGCAGAGTGTGATGAGATTAACAAATAAATTATGAGCACCGTTACTATCCGCCAAAAGCTTCATCACTACATCGAAACTGCACAAGATAAAAAAGTGAAGGCCATTTTTGCCATGGTAGAAGATGAGATTGATGAAGATGCCCTATGGACAGATAAATTCTTAAGCGAACTGAATAAAAGAACAAGCGATTTTGAAAACGGAAAAGTGAAGGGGCGCACTTGGGAAGAGGTAAAGAAAGGTGCAAAACAACGGGCTAAATCAAAATAGAATTGAAGATCCATCGAGCTGTTTTTCATCCTATCGCAGAAGAAGAGTACGATGAGGCCTACCAATGGTACGAAGAACAACTACAAGGGTTAGGTGATCGTTTTGAAGAAACCGTTGAAATTAAACTAAGTCAGATTTGTTCCAAGCCTTTGTTGTATCGCAGAAAACGTGGTGTTTTCCATGAGGCTAAAATTGACGCTTTCCCTTATCAGATTATTTGCAAAATTTATGAGAAAGAAAGCATAGTGTTTATTTCTGCCATTTACCACACGAGCTGCAATCCAAAAAAGAAATACCGGAAATAATATATTCTAATGAAAATCGGGATCACATTATCAGGAGGAGGAGCAAGGGGCATTGTGCATTTGGGTGTATTAAAAGCACTGGAAGAAATGGGCGTAGTGATTTCGGTGATCTCAGGCACCAGCGCAGGCTCGATCATCGCCTCGATGTATGCTTACGGAATCACACCCGATCAAATTTTTGAGCAAGTAAGCCAGATGAGTTGGCGCAACTCGGTGCGGCCCGCATGGACGTGGGC
>JAYWDN010000020.1:0-7399 GCA_043780615.1 Bacteroidota bacterium | reverse complement strand
GAGCATTTACCGTTACCACACTTCGCACATTCGAAACCGGTTTGCTCTTTCAATTTTTCTAAAAAACGATGGCAGGATAGTTCATCAGGATATAAGGTGGCGAATTCTTCATAGCCCATTTCTTTCTCGTGCATGCGCTCTTCGAGGACTTCTTTTACCCTGTTCTTTAATTTCCAGTTGTCTAAATCGAGCAAAGAATTGATTTGATTGATCTCAATTGACTGTTTGTTGAGCCTTGCATTGCTTGATTGAAGTTCTTCATTCTTACTGCCTAGTTCAATAATACGCTCCTTCACCTTTGTCTCTAACTCGCTATTAACTTTGTCTTTTAATTGCATGTTTATTTCATGCTGCTGAATGATTCGTCTCATAGCACGGTCGCGATTGTCTTTCAATATTCGAATCCGATCACCAAGGGCAACGGTCAGAAAAAGCATCTCAAAAACAAAACTGAAGTGGAGGCTGTAGTGGGTACCAGTGGTGAAGGGCAGCACGTTAAAATAAACAAGCGTCCTAAGAAAAAAACCGAAGAACAAAACGCCATAAGCAATGACAAAGAAGCGAGCCGGCCGATAGCCCCCTTGCCACACGGTAATGGACGTGAAAAAAATCAATGACAGCGGGATGATCTCTAACGTGCGGAAAGTAAGGAGTTTCGGGTAGATAGAAAGACTAAATAAAAACCATACGCTTCGAAGAACGATCATCACTTTCAAAGCGTTGTCCAATTTTGGTGCATTCGCTTTCGTGCCTAAAAACCTGCGCGTAAAAACAAGAGACCAAAAAATAAGCAGGTACAAAGAGACGCCTACGGCCCAATCGTTAATTTTCGGATGGTTTGGCCACAAATACTGAAAGCCTACTCCGTCATAGCTCATGGCATACAGCGCTACACTAATGATGTAGCAGATGTAATAAATGAATTTTACTTCGCGTATCGCGAGGTAAACCAAAAAGTTGTAAACGCTGATGATCAGGATCATGCCATAAAACATGCCGTACAAATAATATTCATTCAGTGCATAAAAAATAAAACGGTCTACCGATCGAAGGGCAATGCGCACATCGGCAAATTCATGCGAGCGTACCTTAAAATAATATTGGTCAACACCATTACTCCTCATTACCATCGGGATTTCAAAATTTTTGTGGCGGAAAACCCGGTCGTAAAACGGCCGATGGTCGCCCATCTTTATTACGCTGAAACTCCCATCCGGTTGAGGGACAAAAGCATCTAGGCTATCGATCGTCTGATCATAGAATTCCAGCAGCCAATTTTTTTTTGTCAGCAAATTGGGCTTGACCTGCAACCGAATCCAATACGATTCATTCGTCTTAAAATCAATATTCTGGTAATTGCTGTGTTTCTGAAATCGGCTTGAGAAATCAGAAGAAGAAATTTTAAGAAATGGAATAGTATCGGAAGTATCTACAAAATAAGAAAGCTCGAAGGGCATAAAAATGCGTTCATCAATCGAATCATTGATTGCAATGATCGATTGCGCTTGTGCTTGTGCTCCAACAAAAAGAAGAATCAGAAACAGAGATCTGAACATACCTATAAAGTTAATGCATTTTGAGAGCCCCTTTGCAGAGGTTCAAATTTTTAATGTGATCTTTAAAGCAAATTTCCGGTATGCGTTATTCCAATTTACTAATTCTTTGCGTCTCGGTGAGTTTCTCCTGCTCACAAAAAAAATCAACAACTGATATTCTTAATGCCGAGAATCCATCCCAATTATTTCTTGATTCCCTTTCCCGTGATACGTTCAACTACTTTTGGGATTTAGCAGATTCTATTACAGGCAACCAACCGGACCGCTGGCCTACCGAGAGTTTCTCGAGTATTGCAGCAACCGGGTTTGGGCTGACGGTGTACCTCGTTGGTGTGGAGCGCAGTTATATCTTAAGAAAAGAGGCGGCCCAAAGAGTACTCAAGACACTTCGGTTTTTTTATAATTCACCGAAAGGGGATAAAACTGCCGGCATCACTGGCTACAAGGGTTTTTTTTATCACTTCATTGATATGAAAACAGGCTTGCGCTTTCGCGAAGTGGAATTATCCACAATCGACACAGGCTTGCTAATGGCAGGCATTCTTAGCTGTCAATCTTACTTCGATGGCGATAATGAAACAGAAACAGAAATCCGTGCGCTGGCGGATTCTCTTTTCCTGGCAGTGGAATGGAATTGGGCGATGAACGGAAAAGAAAAGATGAGCATGGGCTGGCATCCTGAAAAAGGTTTCCTGGATGACTCGTGGCAAGGTTATAATGAAGCGATGATTTTGTACATCATGGGACTGGGTTCGCCCACGCACCCCATACCGGACAACAGCTGGAAAGCCTGGACGCAAACTTATCAGTGGGGGAATTATTTAGGCTACGAACATATCAACTTTGGGCCCCTCTTTGGACATCAATATTCACACCTTTACATCGACTTCAAAGGGATTCAGGATGAATATACGCGTGCGAAAGGAATTGACTATTTTGAAAACTCGAGAAGAGCCACGTTGGCAAACCGTCAATACTGCTTACTCAATCCAAACGGCTGGGTAGGTTATAATGAAAATGTTTGGGGGCTCTCAGCTTGCGATGGGCCGGGCAACGAAAATAAATCAAACCCCAACATGTCTTTTATGGGCTACAGCTCCCGGGGCGCTGCCCAATGGTATGCCCATGACGATGGTACTATTGCGCCCACAGCTGCTGGCGGCTCAATTCCTTTTGCACCTGAGGTTTGCATCTCCGCTCTGGAAACGATGTACAAAAAATATGGCGACAAAATCTATGAGCGCTATGGTTTTAAAGACGCATTCAACTGGACTATTCAGTACAAGGATGGAACGCAGGGATGGGTGGACAAAGATTACCTCGGCATCGATCAGGGGCCTATCGTTATTCAACTATCGAATTACAAAAACAATTTTGTTTGGAACCTGATGAAAAAGAACAAGTACATTGTCAATGGATTGAAGAAGGCAGGGTTCAGTGGCGGATGGATTGACAAGCGGTGATTCTATTTGTTTCCAAAATATAGATGCCCCTATCAAAAGCATTATTGCAATTCCAAAAGCGGACATGTCGCCACTCAAAGTGAACAATCAACAAAAGCGAAATAAGCTAATTTGAGCAATATTCCATAGTGTAGGCACTGGCACGACCTTTGACTTCTGTTGTCTCAAATCCACGAAACCTATGATCCAGGAGCAATTTGGAAAATCACTGTCCATCTTATCTGCCCTTGCCGTGCTTATCGCTTCGCTTGGTTTGTTGGGCATGATCATCTACACGTTGGAGCAGCGCACCAAAGAAATTGGCATCCGCAAAGTGGCGGGCGCGTCTGTTTACAACATTGTTGTGTTGATTTTCAAAGATTATAGCAAGCTCATCGCCCTTGCCTTTGTGATCAGCGCACCGTTGGCGTATTGGTTGGTCAATCAATGGCTGCTCGATTTTGAATACCGGATCATTCCATCGCCAGTCATTTTCATTTTAGCAGGCGTGGGCACATTGCTGCTGGCCGCCTTGATCATCAGCTATCATTCGATCAAAGCCGCTATGACCAATCCAGTAGATGTGTTGAGGGATGAGTAAGTAAATCAAATGGATACAAGTTTTAGCAAATGCTATTCTTCAAATTCATTATCTTTATAAAAGATTTATAGAAGCAATGGATACATTGACAATAGACAATACCAAAGAATGGACCGTTGACGATTTCCTTTTGTTGGGTGAATTGAAAACGCCATGTCAATTAATAAATGGAGAATTAATTATGAGCCCAGCACCTGCACCTAAGCATCAACAAGTCTCAAGAAGGCTTTTTAAAATTATTGACAAAGCAACTAATGAAGCAGGTGAATTATTCTATGCACCCATCGATTTATACATTGATGAAAAAAATGTTTTTCAACCTGATTTGGTTTATCTGTCGGATAAAAATAAAAAATACCTAACAGGCCGGGGCATTGAAGGGCCGGCCGATCTCGTGGTAGAAATCATCTCCCCTTCCAACAGTTACACCGACCGCAACCAGAAAAAAGACGAGTATTTAAAATTCGGAGTCAGCGAATATTGGATCATCGATCCTGCGAACAAAACAATCGAAATCTATACGCCCTCAACGGGTGGCGATGTGCCCGTGCTTTATTTATCTACCAGTGGAATGGTAAAATCGGTTACACTTGAAAATCTTCAATTTGAATTGAAAGATATTTTTTAGTTCACAAGAGTGATCACTCCTTTTTAAATCCCCAACCCAAACATCCTAACACAATCAACAGCACCGCCCAGTTTGAGGCGAGCGTTACTTTGTTGCCAATCACATAAGGCTTGGGTTCAAACTTAAATTCGATGGTATGTTTGCCCGATGGAATCGCCAATGCGCGCAGCACATAGTCCGCTCGGAGTAGTTCAGTTTCCTTTCCATCAATGAATGCGTGCCATCCTTTCGGGTAATAAATTTCTGAAAAGACCGCCACGCCATCGGTTGAAGATTGGGATTCGTATTTTAAATAAGGCGGTGTGAATTCAGTCAACGCAATACTTGCCGTGCTGTCCACAGTCCACGGTCGACTGTCGACTGTCGACTGAGAATTCATTACTGCAATTTCCTTCGTGTTCACCTCTCGTATTTTCTTCAGCTCTTCGGTCGGTGATGAAACCCTCAACACTTCCTTCACAAACCATGCATTGCCGTTGGCCGCAGGGTTGGCAATTACATTTCCGGCATCGGGGCCATACATAATGTATTTTGTGTTGAGCATATTCAATACGCCATACGTTTCAAAATTTGTTTTGCTTTTTTGAACATCGCTCACCAATCGTAGCGTCTCCCGAAGAATACATGAATCAAATAAATCTTGGTACCGCCTCAGCTTCGCCCCGTGATAGCCCCCCAGCGAATAATGATAGTAGGAAGTACGCGCCTCGGCCATGGGGTTTTGCAAATTGTAAACACGGTAGTTGCCCTTGTCTTTTGCAATGACTTCATCGGCAGGTGTAGAGGCCAGCGAGGCATTTTGATGCTTGCGCTGAAATTTATCTTTTGAGAAATAGCGTTTGTCCACGATTGATAAGTCCATCGCCACCATAAAAATCAGGAAAGTATAAAAAGCCAGACCTGAAAATTTCTTAGCAACATTAAAATAGAGCATAATAAAAATAGAAGTGATAAACGCAAGCGAACGAAAAGCATCATCGCTCAGCATGCCTCTTCTATCGGCTTGCAATGCATTTAAAAACCAAACGGGCAATTGGCTCTCGCCCGCGCGTAAAAAAGTTATCGTGCCTGCAAATAGCCAGAGCAACAAACACGCACCGCCTACCACAGCAAACGCTACGAGCAATTTCTTTTTTGATTCTTTGCTCAACCCTTCTTTCATTAATTTTTCTACGGCCAACATTCCCAACAAGGGCATCGCAAATAAAATGATGATCAGCGCAAAAGTGACGGAGCGGAATTTGCTGTAGCCTGGAAAATAATCGAACATAAAATAATTGAACGAAGCAAAGCTATCGCCCCAGCAAAGCAAGATGCTGAGCACGCTCAACGGCAACAGCCACCAACACCATTTTTTTTCGGCTAGCAAAACCCCCACCACAAAAAGAAAAACGATGATCGACCCGGCATAATAGGGTGCCGTGTTGGACTGCGCCCCCCAGTAGGCTGACGTATAGCCTGCCAGCTGATTGGCCAACTGGTTGTCGTTGCTGTTGGCCAATGCTTTGTAGGAGTTGCTGTTTTGGTCTTGCACAAAATAATTAGACGATGTGCCTCCATAAAAATTTGGGATGAGCAACGTCATCGGTTCTAAAATTCCATCGCTGTATTCAAACGCATGCGATTTGCTCATGCCATCTGGATTATTGTTGACAACGTTTTTCTTGATCAGTTCCGATGGCCCACGAATAGAATAGTGCGTATATTCGGTGATTGCCCAAAACTGCCCAAAGAAAGTTCCTGCGGCCACCGCCACAGCCGGAACAAGAATGATCACCGTAGTAAAAAAATCTTTGACTTGCTTTTCGCGATACGCGTAAATCAATTGCACCAATCCATACGCCAACACGATCAACATTAAATAATAGGTGATCTGTAAATGGTTTTCGCGCAAATGCAGTGCAAGCCCAAGCATAGTGACCGCAAAACCGATCAAACGTTTTTTTGAAAACGCGAGGTGGATACCCGCCATCACCAACGGCATGAATGCAATCGCACCGATGCGCGCGTTGTGCCCTGCCCCCAACCCGATGATCACATACGATGAAAGCCCAAAGGCAAGCCCGCCCGCGATTGCCAAGTATGGCCGCACGCCAAACGATAGCAGCAAAATATAGTAGCAGAGAAAAGCAAGAAAAATATTGCTGATGGGGTGTGGAAGAAAAACCGAAAGTATGTTCTTCGCCCACAACATTGGGCTATCGCCCCAATGCATGCTCACCAAGTAGGCGGGCATACCGCTGAACATAGAGGGTGCCCACAGTGCTTCATTACCGCTGGCCACGCGATAATTTAAAATGGATTGGTACGAGCCGCGAAACTGTTGGATGTCGTGCTGATCCAATACTTTGTTGTCAAAAAATATCGGATTGAAAAAGAGAACAGTGACCACCAGAAATACAGCAATAGCCAGAAGGTGTGGCCGAATCAATTCCCATTTTATGGTTTTCATAAGTTATTAATTGAGTGGCAATAATAAGAAGAAGAAATAACTTTTTAAGTTGAGCGGATGCGATCCATTCGCATTCATCATGCCTTCGTTTTTCTAAAAAACAAATAAAAGAAGGTGCTAACGATGCTGATCGCTATCGCAAAATCAAAAAGCCAAATCGCCATGTCAATTCTTTTTAACGGAAGCGTCACCAATCGAGTGGTCAGCAACGGGGGTTTGTAGGTGCCCCATTTTTGGGCGTAAAATTTATACATCGGATCGCCCGAGATGGCGAATAGTTTCTCTAGCAAATCAACGTGAATGAAATGGTACTTAATATTGGCGGGCGTGCCTCGCAAGTCGTAAAAGGAATGCCCTTCGCCTTTGTCGTATTTGAAGAGGTTATTTTTTAATGCCAATAGTCCTTGTTTAAATAAATAGTTAGCCGATGAATCGTTCGTGTACATAAAATAATCATGAAGACCCACAAGAGCAAACATGTGGCCGTTGAGCACACGAGAAACGTATCCGCCCTCGTCTGAAAATTCTTCAAACCACCATCCCTTTTTTTTAGATTGGTAAGTAACTCCTCCGTTGCTCACTTCAACATAAAACGAATTCAGAATTTGTTTGCCCATTGTCAGATATTTTTCGCGGTGTGTGATGGCATGGGCTTTTGCAAATACTTGCAAAGAAACTCCGTTGGCCAAGCCCGAACGCCAAGGAGCCACCATATTATAG
>JAYWDN010000019.1:0-7417 GCA_043780615.1 Bacteroidota bacterium | reverse complement strand
AATTCGATCTTTACTTTTTGCAAAAAGATGAACCTGCGAAGAGTTGCCTCCTCGCGCTGCGAGACATCATTCTTTTGCAAGACAAAAATATTTCGCCTGCCTGGAAATACGGCATGCCTTTTTTTTGCTATCACGGAAAAATGTTTTGTTACGTGTGGGTTCATAAAAAAACTAAGCAACCTTATTTGGGAATAGTGGAAGGCCAACGAATTAGTCACCCCAACCTCATCATCGAAAAACGATCGCGAATGAAAATCATGTTGTTCGATCCAACCAAAGATTTGCCGATCAAAACCATCGAAGGGATATTGCAGAAGGCGATCGACCTTTACCGAACGGGCGTGGTGAAATTAAAGGCTGTTTAGCCTTTCAGTTTCTCCAAATACCACTTCACCGTTTTCTGAATGCCGCTGTCAAAGTTTTCATCGGCCTTCCATTTCAACTGGGTTTCAATTTTTGAGGCATCAATGGCGTAGCGCTTGTCGTGGCCGGCACGGTCTTGCACGTAAGTAATCAGTTCGCTGTAGGATTTTCCATTTTTGCGAGGATGGAGTTGATCGAGGATAGACCAAACCGTTTGTGCAATTTGATTATTGTTGCGTTCGTTTCGTCCGCCAATGTTGTACGTCTCACCAGCTTTTCCATTGCGGAATGCCAAATCAATTCCTTTCACATGATCCAACACATAAAGCCAATCGCGCACATTTTTTCCATCGCCATAAATGGGAATTTGTTTTTCGGCAAGGGCCGTGCGAATGATGGTAGGAATTAATTTTTCTTGGTGTTGCTTCGGGCCGTAGTTGTTCGAGCAATTGGTGGTGACCACGTTCATGCCGTAGGTGTGAAAATAACTGCGCACCAGCAAATCACTTCCCGCCTTCGAGGCCGAGTACGGACTGTTGGGCGCATAAGGAGTCTGCTCTGTGAAAAGTCCTGTGGCACCAAGCGTGCCATAGACTTCATCGGTAGAGATGTGCAGAAATCGGTTATCCTTTTTTCCTTCGTTGAATTGGAAGGGCGCACTCATCCAATGTTTTCGTGCTACATCCAGCACCGTAAACGTTCCAAACACATTGGTCTTGATGAATGCTTCTGGCCCTACGATAGAATTATCTACGTGCGACTCGGCCGCAAAATGGATTACACCAGAAATTTCATATTGCTTAAAAATATTTTCTACCAATGGGCGATCCAAGATATCGCCTTTCACAAAAACATGGCGCGGGTTTCCTTCCACCTCTTTCAGGTTTTTCATATCACCCGCGTAAGTCAACGCATCAAGGTTGACTACCTGATGATCTTTGTGTTTATCTAAAAAATTAGTGACAAAATTCGAGCCGATAAAGCCAGCACCTCCTGTTATCAAAATCGTTTCCATGTCTTTTCAAAAATTAAAATGAGCTTCGGTCAGCCGTGGATGTTTTTTGTCACGCTCTGAAATGATCAGTTCCGTTTCCGGAATCTTCCAATCAATTTTCAATGCAGGATCGTTGTAGAGGATGCCCCCCTCCAGTTCGGCATGATGAAAGTCATCGGTTTTGTAGAATAGTTCTGCGCTGTCGCTCAACACCACAAAGCCGTGGGCAAAACCTTGGGGCACCAATAGTTGTTGGTTTTTTTCATCAGACATTTGTAATTGAAAAATCTTTCCGAACGTGCTTTTTTCTTTGCGCAGATCAAGAACCACATCAAGAATTGCTCCCGCAAGCACGCGCACCATTTTGGTTTGCGCATGAGGGGCGTTTTGAAAATGTAGTCCACGCATCACTCCGCGTGACGACCGCGATTGATTGTCTTGCACAAACCGAAGATCGATTCCTGCAGCTTTCAGGTCGTTGTAATTATACGTCTCCAAAAAATAACCGCGCTCATCGCCCAGCTTTTTTGTTTCGATGATGAACAGATCGTCAAAACCCGTTTCGATCAGCTTCACTTTGCTCATGCCATAAATTTTTCGTTGGCAATTTTTATTAAATATTGGCCGTATTGATTTTTGCTCAACGGTTTGGCCAACTCCAACAATTGCGCTTTTGAAATGTACCCTTTGTGAAATGCAATCTCTTCGAGGCACGCGATCTTCAGTCCTTGCCGTTCTTCAATCGATTCGACAAAAGTAGAAGCGCGCACCAACGACTCGTGTGTGCCCGTGTCGAGCCATGCCATTCCGCGACCGAGCAGCTTCACTTGTAGTTGTCCGTCATGCAAATAACTTTTGTTCAAGTCCGTGATCTCCAATTCGCCACGAGGTGAAGGCCTTATTTTTTTTGCGCGCGCTACGACACTATTATCATAAAAATATAATCCTGTCACCGCATAATTTGATTTTGGTGTCTGTGGTTTTTCTTCAATCGAAATTACTTTTCCGTTTTCGTCAAACTCTACCACTCCGTATCGATCGGGGTCGTTGACGTAATATCCAAAAACCGTGGCTCCATTTTTTAAGCTTCCTGTTTCTTCGAGCATCGAAGAAAAATTGTAGCCATAAAAAATATTGTCGCCCAGCACGAGGCACACCGTGTCATTGCCTACAAACGTTTCACCAATGATGAAGGCCTGCGCCAAGCCATCAGGTGAAGGTTGAACCCGATACTCCAGTTTTAATCCGAGCTGACTTCCATCGCCCAATAAATTTTTAAATAAGACTTGTTCGTGGGGTGTGGTGATGATCAATATCTCGCGAATGTCTGCCAACATCAATACCGACAAGGGATAGTAGATCATCGGCTTGTCGTAGATCGGCAGCAATTGTTTGGACACCGACTTGGTGAGCGGGTAAAGCCGTGTGCCCGATCCGCCTGCTAAAACAATTCCTTTCATTTTTATGTACGATTTATGATGTACGACTTACGATTTAATTTTTTGCAAAATTGAACGTCCAATTCCTCAAATCTTCTTCGGTCTAATTTCGTGAGCCAGTTCAATGGACGGCCGCGCTTCGGCCAAGCCAAAACCTCGCCCCGCCAAAATTTCTTTGTAACTGTTAGTGTGCAGTTCGGTGAACCCATCGCTGAACTCAATCTCTTTTCCATTCATTTGCAACGACCGGTAGGTGCGCTTGCCTTTTGCTTTTACGTCATCGGGTAAATGATTTTCGTTGATACTCAATTTCCATTGTACACGGGCCCGTTGCAATTCTAAATAGCCCGCAGCTTGGTCGTCATCGTATTTTTCGATGCGCACATTTTTTACGCCACCAAAAACCCAAAGCAACATATCAAAAAAGTGGATGCCGATGTTTGTTGCGATGCCTCCTGATTTTAGTTCATCGCCTTTCCAACTGTGGTGGTACCACTTGCCGCGCGAGGTGATGTAGGTCAGCTCCACATCAAATATTTTATTGGCCGGTGCTGCTTCGATTTCTTTTTTTAGTTGAATGATGTTGGGGTGCAGCCGCAATTGTAAAATGGTAAAAACTTTTTTGCCCGTCTCCTTTTCTATTTCTTCGAGCGCGTCCACGTTCCAAGGGTTGAGCACCAACGGTTTTTCGCAGATGGCATGGGCATGATGGCGCAGCGCAAAGCGGATGTGCGAGTCGTGCAAATAATTGGGCGAACAGATGCTTACGTAATCAATCTTCTGCCCTACGCGCTTGAGTTTATCAATGTGCCGATCGAAGCGTTCGAACTCGGTAAAAAAATCGGCATTGGGAAAATACGAGTCCATAACCCCCACACTATCGAACTTATCCAGTGCCGCCACCAAATTATTTCCGGTGTCTTTGATCGCTTGCAAATGCCGCGGTGCGATGTAGCCAGCTGCTCCTATCAATGCAAAATTTATCATGATTTTAAGATTAAAGGATTATCAGCATTGCATTCAATCGTGTAATTGCACTTTGTCTTTGATTATAACTTTGAAACCCTTCCTTCTTTCAATAAATATTTTTCGTTGCTCTCGGGGCAAACGGCTTCTCCTTTTTTATCAAAAATTAATTTGTGCCCATACTCGCTCATCCATCCTGCTTGCTTTGCGGGGTTGCCGATAACGAGTGCATAGTCGGCAACCGTTTTTGTGACCACGGCACCTGCGCCAATAAATGCAAACCGCCCGATGTCGTGCCCACACACAATGGTAGCATTGGCGCCAATCGATGCGCCTTTTTTTACAAGCGTTTTTGCGAATTGGTTTTTTCGGTTCACCGCACTACGTGGGTTGATCACATTGGTGAACACCATCGAAGGGCCGAGGAACACATCATCTTCACAAATCACTCCCGTATAAATCGAAACGTTGTTTTGCACTTTTACATTTTTGCCCAGCACCACTTCGGGCGAGATCACTACATTTTGTCCGAGGTTGCAGCCTTCACCGATTTTGCAATGGGGCATGAGGTGCGCAAAGTGCCATATTTTTGTGCCCGCACCGATCTCGCAACCTTCATCGATCACGGCTGTGGGGTGTGCAAAATATTTTTTTTCGTTAGGCATTGCTCTCTTTAATTGCTTGGCAAATGTAAGACAATTCATCCGTGGTCATCTCGGTGTGGATGGGCAAAGAGATCACCGTCTTCGAAAGTTTTTCCGTTACCGGAAATGCGCCCTCGCCAAAGCCCTCTTGCCGATATGCTTTTTGCAAATGCAACGGGATCGGATAGTAGATCATTGAAGGAACTCCTTTTGCTTCCAACAGCTTTTTGAAATGATCCCGATCAATATTTTTTGTTTTCAATGTATATTGATGAAAGGCATGTGTGGAGTTGGCCGAACGAAAAGGAATCTCTACAAAAGGTAAATTGCTCAATTGCTTATCGTAAAAATCAGCCACTTTGTTTCGCTTGCGCGTGTACTCGTCCAAGTATTTTAATTTCACTAGAAGAATGGCCGCTTGAAGGGTATCCAATCTGCTGTTCACACCAATGTTGTCGTGTTGGTATTTTATTTTTTGCCCGTGGTTGGCAATCATTTGTATTTTTTCGGCAAGCTGTTTGTCGGTGGTGAAGAGCGCACCGCCATCGCCATAGCAGCCAAGGTTCTTGGAAGGAAAAAACGAAGTGCAGCCAATGTGGCCGATCGTACCTGCCCGCTTCACCGATCCATCAGCAAAGGTATAAGTCGCTCCCAGTGCTTGCGCCAAATCCTCAATCACAAAAAGATTTTTTGCTTTCGCTATTTTCATGATCGATTCCATATCGGCACACTGACCGTACAAATGTACTGGCACAATGGCTTTTGTTTTCGATGTGGTTTTATTTTCGATTTGATTCACATCAATGTTGAATGTTTTTTCATCCACATCAATGAACACGGGTACCAAGCCCAGCAGCGCGATCACTTCGGCTGTGGCCACATACGTGTGCACCGGCAAAATTATTTCATCGCCAGCTTTGAGGCCCAATGCCATCATCGCAATCTGCAACGCATCCGTGCCATTGGCACACGGAATTACATTCACCCCTTCATTGTATTTTGAAAGTGCCTCGGCAAATGATTTTACCTGCGGCCCTTGAATGAATGCTGTTGACATCAGCACCTCTTGCATGGCCCCATCGATTTCTTCTTTGATACGCAGGTACTGCCCCTGCAAGTCCACCATTTTTATTTCTTTCATAATAAGTCCCTCTCCTCGGGAGAGGGATTTAGGGTGAGATTTAATTTCTTCTGCCACCGCCACGCATCGTTCAGTGCATCTTCCAACTTCAGTTTTGTCTGCCAGCCTAAAAGTTTTTTTGCTTTCGCCGGATCGGCATACACTTTCTCAATATCGCCCGGCCTGCGCGGCCCAATTTCATAATTTATTTTCACACCCGTTACTTCAATAAATTTTTTCACCAGCCCCAATACTGAAACGCCTTCGCCTGTGCCTAGGTTGAAGGCTTCGTTGCGGCTGGGCATGGTGTTTATTTTTTCTACGGCCGTCACATGAGCTTGCGCCAAATCAACTACATGGATAAAATCGCGAAGACAACTTCCATCGGGCGTGTGGTAGTCGCTGCCAAAAATCGTAAGTTTTTTGCGAAGGCCTGCGGCCGCTTGGGTAACATACGGCACCAAGTTGCTGGGTATGCCGATCGGCAGTTCTCCGATCAACGCAGAGGGGTGCGCACCGATCGGGTTAAAATAACGAAGTGAAATTACGTTCAGGTTTTTATTCGCGGCCACGATGTCTTCCAGCATGCGTTCGCACATTTGCTTGGTGGCTCCGTAGGGCGACTCCGCTTTTTTGAACGGAGCGTTTTCATCCACGGGGATCACCTCCGGCTGACCATACACGGTGCATGATGACGAAAAAATAAATTCATTTACGTTGAATTTTCCCATCGTCTTGAGCAAGGTCGTCATCGAGCCCAAATTGTTTTCGTAGTACATCAATGGGTTCTCCACCGATTCGCTCACCGATTTGTAGGCCGCAAAATGAATGACGCTATCAACACTATTTTCGTTAAAAATTTTTTCAAGAAATTTTGCATCGCAACAATCGCCTTGAAAGAAAACAGGTTTCTTTCCCGTGATTTTTTCAATGCCGGCCAAAAGTGTTTGATCGCTCTTTGAAAAATCATCGATCAACACCGTTTCGTATCCTTGCCCGATCAATTCCACGGCCGTGTGCGCGCCAATGTAGCCCGCACCGCCCGTCAGTAATATTTTCTTTTTGCCGTTCATCAGAGCCGTGCCGTCACCAATGATTTGTCCAGAAATCCTTTCACATCATACACCACAGCATTCGGTTCCTTCAATGCGTTCCAATCAATGGATGCAAACTCTTTGTGGCCCACGGTGAGCACCACCGCATGGTATTTTTTAGAAATTGTTTTGATGAGTTCGAGATTGTATTCGTGCTTCACCTCATCGGCATCGGCATGCGGATCAAAGATATCCACCTGTGTGCCAAAGCCTGCCAACTCGCGCACCACATCGACCACTTTGCTGTTGCGGATGTCGGGGCAATTTTCTTTGAATGTCAAACCCATCACCAATACTTTTCCACCGTGGATGGGCAACTGATTTTTCGCCATCAACTTGATCACCTCGTTGGCAATGTAGATCGCCATGTTGTCGTTGATTCTGCGGCCCGATAAAATTACTTCGGGATGGTAGCCCAAACTTTCGGCCTTGTAAGTGAGGTAGTAGGGATCGACCCCAATGCAATGGCCGCCCACCAGGCCGGGCTTGAACGGGAGAAAATTCCATTTGGTGCCGGCCGCTTCGAGCACTTCGTGCGTGTCGATGCCCACGCGCTGAAAGATCAGTGCCAGTTCGTTGACAAACGCGATGTTCAAATCGCGCTGCGAGTTCTCAATTACTTTGGCCGCTTCCGCTACTTTTAATGACGAAGCTTTGTGTGTGCCCGCCTTGATAATTTTTTTATAGAGTTGATCTACTTTCTCGGCCACTTCGGGCGTGCTGCCACTGGTAATTTTTTTGATGTTGGGCAAGCGGTGCTGCTTGTCGCCCGGGTTGATGCGTTCGGGCGAGTAGCC
>JAYWDN010000018.1:0-18968 GCA_043780615.1 Bacteroidota bacterium | reverse complement strand
AGCCAGTTGGTCTGACATAGGTCTGACAAGTACTTTGAAAACTCCCCTAAATATGCCAAATTCCGGTAGTACCAAAAAACAGAAAGCCGCTTTTCTTTGGAAAAAGCGGCTTTTGCTGAGCCCCCTGCCGGGATCGAACCAGCGACCTACTGATTACAAGTCAGTTGCTCTACCAGCTGAGCTAAGGAGGCGTAAAGAGGGTGCAAAAATAACCGAAGTTGGCGGCATTGCAAATGTTTAGGCTGTAGCCTGCAACATATGCAACTGTTTTTTTAAGTGCAGCAGATCATCGCTCGCTTGTTGAATCTTCCCATTGAATTCTTCCTTCATTCTCTCGGCATTTTTTGAACGCCCAAAGAACTCAAGGTTGTTGCGCAGAATGGCAATATCATTTTCGGCCTTGGATATCTGCTTGCGCAAATGGTACTCCTTGTGCTGGATTTTCTTGTCCGCTTGCGGGCTGTGGCGCATGTTGTTCAGTTGTGCTTCGAAAGACGCGTTGTGCTTTTCTTCGTCACCCAGTCCTGGCAAGGCAGCGATAGCCTTTGCTAAAGTTTCCGTAAAGCGCGCCTTCACGTTGTTCAATGACTTCTTCGGGACAAAACCGATTTGAATAAACTGTTTCTGAAGTTCTCTCACCTGTAGCAGCGAACCGTTTTTGTCTTCGATAATCTTTTCTAATAACGTAACGATCGCTTCTTTCTTGACAAGGTTTTCGGTTTGCTCGATGGCTTCCTTATCGGCAAGCGATCTGCGCTTCTCAAAGAAATGATCGCAGGCTTCTTTGAATTGTTGAAAAATCTTTTCGCGTTGTTTCTCTGGCACAGGGCCTATCTCTTTCCATTTTAGTTGCAAGTCTTTTAACTCTTGCGAAGCCTTCTCCCACTCTTCACTGTCTTTCAATTCATCTGCCCGCTTGAGGATTTCACTTTTTAATACAAGATTTTTTACTCGCTCTTCATCAAACTTCTTAAAGAACACATTTTTGTTGTGAAAGAATGTTTTAAATGAGTTCCAAAATTTCTTATTGATTTCACGCATCTTCGCACGCGGCACACCTCCGATTGCTTCCCACTGCTTCTGCACTTCCAAAATCTCTTTGGTCTTCAAGTTCCATTCTTTGATGCGATCAGATTGGAAGGCAACAAAAATGGCAGCCTCTTCATTGATCTTTTCTTTTTGCAATAAGTTGGCTTGCAACTCATGTTGCAGGTTGCTCACATAGTTATCGCGCTTGGTATAGATAGCATCTGAGGCCGCCTTGAATTTTTGCCACAACAAATCTTTGTCTTCGATTGGCACTGGGCCAATGTGATGAAATTCATTGTGGAGCTCGTTCAACTCCCTGACTGCATCACCTATTTTTTCCGTTTCCAAAAGGCGCTCGGCACGAACGCATAACTCTGTTTTAAGTTCAAGGTTCTTTTTGCGGTCAAGCTCTTTCAGTTCAAAATAAATACTTCGCTGGTCGTAAAAGCGATCCACCAACGCATTATAGTTTGCCCACAATGTTTTTATCTGAGTCGGTGGCACAGGGCCAACTGCTTTCCATTCTCTTTGAATTTCTTTGAAAAGCCGCAAGGAGTGTTCAGTGTCTTCACTATCGGCCAATTGGCGAAGGCGTTCCAGCAAGTTGGTTTTCGCGAGAAGGTTTGAATTTTTTTGCCCTTCGATCTCGCGAAAATGACGTTGCCTGTTTTCGCGAATTGATTTCAAATAAATATCAAAGGCATGATCCCATTCATCACCCTTGTATTCAAAGTCGTCATCGACTCCGCCTTCTTGTTTGAAGCGAATGAGTGCCTGTGTCCTTTCACTCTTGCGGATTTCATCAAATAAGGGTTTGATCTCACGAATCGTCTCGTCTGCTTTTTTGAAATCGTTTTTGGTGGCTGCTTCTTTTAGCAACTCTACAAAATCCTTTTTACCAAAATTAGAAAAGTCAATTGGCTTGGCTTCTTCTTGCAATTCCATTTCTGCATTGACATCCTCACCTACAAGTACAGTATGATTGGACCCTACATTTAAAGAGTTTGAACCATTGGCCACTGATAGGGTGCCTTCAACCACGGATTCCTTCCCTTCCCGCAACTCACTCACGTTTTCCATCACATTTTATAAAGTGTAAAAATACTAAAATCATGTTAAAGTCATTCAATTCATTGATGGATCGAGCGGGTAATTTGAATACATCGAATAGCGTCCGCCCATTTCTTGCAAAGTCCTTTTCCACATTTGTTCATCTTCGGTTTCAAAAATCAATTCTTGCGAGACCCTGCCGCACACAATCCATGAATTCAATTTAAGTTCTTCATCTAATTGCCCAGCCGACCACCCACTATACCCCAAAAAGAATTTAATGTCATTGGCATTGAGCTGACCTGTTTCTATCTGTGCAATGAGCTGCTCAAATTCACCGCCCCAAAAAATTCCTTCGGCCAATTCAATCGCACCAGCAATGTGTGGGTTTCGATGAATGTAGTGCAGTGTGTCTTGCTGCACCGGCCCGCCTATGCTTACCGGGTTATCAAATCGCTCAGGCTCTTTGATCAGTTCCCCAAGTTTAGACAAGGAAGGTTTATTGAGCACAAACCCTACCGTTCCTCCTTCGGTGTGCTCGCACAGCAAGATGATGGTGCGTTCAAAATTTGGGTCGGGCAAATACGGCTCCGACACCAACAGGCGCCCTGCTTCAGGTTTTAGTTTGTTTCCGTATTCAAAAAAATCCATTTGTATTCTTAAAAACGTCTGTAAATTGCGAAGGTTACTGGGTACTACATAGCGCTGGCAACATAGATTAAATTGAGAACCCTGCCTTTAAAATAAGGGTTTAGAATTAATACCATGTCGTCTAAACCATGAGCGTAGTAGTAGGATCGCACTTTAACACTGGCACCATCAAATAATTTTCCCAAATAAACTTTTTTTTTCATTAACCGCAACACATTTGAAACCATTAACTGACATCCGTAAAGATTATTCCAAATCCGCGCTGGATATCAGCACGATAAGCAAAGATCCGATTGCACAATTCAGCCGTTGGTTTGATGAAGCATTGGCTTCCAATATCCCCGAGCCCAACGCCCTCACGCTATCTACGGTATCCCCGGATGGGCGACCCTCTGGCCGGATCGTTTTGTTGAAAGGAGTAGAAAACGGTAAATTTATTTTCTACACCAACTACCAAAGCCAGAAGGGAAAAGAGTTGGAGGAAAACCCGGCCTGTGCGCTCACTTTTTTTTGGCCGGGGTTGGAAAGACAAGTTCGCATTGAAGGTGTTGCCGCACGCTCTGATTCTGTTTCCTCTGAAAAATATTTTCAAAGCAGGCCACGCGAAAGTCAAGTGGCTGCCTGGTCATCGCCACAAAGTGCGATCATCGCCTCGCGCGAAATTTTAGAAGCGAGAGTAAAAGAAATCCAAAAGAAATTTGAGGGCAAGGAAAAATTGCCGAAACCAAACCAGTGGGGAGGCTATGCTGTGGAGCCAACGGAGATTGAATTTTGGCAAGGCCGGCCCAACCGTTTGCACGATCGCTTTATTTTCTTAAAAGAGGATCAGCAATGGAAAATGCACCGGCTCGCTCCGTAAAATTTATTTCAAGTGGAATAAATTATCAATGCCAATCAAATTGCGAACCGTAAACCCCTCGCCATATTTTGCGCCAATGGCATAGCCCAGTTCATGAGCCCGTGCTTCGATCAATTTTGTAAATCCAGGGTTTGAAATAAATGTTTCAGGCTCATTGCTTTTTGGATCATAAAACTGCGACTTGTAAGCGCGTAGTGATTCTAATTTGGTTTCCCAAAAATCAGAAACATCAACAATAAAATCAGGGCTAATGTATTGGCTCTGAACAAAATGATAAACTGCTTTTGGTTTCCACGCCAATTGGGTTTTCCCTTCTTCGTTTGTTTCAACTTTTGTAAGGCCTGATAGAAAACACGATTCATAAACCAAATCAGAAGCACGGCCGTGGTCGGGATGACGATCATGCACGGCATTGGTCAACACAATTTCGGGTTGATACTTGCGAATGGCGGCTATCACTTTCAACTGATCTTCTTCTAGATTTTTAAAAAAGCCATCCCTCAATCCTAAGTTGGCGCGCACCGAAAGTTTCAACGTCTTTGCAGCGGCAGTGGCTTCTGCCTCGCGAATGACCGCAGTGCCGCGCGTACCAAGTTCACCTCTTGTAAGATCAACTACGCCAACTTTATGGCCTAGTGAAATATGTTTGGCAATGGTGCCTCCGCAACTAATCTCCGCATCATCGGGGTGTGCAGCAATAACGAGAATGTCTAATTTCATAGCTGTTATGAATGCGTTAATCCCATTTCTTTTGCTGCCAAAAATTTCTCAGCATCGAGTGCGCCCATACAACCCGTGCCCGCTGCGGTGATCGCCTGACGATAGACGCGATCGGCTACATCGCCAACTGCAAAAACACCTTCTATATTTGTCTTGGTCGATCCACTTTCTACTTTCACATACCCCGCCTCGTCCATGTTCAACTTGCCGGCAAAAATGTCCGTGTTTGGTTTATGGCCAATCGCTAGGAAAAACCCTTGAACAGAAATAATTTTTTTCTCTCCATTGGTAACGATCCGCACTGCATTTACACCATTGTCATCGCCCAAAATTTCTTCTGTCTCTGTGTTCCAATGGATTTCAATGTTGGGTGTGTTCTTCACGCGCTGCTGCATGATTTTGGAAGCACGCATTTCACTTCGCCTTACAATCAAATGAACCTTGCTGCAAAGTTTTGAAAGATACGTTGATTCTTCTGCGGCAGAATCGCCCGCGCCCACTACGGCTACTTCTCTGCCCCGATAGAAATAACCATCGCATACCGCACATGCCGAAACTCCTTTGTTGGCATACGTTTGCTCAGAGGGCAACCCCAAATATTTTGCGGTGGCACCGGTTGCCACAATAACTGATTCCGCTTCTACAATTTGTTTTTCATCTACCGTAACTTTCAGAGGATAGGAAGAAAAATCAACAGCCGTTACCAAACCGTAATTGATTTTTGTGCCGAAGCGTTCTGCTTGTTTTTGCAAATCGATCATCATTTGCGGGCCGTTGATTCCATCGGGGTAGCCTGGAAAATTTTCCACATCGTTGGTGGTCGTCAATTGCCCACCGGGTTGGCCACCCGTATAAAGTACAGGGTTCAAGCCAGCACGTGCGGCATAGATAGCAGCCGTGTAGCCTGCTGGGCCTGATCCAATGATCATCACTTTCAATTTTTCCGCACTGTTCATATCGATTTTATTTTAGATAAAAAAAGGTCTCAACCTATTGAGACCTCGAATTCAATTTTTTAGTTCCAAATCATTTTAACCGAGGTAAGGCTTCAATGCCTTGCTCCTACTGGTGTGTCGCAATCTGCGGATGGCTTTTTCTTTGATCTGTCGTACACGCTCGCGTGTGAGGCTGAACTTCTCTCCGATCTCTTCCAAGGTCATGGCATGCTCGCCATTCAAACCAAAATATAAAGTGATCACGTCTGCTTCGCGCTGGGTAAGTGTGGAGAGTGCGCGTTGCACTTCCCTGCGAAGGGAGTCGGTCATCAAGCCAGAGTCAGGGGTTTCTTCGCTGTCGTTTGCCAACACATCGAGCAAACTGTTTTCCTCGCCTTGCACAAAGGGAGCATCCATGGAAACATGGCGACCGGAAATTTTCATCGTGTCCACCACTTCGGCAGTGGTCACTTCAAGTACTTCCGCCAATTCTTCAGGCGAAGGCTCACGCTCGAATTTCTGTTCGAGCTCAGAAAATGTTTTTGAAATTTTATTCAACGACCCAACACGGTTCAAAGGCAAGCGCACAATGCGCGACTGCTCGGCCAGGGCTTGCAAGATCGACTGGCGTATCCACCATACTGCGTACGAAATAAATTTGAAGCCACGCGTTTCATCAAAACGCTGAGCTGCTTTGATCAAACCCAAGTTTCCTTCGTTGATCAAATCGCCCAACGACAATCCCTGGTTCTGATATTGTTTTGCAACCGACACGACAAAGCGCAAGTTTGCTTTCGTCAATTTCTCCAAAGCAATTTGGTCACCTTCTTTGATCCGCTTGGCCAACTCTACTTCTTCATCGGGCGTGAGTAGGTCAACTTTACCAATCTCCTGAAGATATTTATCCAGCGACTGGCTTTCGCGGTTGGTAATCTGTTTGCTGATCTTAAGCTGTCTCATCGGCTTTTTGCAATCGTTTATTCAAACACGTTAAAATTAGAAATAAGCTCTAAAAAAAACCAAGTTACAACCGTTGCGTAATTAAAAGCAATGTCTCAACTGCTTTTTGCCTCTCGTTAAGCTGCTGGTGCGCCTTCTTTTGCAGGAGCTTTGGGCAACAACACTTTGCGCGACAACCTAAACTTGCCAGTTTTTTTATCTACTTCGATCAATTTCACTTTTACTTCTTCACCGACTTCAAGCACACCATCCATGGTTTCGAGGCGTTCCCATCTAATTTCGGAGATGTGCAATAGTCCGTCTTTGCCCGCCATGAATTCAACGAATGCGCCAAATGGCATGATCGATTTTACGATGCCCGTATAAACCTCGCCAACTTCTGGCACCGCAACAATCGCTTTCACACGTTTCACTGCGGCATCCATGACGGACTGATCAGTGGCAAA
Source organism: Bacteroidota bacterium (assembly GCA_043780615.1). Lineage (GTDB taxonomy): Bacteria > Bacteroidota > Bacteroidia > Cytophagales > Cyclobacteriaceae > ELB16-189. Next base: position 12,318 of record JAYWDN010000018.1, on the reverse strand, counting down.
AATATTTACCAACCCTTTATTGCCAACTTCTTCAATCACCACCGTTGCACCGGTAGTCTTCTGAATGTCTTGCACCACTTTTCCGCCCGGCCCGATTACCGCACCGATCAAATCTTTGTCGATGGTGATGGTCACCGCACGAGGAGCATGAGGCTTCAAGTCAGGCTTGGGGGCGGTCAACGTTTTTTTCATTTCGTTGAGGATGTGCAGACGGCCTTCTCTGGCTTGCATCAATGCTTCGTTCAACACTTCATACGTGAGGCCATCAACTTTCAAATCCATTTGGCAAGCGGTGATGCCCTTCTCAGTACCCGTCACTTTAAAATCCATATCGCCCAAGTGATCTTCATCACCGAGAATATCCGATAAGATGGCGTACTTTCCAGTAGCACTGTCAGAGATCATCCCCATTGCAATTCCAGAAACGGGTGCTTTGATTTGAATGCCCGCATCCATCAACGCCAGCGAGCCAGCGCAAACAGTGGCCATTGATGATGAACCGTTCGATTCTAAAATATCTGAAACTACACGGATCGTGTAAGGGCTTTCGGCCATGTTGGGCAGCACTTGCTTGAGCGAGCGCATCGCCAAATTGCCGTGGCCTACTTCTCTGCGGCCAGGGCCACGGTTGGGCTTCACTTCGCCTGTAGAGAAACCGGGGAAGTTGTAATGCAGAATAAATTTGTTGCTGCCGTCAAACATTGCCCCATCGATTTTCTGCTCATCGAGCTTGGTACCCAGTGTGGCGGTGGTCAACGATTGTGTTTCGCCCCGGGTGAAGATGGCCGAGCCGTGTGCCATCGGTAGGCAATCTACCTCTGACCATATCGAACGAATTTCTTTTGTCTTGCGGCCGTCCAATCTCACTTTTTCGTTCAGCACTAAATCGCGACATGCTTTCTTCTGAATATCGTGATAATATTTTTTTACCAAACTCTTATTGATGGTTGTGTCTTCGGGCAAGGCGGCTAGATAGTCTTCTGCAATCTTTGCAAAAAGCTCAGAGCGGTCGTTCTTGCTCTTCAGTTGCTTCATCGCCACAGCATACACTTTATCGTACAAAAGTTTGTGCAACTCTTGACGAAGATTTTCGTCTTTCACTTCGTGTTCGTACTTGCGTTTTTCGGTTTTGCCAACGGCCTGTGTCAATTCTATTTGCAACTGGCATTGCGTCTTGATTGCTTCGTGTGCGAGCTTCAATGCTTCGAGCATATCGGCTTCATTGATTTCTTTGCACTCGCCTTCCACCATCAAAATATTTTCGATAGAAGCGGCAACGATAAAGTCCAAATCAGCCTTCTCCTTTTGCTCTAACGTGGGGTTGATAATGTACTGACCATCAACACGAACAATACGCACTTCTGAAATAGGGCCTTGAAATGGAATATCTGAAACAGAAAGCGCTGCCGAAGCAGCAAAAGCAGCCAATGAATCGGGCAAAGCATTGTGGTCGCCAGAAATCAGTTGGATGTTTATTTGTGTCTCCGCATGGTAATCATCGGGGAACAATGGACGAACCGCACGGTCCACCAATCGGCTGATCAATATTTCATAATCGGAAAGCCTGCTCTCGCGTTTCAAAAACCCTCCCGGGATTTTTCCGGTTGCTGCGAATCTTTCTTGATAGTCAACAGACAAGGGCAAAAAGTCTGCGCCTTCTTTTCCTTCTTGATTGGCGACTACCGTTGCCAGTAGCATGGTGTTGCCCATACGGAGCACCACCGAACCATCGGCTTGGCGTGCCAGTTTACCTGTCTCAATGGTGATCTCGCGGCCATCGGGCAGTTTGCAGGTTTTTGTAATTACAGTTGGTTTCATAAGAATAAGGTAAAGCCGTTTGTGTTGGCTTTGGGTTTAAATAAAAAGAGAAAAGGGAACCTTAAGTTAGGTTCCCTGTCTGAATAATGAATCAATTATTTTCTGAGCTCTAAGGCTGCGAGGATAGTACGGTAACGGTCAATGTTGTTGCGCTGGAGATAGTTGAGCAGTTTTTTGCGCTGCCCTACCAACTTGAGCAGGCCTTGCTGGGTTGAGTAGTCCTTTTTGTTGATTTTCAAATGGCCGGTCAAGTAATTGATCCGGTGCGTGAACAAAGCGATCTGTGATTCAGGAGAGCCGGTATCGGTTTTCTTTTTGGCTATCCCATGTTTGCTGAACAAATCCTGTTTAATGGCTGCGGTAAGGTACATCGGTTTCAAATTTTTGCTTTTTATACTTTTTTAATCGCGCAAAATTAAATAAAACGCCACAATATCCAAATCAAGTCAGCTCAGATTTTACCTTGAAGCCGGGCAGTCGTTGCTTTATCTTATCCAGCATCACATTGTAGAAGTCGGCATCGAATAGCCGGGCGTCTGCCCTTGCCTGCCGCAAAAAGACAAGCCCCACCAAAAACAGGATCAGATTGGGCATCCACATGCCCACAATCATAGGCACAGTTTCTGACCTCGCCCATTTTTCGCCCATCAGGCTGAGGACATAAAAGATGATGAAGAAAAATATGGATACCAATACGGGCACACCCAAACCACCCTTCTTGATGATTGCGCCAAGCGGAGCTCCAATCAAAAACATGGCGATACAGGCTATGGAGTTGGCCATGATTTTGTGCCACTGAATTTCGAACACCCTGTATTCGTATTGATAACTATCCATGTTGGTATTACAATTTTGTAGCTGACTCTTTATCATCCGTGCTTTGTTGAGAGCTATTGCCACCTCGGTGGCAGTGGCACTTTCTCGATAAAGACTGTCTGATATTTTAATTTGTTTTGGGCTCACTGTTTTTGGCCATATTACTTTCCGGGCTTGAAGCCCGCTTAAAGTAGGTGGCAACTCGTAGCGCATTGGCAAGGCGGTTTTGGCCGTGTCTTTTTTTCTAGCGTTGTTGATGGAATCCTTGTAATGAACAAAAGCGCCCAGATCGGCAGGCATCGTCAGCGAGTCTTTTTTGAAATGGAAATTAAAAAGGGCTTTCTGTAAATTGTGGATACCGAGCCGCTGTGATTGCACTTCACGGTTTACCGAATCCATGTCGATCTGCAATTCTTTTCGGTTGCGCATGATGCGGTTGCCGGCAAACCATTTTTTTTCAGTACGGCTTAGGCCAAACGATGAGAGGTCAAAAACCAATTCGGTCTTATCAAACTTTGTCTTGCTGAAGGTTTCTTCATTGGTGTAGCGGCCGCTCATATCTTGCCCCGAGCCTTCGTCATAACTGTATCCTCGGTAAAGTTCCAATTTCAAATACTGTTCGTTGTAGATGGTGTACATCTTGCCCGAGTCGGCAATCGTTACTTGCTTGTTGCCATTGCGGCCACGGTGGTCATAAATGATTACATCCTTGAGCGTTACCCCATCGGGGAATTTCTTGGATACTTTTATACTGATGTCGGGAATGCCACCATAAAATTCTCCTTCGCGCAAATCAAGGGCTGGTTTTTTTTGTTTGATGTCGTACAGTAAACTATACGTCTCCAGGGCTGCTTTGGGCACCATGTAATTGTTCGACAAAAATGCTACGTAGGTGATGGCCAACGTAAACACAAAAATAGGGAGCAGGCTACGCACCATGGAAATGCCCAAGCTCTTCACCGCAGTGAGTTCGAAATGCTCGCCAAGGTTTCCATACGTGATCAGCGAAGAAAGCAACACGGCCAAGGGCAATGCCAGCGGGGTCATGGAGACTGCAAAATAAAAGAGCAACGTGCCGAGCACATCCCAGCCCAAATCTTTGCCAAGGATGTCGTCAAAATACTTGAGCATGTTTTGCAACAACAAAATAAAAACCACCACCAAAAAAGTGAGCACGAAGGGGCCCAAGAAAGAAGAGAGTACCAGCTTATCGATTTTCTTCATTGCAAAAGCAAAGGTAATGGCAAATTAGAGGCCACAAAATTAAATGGATCTCCGTCAACAGTTCACGGTTGACCGAGGACTATATTCTTTGCAAATTTACCACATGGTTTTTTTCAGGACTACTATCGTAATCATCGCTCTGCTTGGGTTTGCGCAAAATTCCTTTTCACAAAACGAAAAAAAGAACGCTAGTCATTATTTTCAAAAAGGTGAAGAAGCCACCGATGCGCAACTGTACAAAACCGCCTTGGCACATTTCAACGAATGCTTGCGGCTTGATCCCTACTACATGGAAGCGTATTTCTCTCGAGCTCAAGTGCGCGAAGCACTGAATGACCCTCGGGGAGCATTGACCGATTTCAATATTTATTTAGAGTCAAAACCAAAAAATAGTGAGGCGCTTTTTTCGCGCGCCATATTGCGCTACCAGTATGGGCAATGGGCGATGGCACGCGAAGACTTTTTAAACTTGCTCGCGGCACCACCCGGTGAAACCAAATCTATTTTTTTTGCCATCAATAAAGAAAGCGGTAGCCCCGTGACTACCACACAAAGCAACATGACCTCGTTGGTGCTAAACTATCTTGGGTTGGTGGACTCCAAAATGAAAAACTATAAACGCGCCATCCAATATCTTGACTCCGCTATAAAATTAGATTCAAATAATCCCGATTACTTTATCAACCGAGGGTTGTCGCGTCAGATGATGCTCGATACTGCATTGGCTGTTGCCGATTACCAAAAGGCGTTGGCACTCAACCCTGACGGAAGCATTGCTCGTCACAACCTTGCGGTGCTGTCGGCAAAAAAAGGAAACTTGAAAGAAGTAGAAAGGCTGTTAACTGAAGCCATTGAGCGAAGTCCGGAAGAAGCGCGTTTCTATGTGGCTCTTGCTATCAACCATACGGCCCAGGGCGATTTGAAAAAAGCGTTGTCGAATTATAATTCTGCCTTGCACTTTGATGCCAGCGATGCCAATGTTTGGCTGAAACGGGCTTTGCTGAAAGCAAAACTGAAAGATTTGCAAGGAGCACTGGCCGACATCACGCAGTCGATCAAATTAAAAGACGACAACGAAAAAGTGTGGCTGCACCGTGGCGATTTGATGATGCAACTCAACCGCACCAAAGAAGCCATCGAAGATTATACCATCGCCATTACTCACCAGCCCAGCTATGGCCTTGCTTACTACCATCGTGCGCTAGCAAAACAACATTTGGGCAACTTGAAAGAAGCTTGCGAAGATTTAAAGCAAGCTCAGGGCTTCACAAAGGTTGACGAGAAAACAGTAGCAACGATTTGTAAATAAGTGTTAGCAAACTATTAAACCTATCTTTAAATAGGCCACATCGTCTGCTGTTACGAATTCATTTTTTAGTCGTGTACCTTTGTCGTTGAAAAAAATACGTTGAAAAAAATTACGCATTGGTGTTTAGGTATTGTGGTCGGTCTGGCCGCGTTCATCGTTTCGCTGATTGGCCCAGTCGATCGCACTCCGTTGACAGCGCAAAGTTTTTATGTGCAGACCATGCAGCGGCTGGATTCTTTTCGTCCACAACAGCATACAGCAAAAACAAAATTTCGTGCCGCTTGGGCCAAAGTAAACATCACACCCCGATCCCCTATGCCTATGGCAGGCTACGCGCCACGCGATCATTTTGATTCGGTGCACGATTCCGTTTACGTCCGCATCTTGGCCATCGACAATGGCAACAAGCCGTGCTTCATCATCAGTGCCGACTTGCTGCTCTTCCCTCCTCTTTTGAAAAATAAAATCGAAGCACATTTTAATGGGAAGCACTTTTTATACTTTACCGCAACGCACGCTCACAGCAGTCTGGGGGCTTGGGACAACAGCACGATTGGCAATTTGATTCTCGGCAGTTACCATGAAGAGTGGCTCGATCGCTTATCGAATAAAATAATTTCAGCAATGGAGCTCGCATCTACTGAACTGAAACTCGCTTCATTAAATTATTTCGAAGCCGATGCCAGTGAATTTGTAGAAAACCGACTTGATCCAGCGCATGGAAAAATTGATGGGAAAATCCGTGGACTAAAAGTAATTCGCGAGGACGGTAGCCAAGGGTTGCTGGCAAGTTTCAGCGCGCACCCTACCAACATTAGCCACTTGAGCCTTGCCCTTTCGGGCGATTACCCAAATAGCTTAGTGAAAAAAGCCGAGAAGAAAGATTTTGATTTTGCACTCTTCGCTGCGGGCATGGTCGGTAGCCATCGCGTGAAAGGTATTTCTGAAACTGAGTTCGCGCTGTGCGATACCTTGGCAAATAAACTTTACGCTAAAATAAAATCGACCCCCTCCATCGCTGTAAATGATTCTTCCATTTCCGCCGCCATCATTCCCATTGACTATGGGCCATCGCAATTGCACGTGTTGCAAAACTTCAAAATACGCGACTGGGTTTTTCGGGCTCTCTTCAGAAAATTAAAAGGCGAGATTCGTTATTTGAAAATCGGTGACCTTATTTTTTTAGGAATGCCCTGCGATTTCTCCGGTGAAATTTTCACACGCAATGGCTTAGGCAAATTGGCGGAAAGCCAAAACGAAAAATTGTTCATCACCAGCTTCAACGGTGAGTACGTGGGCTACATCACTTCCGATGATCACTACGGGCACTCAGAACAAGAGGAAGTGATGGCCATGAATTGGGTGGGCCCATACTATGGCGAATATTATTCGCAGATCATAAAAAAGATAGTTACAAACTGAAATCTAAGCCACGCCTATGTGCCGAAGCACTTCGGTGCGCAGGCACGAAGTCACAACGTATTCACAAATTTAAAATCCTAAAAACAACCGTCTTTGCCTCACATCAGTTACAAATAATTTTACAAAAAATTTACAACTACATAACCCGGTATCGACTTTCATTTTTAGGAATTTGCTATTAGACTTTGCAAATTAAAAAAGTGTGAATTTTCAATACCTCACTTCTCGTCCGCTGTCTTGGCAAACTTTGCAAACCAGCTTCCCTTGCTATAAAGTTCTTGTGGTGTGCCCTCTTCGGTAATTTTACCCTGTGAAAGTACAATCACGTGATCGGCATCGCGCACCATGGAGTAGCGATGGGCAATTACGATGACCGTGTTTTTTTTCCTGATTTCGTCCACCGTCTTTTTTATTTCAGCTTCCGTTGCGTAATCTAAATTAGCCGTAGCCTCATCTAAAATCAAAATCTTTGGTTTCGCCACCAGCACGCGGGCAATCTGAATGCGTTGGCGCTCGCCTACTGAAAGCCCGAAGCCACTTTCGCCCACCGAGGTTTGCAGTCCATCGGGCAAACGCTCTAAGGTAACTTTCAATCCTGCTGCCACGGCAGCAGCTTGCACTTCCTCATCGGTGGCGTCTCCACGTTTGTAGCGGATGTTGTCGGCCAGTGTACCCCTGAAAATCGCACCATCGGCTGCTACCATACCCATTTGCGAACGCACCGATGCAGGGTCTGCCTTTTGCAAATCTTGGCCATCAATAAAAATTTTACCTTGCAGAGGTTCATAGAGCTTCATCATCAAATCAACGATGGTGGTTTTGCCAGCACCCGAGCCACCCACCAATGCCGTTACTTTTCCAGGTTGTATTGTGAACGAAAGCCCCCTCAATACTTCTTTGTTGGCGTTGTATCCGAAATGAACATCTTGAAACTCAATTTTTCCTTTTTCAATTTTTAAATTAGTTCCTCTCTTTTCTTCATGGCCATCTTGCAACAATTTGAATGCGCGAGAGATAGACGCAATGTTTTGCTGCATGTTTACCCAAAGTGTAGCCAAACTATCGATTGGGTCATAGAGCCTATCTAAGTAGGCCACAAACATCACCACATCGCCAGGTGTGAGTTGATTTTCTAATGTGAGATACCCACCGTACCCCAGCACCAATGCACTTGCTACTTTGGTCAGCGCACTTTCCCAAAACATATATTTGTTGGCCAGTTTATTCCGCTTGATGTATTCGTGATAGGCTTGCGATGAAATATTTTTGAATTGAGTTGCTTCCCTATCTTCTGCACCCGATAGCTTTACCGTTTTAATTCCGCCCAAAGCATCTTGCATGCGGGTAGAAACTTCTTCCCATCGATCATAATAATCATTTAGTCCAGTTTCTAATTGATTGGCAGAACGCCACGCGACTAACAGATAAAATGGAATGACGGTAAGGGATAGTAAAGTAAGTGTGGCGTTTTGCCAAAACATGATAATCAAAATACCGAGCAGGCTAATTACTTCGGGCAAAATCTGCTGCGACACACCGTTTACAATAGAAGATACTTCCTCTGATTGATTGATTTGTTTGCTCAGTGCCGCGCTCGACCGCTTGCTAAAAAACGGCAACGGCATTTTAAGAACATGAGTGAAGGTTCGCTGAATAAAGCTCTGCTCGATATTACAGGCAAATTTCAAATTTAGGTTTTCGGCAATCCATAGAAAAAAATGCCCCAAAATATTAATCAAAAAAATCAACCCAACGGCCCACAACAATGTGCTGATCGCTTGCTCTGGTGTGCGTGGGGCCACATAATTTTTTCCGTGTTTTTCTTTGAAGATAATATTGCTGAGAGGGTCAGCTTCTGATGCGTTGCTATCTACTGCTGTTGAATCGCTTGCCACCGCGGTAGTGTCTGTCATCTGCCGTGCCGTTTCGTCTTTGGCTTTTTGCACAAACAAACCTGAGATGTCGTTGATAGCTTCTCGATAGACCAATGGCTCTACTAAATTCGCTACAGTACTGAGCAGGCTGATGAACACCACCAAAGCCAATGCTTTTTTATTCGTAAAAAAAAGGCTCGCAATGTTTTTCCAAATAGCAATTTTAGGTGTTTGATTTTTTGCCATAGAGAAAAAAAAGTTCAATTAGGGTTTATTTTTTCGATGCTCGAGAGAGCTTCTTTTGCATCGGCATCAGCCGAGTCCAACGCAATCGCTTTTTGTAATTCTTGTATGGCACGATGGGTATCCTTCCATTCTTTGTAGAGCAATCCTAGATTATAGTGAGCACGTGCATTCTCTGGCTCAAGCTGAATAGCTCGCAGGTAAAATTTCTCTGCTTCCTTTTTTTTCCCATGTTGGTCGAGCAAGTTGGCGCAATTGATGTAGGCCAGCACATCGGCAGAATCTAGCTGAAGTGCCTCACTAAATGCACCTTCCGCTTCTTTCAATTTTTTATCGGCTACCAAAAATATTCCATAACTATTCAAAGTAGAAACCCGCTCTGCAAGATGGTGAGGCTCTGTTTGCAAATGCAATAAAAATTGAAAATCCACTTCTTTTAGGTCTTCAGGTATTTTGCTTCCCCATTCAGGCTCGATACTCACGCGACTGATCTTTGCGTACAGTCGTTTCATTTCAATGTCCAACCTTTTTTCTTCTGAAAGAGTAAAAGCTTTTTGGTAAGCTTCTTCCGCCATCGTAAACCTTTCCTCTTCAAAGAAGGCATCGCCTAACGAAACATATTGCTGAATCACTTTTCGCGATTGGTAGCGATCCCATTGATCTTGCAGTGAGGGAATGAAAAAAGCGAGAATCATTATCGAGGCACTACTGATGCTTACCAATAATGGCCATAATTTTCGATTCATCGGTTGGTCTATCATAAAAAATATTAGAATTCAACAGGAGACCGAATGCCCCATACCCGTAATGCTTCCTCGATCTTTTATCTATAAAAATAGGTATTTAGCTACTCTTATATTAAAGCATGGTAGCTAATATTACTGTTGCGGTCGTTTGTTAAAAAATTTCTTTTTGCCACTTGGCCTCGGCCTGCTTTCAAACGAAATCCGTTTCTCGGGACTGTACTCAAACGAAGTGCCTATCGTTTCGGGAAGGGCAACTTTTGTAACTTCCTTACCGATCAATTTTTCGATTTGAGAAAACCTGCGCTGGTCGCGTTCATTGATAAAGGTAATGGCATGCCCAGTGCTCTCAGCCCTTGCCGTTCGACCAATGCGGTGGATGTAATCTTCAGGGTCGGGTGGCACATCGTAGTTCATCACCAGTCCAATCCCTTCCACATCAATACCACGCGAGAGCACATCGGTGCCAATCAAAAATTTCAACTGCTTGTTTTTAAACTCGCGCAAAATTTCTTCGCGTTCGTACTGCTCAAGATCAGAATGAATCGCCTTCGAGGGCAGCCCAAGCTTTGGCAGCAGACGCCCGAGGTACTTCACATTTTCTTTGGTCGAAGCAAAAATCAAAATGCTGGGGTGATCTGATCCTTTGAGCAGATGAGAAAGCAGTTTTTCCTTTTGGTCATCGCGCACTAAGTAAGCCTCTTGCACAATTCCTTCGGCAGGCTTGGACATGGCGATATATATTTCTTGCGGATGGCGCAATATTTTGTTGGCCAGCGTGCGTATGCGTGGCGGCATGGTGGCCGAAAAGAAAAGTGTCTGTTTGCTCTCGGGCAGGTTTTTGATGATGCGCAAAATGTCGTCATAAAAACCCATGTCCAGCATGCGGTCGGCTTCGTCAAGCACAAGATGTTGAATGTATTTTAGATCGATTGCACCCGATGCCAACTGTGCAATCAACCTTCCGGGCGTAGCAACGATCATATCCACGCCCGCTTCGAGGGCCTTCTTCTGTTGGTCCCAGGTTGCGCCATCGCCACCCCCATAGATTGGAATGGAGCTCACTCCGGTGAAGTACGCAAAGCCTTCTACTTGCTGATCGATTTGCTGCACTAGTTCACGCGTGGGTGCAATGATCAATGTATTCAAGTGCCTGTGGTCAGAGCGGATGATGTTGTTCAAGATCGGCAAGAGGTAGGCAGCCGTTTTACCGGTTCCAGTTTGCGCGCACGCAATGAGGTCGTGCTTTTTTAAAATCAGCGGAATGGCTTGCTCTTGTATCGGTGTCGGCTTTTCATAGCCCATAGACGAGAGGCCATCTTTCAGCTTCGCATCAAAATCAAATTCTTCGAATGTCAATGTAAGGGATGATTAAGTCAATGAAATAAAATGCAAGGTAGGAAGATTACGGATAACTGAAGTTTTACGGTCAATTCTTCTTCCATCCATACCTTCTGCGCATTTCAAATCCCTGCACAGCTTTCTTCAACAGTTCAAAGTACAGTGAGGCATAAAGAAAAATGGTCATCAGCCATATCACCGTCAGGTTAAAATAGAGTGTGTCAAATTTTTGACCCGCAAAATATTTTAGAGGGATGTAAAAGTTGTCGCGAAAATCGAATGCGTGGGCGGGGCGATGGTCATTGAAATAGATGGGGTAAATTTTCTGCACGAGTTCGCCCTCCCACTCCACTATGCGCATGGTGCTTTGCGTGTTCTCCACCATTTTGGTCACAGCTTCGTTTTGATACTTCATCTTCAATTTGTCAAACGCAGTTCTCTTTTCGTCATCATCGGTAAGCTTCACTATCAAACTGTCTTTGTCTCTTTGGGCATTGCGGCTACGGATGGAATAATATTCTTTGAGTGTCTTTAAAAACTGATTGGCTTTCAAATAAACGGTGGAATCAAATTTTCCTACAACGAGTTTATCCAACTCAGGCAGCTTGCTGCCCACCGAGTTGGATTCAAACGTGAGTTCGTTTCGTAACAAGTCCAACGTGTGCTTTACTTTATTGCCGTCACTTTGGTTGCGCCACCCTTCGCGGTGATTGACCACATACGACAAGCGCGACTCCAACTCGGGCAAATAATAACCGCGTTTGTATTCTGCTATCGCTCGCTTCTGATCAAGGGCATAAAATTTCTTTTCCAACGGATTGTCTTTGAACTGCGTGACCATGAATGCCTCAAACGCCCACCGCGAAGCCATCAGCTCGCCCATCAATGGAATGCCAATGGGTGTGCCCACTTTGGGATTGAACTTGTCGAAGCTGATCACCACGCCACTCAATAATAATTGTGGGATGATCAAGATCGGGATCAGCACATAAATAGTTACGGCCGAGTCGAAGGCGGATGAGATGTTGAGCCCAAGAATATTGGCAAAGCACGAACATGAAAATAAAATCAGCCAATAGCGGGTTTCCCCGAAAGGGATTTCCAACAACCAATTGCCCACCAAAATAAAGGCGATGGTCTGCACAGCCGAGAGCACAAACAAAATGGCCACCTTCGAAATAAAATAACTGCTGCGGCTGAGGTGCAAGAAGCGTTCGCGTTTCAATATCTTTCGATCACGAAATATTTCTTCGGCACTCACAATCAGCCCGACAAACAACGCCACCACGATGCTCATAAAAAAATACACTGGGATGTTGGCATTATTAAAAAAAGTGTACTTCGGATTTTCTACCCCCACGGCATCGTAGTATTTTACAAAGTAGCCAATGAACAACGCCAATAGCGGAGTGAGGATCAAGTTGACCGTCACATATTGCCGATTGGCCAACTTCGCTTTCACATCGCGTTGCACAAACACGTTCAACTGCTGCAACCAATTTGGAATTTTTTGCACCGCAGGCAATGC
>JAYWDN010000017.1:0-2580 GCA_043780615.1 Bacteroidota bacterium | reverse complement strand
ATTTTTTCTTGGCCGGCAATTCCTTCTTTGGCCATCAGCGTGGGGTTGGTGGTCACGCCATCGAGCACGCCCAAGTTGTAGGCTTCTCTGATTTCATTGAGGTTGGCGGTATCGATAAAAAATTTCATAGGAAGTGGATTAGTGGAGGCTGCAAAGCTAATTGATTTGAAGAATGTTATCTTAATTTTAAACCTCGTTTTTATTCCAACTAATCGTCAATCTTTGCGTTAGCAATCCATACTTTTTATTCCCAATGATGATTTTAAGATTTGTATTTCTCTCTGCTTTTATTTCGGCCACCACACTTTTCGCGCAAAACAAACATACCCTTAGCGGCACGATCAAAGATGCTGCGAATGGCGAAGTGCTGATCGGGGCAACGATATTTATTAAAGAAGCAAAAGCAGGCGAGGCGGCCAATGCCTATGGGTTCTATTCACTCACCGTGCCTTCGGCTGCCTACACGGTGGTGTACAGTTTTATTGGCTATGAAAAGAGGGAACGGCAAATCACCCTCGACCAAGATGTGCGGCTTGACATTGAATTGAAAGAAGAATCAAAACAGTTGGAAGAAGTAGTAGTGAGCGATGACCCCAACGATCCGCTCACGCGTGTGCAAAGCACCGCGATGAGCACCAACGAACTGAGCATAAAAACCATGAAAAAAATCCCCGCTTTTCTTGGTGAAGTAGATGTGATCCGTTCACTGTTGTCGCTGCCGGGCATCAGTTCAGTAGGCGAGGGCGCATCGGGCTACAACTCACGCGGTGGAAGTGTAGGGCAAAATTTAGTTTTGCTCGATGAAGCCCCCGTGTACAACTCTTCGCACATGCTCGGATTTTTTTCGGTCTTCAATCCCGATGCGGTGATCGACACCAAACTTTATAAGGGCGCGATCCCATCACGCTATGGCGGGCGGCTTTCGTCCATCCTTGATGTGCGCATGAAAGAAGGCAACAGCAAGAAATTTGAAACGACTGGAGGCATCGGAACGATCTTCAGCCGGCTTGCTTTTGAAGGGCCGATTGTGAAAGACAAAGGCTCGTTCATCATTGCGGCACGCAGGTCGTACATCGATGTGCTGGCGCGGCCATTTGTGCAGGTGTTGAAAGACGGTGGCGCGTTGAATTTTTACGACCTCACCATGAAGGTCAATTATAAATTCAGCAACCGCGATCGCATTTACCTTTCCGGATATTTCGGCCGCGACAATTTTTTGTTCAGCAAAAACCAAGGCTTCAGTTGGGGAAACCAAACGGCTACCTTTCGGTGGAACCATCTGTTCAATCGCAAACTGTTCGCCAATCTCACGGGTGTTTATAGTGAATATTCATACCAACTTCAGTTCGGCAAAGACGACCTCAATCGGTTCAAATGGAACTCTGCCATCAACAATTATATTTTCAAGCCCGAGTTTACGTATTTCATCAACGACAAAAACGAACTCTCCTTTGGGGGTGAAGCGATCTACTATTATTTCGTGCCGGCCAATACCGTGGGCACCAGCAACGGCAGTGAACAAGACATCAGTCTTTCAAAAAAATATAATTTGGAGACTTCGCTCTATGCGGGCAACAGTCAGCATGTAGGTAAAAACATTTCGTTGGAGTATGGCCTGCGCTTTTCACAGTTTACTTCCTTTGGCCGCGATACGGTTTATCGATACAACGACACCGTGCCGGGCATCAGGCGGACACCAACCGCATTCAAAGCTTACAAAAGCGGACAAGCTATTGCTCAATATAATAATTGGCAACCGCGCTTTTCCGCAAAATTCCAGATCAACGACAAAAGTTCGGTCAAGGCCAGCTACAACCGCATGGTGCAATACCTGCATTTGATCTCCAACACTACGGCTTCCAACCCGCTCGATGTGTGGACGCCCTCATCCAAAATTATATTGCCCGAGATTGGCGACCAGTTTGCCTTGGGATATTTCCGTACGCTCGGAAAAAATAATCAATGGGAAGCCGCGGTAGAATCCTATTATCGCACGACACAAAACCAGATCGACTACATCAATGGGGCAGACCTGCTCATCAACAAATTTTTAGAAGGTGACTTGCTCATTGGCAAAGGCCGTGCTTACGGATTAGAATTTTATCTGCACCGCAAAGTGGGCCGGCTCAACGGATGGGTGAGCTACACGTTAGCAAAAACAGAATTGCAAACCACGGGCATCAACAATAATAACTGGTACCCCACGCGCTACGACCAACGCCACAATTTAAAAGTGACTGCGTTTTACGACATCAGCAAGCGGTGGTCTTTCTCTACTAACTTCGTTTTCTTGTCGGGCACGCCCGCCACGTTCCCTACTTCGCGCTACACCGAGCAAGGCATTTTGATTCCGTACAACGCCAACAACTCGCGCAACAATGTGCGCGTGCCGGCCTACCATCGGTTAGATATTGCATTCCGATTGGATGGCAAACTGGTTGACAAAAAAGGAAGGCCAAGAAAGAACCACGACTATTGGGTATTCTCAATTTACAATGTGTATGCGCGGCAAAATCCTTTCTCGATTTATTTTTCGCAAAACGATAAACGTGTTCCGCAAGGTCAGGCCATCCAATCGCA
>JAYWDN010000016.1:0-7690 GCA_043780615.1 Bacteroidota bacterium | reverse complement strand
CAGTAGTGAGAGTATCGGATGGCGTTGGTGCTGATAAATTATTTCCTAGCCTAAGTATTTCAAATTTATTGGCCGATGTAGTGACCACACAAACCCAACCGTTGGTGGCATCGTGGCCAAGGGCAAGGCCACTGTAGGTATAACCCGCTGTGCTGGTGAGCACTGCCGCTGTGGGGGCATTGGCCAATGAGTTTCCAAACGAAAGTTTATACAAGTCGCCATTGGTTGTGCTAAGAATAAACCCAAACCAATTTCCGTTGTTCTTGATGATGCGAATTGCCCCTGGTTGAGTAATGATCCCCAAACTGCCAAGGTTTTGGACAAGTGTGGGCGCACTGTTGATCCCGTTGCCGAACTCCATTTGATATAGTGTGTTGGAGTAGGTGCCCGTTGCAAAGCCGTACCACATTGTACCGTCCTTTATTAATTCAATGCCAGGTTGGCCTTTAGCATTGGGCAACGCATAAAAACTTTGGGCTGTGGGTGTGTTGTTCAGGTCGCCCGAACAATAATCCCAGTCGATCACCCCAGCCGATGAGGTGTTTTTAATATTTACATTTCCGTTCAAACACGCACTGGCAGGCAACGAAAAACTCACCGAAGGGCACTGGCCCATGGCGTACAAACAATCAAATAAAAAAAATAGAAAGAACCCCCGTGCAATCATTACAGCGTTATTTTTTTTTCTAAACAGGGATGCAATAGACTCAACATTAGTAGCAAAGCGGTTTGGCAAATTGTTAATTCAATTGATTGTGGAATAGTAACATCGGCAACCGTTGGTTTAACGAAGTGTATTCTGGTCGTAAAATTAACCCGATGCTTCCGATTTATTGTCATCGCAGGGACAAACATCTTGCGGTTTCAAAATTTTGGAAATCCTTGCAAAGATCACACCTTTATGGATTAGCCTAACGCGATGTCCCTGTTCAGAGTGATCTTCAAACAAAAAGCCCTGCTCGTTATTTTAATAGCGGGCTTGGTGCTGCGGCTTGCATTTGTTTTTTGGGGAGCCAAAATTTATTATGGCCACGATGGCCATGTCAATGGCGATACGTTTTCGTACACGCAAAGTTTTATCAACTGGCATGAAAAAGGCGAGTACACGTTCGATCTGAAAAATGATGATGCACATTTTGGAAGACTGCCGGGCTATCCGGCTTTCTATGGAATTCATTATGTATTGTTTAGCGAACAAAATGCAAACGCAGCACTCTCAATAACTCAGGCGATTTTAGATACGCTATCAATTTTTCTGATCTATCAAATCGGATTGCTATTGTTTAGGAAAGAAATTTTTGCACTGGCGTCTGCTATCGTGTATGCGTTCAATCCATTTGTAATTGTCTGGATTCCTGTGGTGGGCAGCGAATCGCTTGCAACGTTTATCACCATTCTGTTTTTTTATTTGTTGCTCATAAAAAAAAACAATCACTCAAAAGATATCTTGTTGGGTGGTGTGGCCGCAATGGCTTTTTACGTGAGGCCATACCTGGGCATTCTCACCGTCTCTATTGTGCTGTATTATTTTCTTGGTGCTGGAATTACAAAATCATTTTTTAGGCACGCGCTTCTTGCCGCTGTCACATTTTTAATTTGTTACAGTGCCTGGCCTTTGCGGAATTATTTTAATTACAATCGCGTGGAGTTGCTCATGCCAAGTACCACAGGCTATGACCGCTACTCAGCCGACATTGTTGCGGCACGGGCCTGGATTTATTGTTGGTCGCCCGATGCTGATTTTTATTTGGATGAGATTGCTCAAGGAAGAGGCTCACAGAATTTTCCAAAAGAATTATTTTCAACCAGCAATGAAATTTCAACAACTGATTCGCTTATGCACATGGCCATGCAATGTGGAAAAGGTTTTAGAACTTGGCAATACAAAACGACAGACACCGTGCTATGTACTGATGAAGTAGCCAATAAGTTCAATACACTTCGGCAACAGTACAAAAATAATTTTCCGATACGTTATCACTTTAGTGTGCCTCTGCAAAACCTAAAAAAATTCTTTTTCAAGTCTTCCCTCACCACTCACCGATCGTCAAGCGCTATGACGAAAGTTTTGTTTGGGTTGAGAACTGTACTGATCGCGGTTTCGCTTTTGGGGTTAATTTTGTTTTGGCGAAAAGAAATTGCACCTATTATTTTCTTTGTTGCATTTATGTTGCTCTTTATTTGTTTTTACGTGCGGCAGTTAGAGATGCGCTATCTACTTCAGGCCGAAGTACTGCTCTTTATTTTTAGTGGGCCGTGCATCGGATTTGTTTTACAGAAAGTTTTTGCTGAAACATCTCACGCAGAATAAAGATCGCTGTAGATTTTTTTGGCAACGCTAAAATCGCGATAGCGAACGGCCACCGATTTTATTTTCTTTCGTAGCTCAGCTCGATCACCTTGTAGCAGTAAATTAATTTTCTCTACGGCCAACGAACAATTTTTTGCATCGAGCGAATCGATCACAGCACCGATGTTTCCTTTTTCAATTATTTCCGAATCGTCAGAAATGCCATTAGGGATTACAACCGGCAAGCCCGCTGCCCAATACTCACCGTTTTTTATGGGAGTGCAGTAGCGCCTTGATGGGATTGGCTTCATGGGTGTGATGGCAAAGTCTGCCAAGCTCAAGTAGCGTGGCACATCAGTGTGTGCCACAAATCGCGAGATCACTACGCTTGAATCTAAACCAACCTTGGCACAATAATGATCAATCGTTTTGCGGTCTTGGTTGGTCAGCAGCAAAACACAAAAGTCCCCCTTCCAAAAATCGTAAGCAGTTTTAAAAAAACGAAAAGATTCTTCTTCGAAATACAGATCGCCAAATTTGCCCGCATATACACAAACTATTTTGCCTTCGAGGCTCAGCTCGTTCAGTAGTTTTTTTTCTTTGACAAATTCATTCAAGTATAAAGCCGAATTGACACACGCTGGTTTTACAAAATAGGATTTGATCACGACACCGTATTTCGTTAACGCATAAGGCTTCATGCCCGCAGTGGCCAGAATAAAATTGGAGGCACGTTGACTCTGTTTTTTTTCTAACCAAAATAAAAGCATGAAGGCAATACTTTTTTTACTCCAGGTTTTACTTTCAACCATGGCCTCGGCATGGGGCTCGTAACTATCGATCACTAATTTTCTGCCTGTGAGCAAAGAAAGAAAATAACCGATCGCTCCCGCAGGGGTACACCAACAATGAATGACAGAAATGTTTTTTTTGAAAATTAAAGTGGCTAAAAGCAAACCCGACCCAAGCCACGTGACGATTGCCCTTGCGCCAAAGCGATGGTACCTCAATGGAAACCAATTGATGCCTTGCTTTGCCAATACTGTTGCTATCTTTTCTTTTTTCTCCTTCGACAGAACTTCTTTTTCGAGAGTAACAAAGAATATTTTTTTGATGGATTTATTTTCGTTGATGATCTGCACGTAGGGAAGTGTGTACGCTTGGATCAACGCATCATCATAGCTCCAGAAGGTGAGGATCAAAATATTCATCGCAGCAAAAGAAGTTTTAGGATTACAAAAAACCTCTTCCTAAATATTTCACGGAGATTTTCTTTTAACCCGATGATCAAATACTGTAGAGTCTCTTTACGATTGGCCTTTACCATAGCCAAATGCAGCGCAGTATAAGTATATATACTTGCCTTGGTTTTGGCCAATTGCTTGCCATAAAATTTTTGGTTTGCCGCATTTTCGGTTGCGTAAAATAGAAAGGCTTTAGTCTTTGCTTTCAGTCGTTCTTTGCTATCTACTATGACACTTCGTTGGCTATGCTGCACAATTGCTGAAGTAATTTGGTTGCTGTTTTGGAATTTATAGTGGCGCGATATACGCAGCCAAAGCTCCCAATCTTCAAGGCCAGCCAGTTGTCGGTCTTCCACAAAAAGATTTTCGATGATGATTCCTCGTTTTACAAAAACACCAAGGCAACTAAGTGGGTTGCCCGAAATAATTTCGCTATTGATATTTTTAATGGAATCCATTCGTTGCAATACTTTTCCTGCTGGCGACACGATTTGATAAGCCAAATGAAAAATTTCGGGCGAATGGTTAGAAATAAAATCGAAGGCAACCGAAAAATGGTTGGCGTACAGCAGGTCGTCCGAATCGAGGAAGGAGATGTATTTTCCTTTGGCATGCTTCACTCCAAAATTTCGCGCTGCTCCTCGTTCGGCATTTTCTTTTTTGTAATAAAAAATTCGCGGGTCCTTAATTCCCTTCACAATTTCTTCCGTATGGTCTGTGCTGCCATCGTCAACAATGATGAGTTCAAAATCTGTAAATTGTTGACTCAACACCGAGCCGATCGTTTTGCCGATTAGGCCAGCGCGGTTGTACGTTGGAACGATCAATGAAAAAAACGGATCAGGCATACAGTTCTTTTAACCGCAACAACATATTGCTTAACGCAAATCGTTCTACAGATTTTTTTCCATTCATTGATAATTTCTTTCGCAACGGCTCATCGCTCCACAGTTGAAGTAGCGCATTAAAAATGGTGCCGCTATTTTTAAAATCCACAGTCAACGCATTTTCATTGTTGCTGATAAACTCAGCCGCGATCCCCGAAAGGGTAAACACCGAAGGCACTCCAGCCCCCAATGCCTCCACATAAGTTTGGCCAAAGGCTTCGCTCAGCCGATCGATTGGCGTATGCACATACATATCAAACGAATGATAAAGCGAAGCTACATCTTCTTCAAAAGGAATCAACACATAATTTTTGTGCGAAATTGATTTTAGCAATCGAAGTATTTCTGTATGATATGGCCCTTGCGCATTGGCCAAAATTAAAATGGCATTTGGATATTGCTCAATGAATCTTTGAAACGCAGGAATAATGTATTGAATTCCTTTCCACTCGATGTGGCGAGCAATCACCCCGATGCGTGGATGACGATCTTCCATTTTCCATTTGCGCTGAAGTGAATCAATCTTTAAGCGATCGCGATTTTCAAAATGAGCCAAATCAAATCCGTGCGGAATGTTCACTATTTTTTTAGGATCAACTTTTTCCAAATGAACCAAAGTAGTATAAGTAGCTTGGCTAATGGACACGATTTGTGTTGAAATGAAATTGCTCCAACGATCGTACTTGACTCCTTTGGGATGATAGACCTGATGAAAATTGCTGTTGTGTCGTGTATAAATCCGTTTGGGTATGCGCAACAGCCAAGCGGCAGTCAGGCCAATCAGTTGCGCATCGAGCAAATGAGTATGCACCACGTTTGGCCTGCGTTTTAACAGTAAAAAAAAAACTTTGATAAAAACTAAGATAAAATCGCGCTTGCCACGATAGCGAATTAGTCTTACGAGGATTTTGCTTTCAAGTAAAAACTTTTGGAGTGGGCTACCCGTTTCGTTAAGCAAAACAAATTCAAGTTGCACTTCGTCCTTTAAACCGTTGGCAATCCACTCGAAGGCCAAAGATTTATTGACGTGGGAAATAATGTAACAAACTTTTTTTTTCACTTGCATCAGCGCGCAATAATATCAAAATGACAATGGGCAAAATCGGTGGTGGCATTAATTTTCGAGCTGTCTTCGGCATGCTCAATTTTTTTATAACCCACTTCGAAAAGAAATAGCACGAGGGCAAGGGCTGAGGCACCTTGATCGCGAAGGTTGTTATCATCCAGTTCGATAAACAGAATGGGTTTATGTTTTTGCAAAAGTGTTTTCGCGCCTTGCAGCACATTTAGCTCGTAGCCTTCCACATCCATCTTTATCAGATCTATGGCAGAAAGTTTATGGATGGGTTCAAATTCATCTAAGCACACAATTTTTACTTCACGGTTGTTGGCTGTGTGCGAAACGGCAATGCGGTTGCCGCCACGGTTGGAAGGAGTGCGCACCTCCATACTCACACTTCCGGTTTTTGCACCAAGGCCAAGCGGAAAGACTTCGCAATTGAATTTGTTGTTTTGCAAAAGGTTTTCCTGGCAACGATCAAAGTTGAAAGGGTCTGGCTCAAAACCAAAAACCTTTCCATACTTGGCAATGTTGGCGAGATTCAATACTGTCCAACCAATGTTTGCGCCCACATCGATGATCGTAAAATTTTCTTTGCACAGGCTGAAGAGTTTGTCCATCCCTTGGTCGTAAAAACCAAAATATAAATAATGCCCGATATAGTCGCTGATATCTACCGACAATGTAATTCCATTTCGGTTGACAGTTCGATACGATGGTGATGGATATTGATACGGATTGGGTACCAACTTGCAAAAGAAATTTTGCGGCTTTCGATTTTGTGTTTGCGTTGCCAATATATTTTCAAGCAAACGAATCTTGAAAATATTTCTGAAGAAATTGAATGCCTTGACTTTGTTCGTTACTTTCATTGGCTCAGGTGCGAGGTGTACCCCTTGTATATCTGGGCAGCTTGCAGCGCACCTACTAATTTAAAATATAAACCATCAAATCGAGTACGGTTTGGAATAATCTTTAGCGCAGCCACAAATAAAGTTGACAGGGCTACAATGGTGTTGAGTAAAATTATTTTTTGTGTGCTGTAGGTAAGCTTCAACTCGGTGTACCCCAAATCTACGGCTACCCTGCGCGTGGCTGCTCTTCGCTGCTGGTTGTTGAGCCAATTGCTCATCTGCAAACGATCGGCTTCATTATGAAAAACGGTGACACGGCTATCGATGTAAAACAGAAGCCCGGCTTGTTTTAGCTGTAGCGGAAAATCGTAATCTTCAAAACCTGCGTGCGGAAAATGCTCGCTGTATCCTTTCGTTTTTTCAAAGTCCGATTTTAAAATTGAAAGGTGAAAACTGGCCACCGACTTGGATGCAAACAGTGAATGGTCTTTCCACGAACTATCGGCATACCATCCTTTAAAGGAACTCATCCCGTGTGTTTCTAAAAACCTACCGAACTGCGACAGTGCAAGCTGCTTGTGCAAACTTGGCGGATACTCCCAATTTACGTTGAGGCAAACTCGCTCATTTTTTTCGTGAATAGAAAAAATATGGAGCAACGATTGTTTTGAGATCATCACATCGTCATCTAAAAAAAGCAACAACTTGGCTGTTGCCTTCGAGGCACCAAAATTTCTTGCAGCGGCCACACCCGATTTTGGGTTTTGATGTAACGTAATCTTATTGCTACCAGTAGGAATTGAAGGGGAAGAAGTTTTAGAATCGTTGACAATAATAATTTCGGCATCAAGTGTTTCAACAGCTTGTATCGCCCATCGCAAGGTTTCGTCAAAAACTCGTTGCCTGTCTTTTGTGGGGATGATGATGCTTAACTGCAAGCTGAATTATTTTTTTATTGTGGCAAATGCATACCGCCCAAACGAGTCCAGCGTTGGTGGCTTCAATGAGTAGGTGGTTGCCTTGTGTTTGTTCAATTGCTTGAGCAATGGATAAAGATAGTCGGGCTTGTGCACGTCATCCCAAATAATCAATCCGTCATTTTTTGCAAAGCTGTAAACCTGTTGCACATAATTGATCCGCACCTCTACAAAGTTGAGATCGTGCAGCACGCAATCGAAATTCTTTTCGTTCAATTTTAAAAAATCATCGAGCGTATAAATATTTTCGGTGTTCAATTGGTGTTGGCTCAAAAAACTTTTTGTTTTCTCAAGCCATGCCGCATCGTCATCTACGGAATACACCACCACACTCGGATTTTCTTTGGCATAAAGCCGAAACACAAACGAACTAAACCC
>JAYWDN010000015.1:0-42303 GCA_043780615.1 Bacteroidota bacterium | reverse complement strand
TTGACGATTTCATAACTGTAGTTCACAGCGGGCGAACCTTTGATCGCCAAAACATCAACACTACCCTTTGTTTCAAAACATGTAAAATTTTTAGCGTTGAAATTAAAATCAACTGCCGAAGGGCCGCCATTGATAACCACCGGAGTGCGTGTAGGGCAAAGCGCGCCCACTGGCTGCATCACCACATAGTAAGTGCCTTTCGATAAATTGTTGAACGGAGGCACGGGCGTGTTTCCAGTTGAGATAATATTTTGAAGAGGCGGTGTGGCACCGGGAATTGTAGTGATGCCCACATCAAACGAACCTGCCGGAATAATCGTAGCGGTGATCGATCCGTTGCTGCCGTTGCCTGTACAATCGGGGTTCAAGAATGTAGTAGTGAAATTTACCAAACCCGGGAAGTTCACTACGAACGGAAAATTTTTTACACAATTGTTTGCATCGGTCACCGTGAAGAGGTGGTTTCCTCCCGCTAGGTTATTAAAAGTAGTGGAGACTTTTGGGGTGCCATCAAACTTATAGGTGTACGGCCCAACTCCACCATTAACCGTATTGACTTGCACAATTCCGTCATTGTTTGCGCATGTAGCATCGGTCACCGTTGAGGTGATCAAAATATCGGGCACCGCATTGTTGATCGTCACCATCACTTGTGCAGGGCAGAGGTCGGCTGGATCATCGGCCACTAAAATACTGTACGGTGCAGCAGCCGGCATCAAATTAGGGATAACAAAAGGAGAAGTGAACGACACCCACGTTACGCCATTGTCCAAGGAATAAACATACGGAGAGTTGCCTCCCGAAGTAACGGTGATGGTAGCTTGGCCTACGGCTTGGTTAAAGCAATTGGCATTCACAAAACCCGAGGCCGTTGCCTGCACGGTGGATTGAATCGACAACGTGTAGGGCAATGTACACGAGTTGCCCACTGCATCTTGCACCGTGTACTGGTAGTCGGCCGCAGATAAATTTATAAATGTAAAAGCTGGGCCCGGGCCTGGCAGTGCCTGTGGCGATGTAGGAACACCCGCAACGAGTTTTGCTAGCGTGACAATATAATTTGGAGTTCCGCCCGAAACAAAGAACGAGATCGTTCCATTGTTTTGGTTAGAGCAGGTAGGTCTTGTATTTATTGCGCTAACCGTAAAAGCCCCGCACCCCACGCCTCCGCACACTGCGGGTTTGCTTACGCCAATAGAGATTGGAGAGGAGAGGCAACCACTGAAATCTTTCACCACCAGGAAATAGGTGGCCACGGTTAGATTGGTAAACGAAGTGGATGCTTGGTAGGTAACACCATTGTTGATCGAATATGTGTAAGGCCCCGTGCCACCGGCCACATTGTTGATGATGATTGATCCATCGTTGGCAGCACAAGTCGCATCGTTCTTGGTAAAACTTGGAACGATAGAAACTGAGTTGTTGATGGTTACCGAGGTCGGATTAGAGAGGCATCCGCCAATGTCTTTTACCACCACGCTGTACGTATTGGCCGCCAAATTATTGAGAATATTGCTCGCTTGAAAGGGTGCTCCGCCACTGCTCGAATACATATATGCCGGGGTTCCACCTGTCACACTCGTCACAGTGATTGAGCCATTGCTAACACCGCCACAGCTCGCATCTACTTTTGAAGTTGTCATTGAAATGATAGAGCCCGCGCCCACAATGACGGATGAGAACGCTGAAGTGCAACCGTTAAAATCTTTCACCACCACCTTGTAAGTATTGGGCGCAAGGCTGCTGAAATTATTGGCAGGTTGAAACGTAACACCGTTATCGTCTGAGTAGGTGTATGGAGCAGTGCCGCCCGACACAGCACTTACCGTGATGGTTCCATCGTTCAACCCGGCACACGTGGCATCGGTATGGTTTACCGTATTGATGGTGATCGTGGTGTTGCTACCCACTACTGTAGCACTCGCTGCCGATGAGCAACCATTAAAATCTTTGATGACAATATTGTACGAGGCAGGGGCTAAGGCGGAGAAAGTTGCTGAAGCTTGGAACGCGCCTCCATCCGAATAAGTATAAGGCCCTGTTCCACCCACTGGGCTGGAGACCACTATCTGTCCATCGTTGATCCCCACGCACGATGCATTGGTTGGTGTGGCCGTGAAAGTAATGGTCGTGTTTGAACCAACAGCCGTATTTGCCGGAACCGATTGGCAGCCGCTGTTATCTTTTGCGATCACAAGATAATTTCCAACTGCGAGGCCAAGGAAAGTATTCGAGGCTTGAAAAGAAAATCCATTGTTATTGGAGTACGTGTAAGGTGCTGAGCCGCCAACCACCGATGATACCGTGATGGATCCATCCGCTATTCCAATACAGGTTGCATTAGTAGGATTGATCGTGGCGGTGATGGTGATGCCCGAAGTGACAACTGCATTCGTAGCAGGCGATTTGCATCCGTTATTATCTCGTGCCACTACTGGGTAAGTGTTTGGTGCCAAGCTGGAAAACGTATTTGAAAACTGGAAGGTGACCCCATTGTCAATTGAATATTGATACGGTGCTGAACCTCCCGAAACCCCATTGACTTGAATGACTCCATTGTTTACACCCAAACATGTCGCTCCGATGGTAGAGACTAAAGTGATGTTGACAGAAATAACATTGATCGCCACACTGCCGGTGATGCTTGCGCTTGGCGCGGAAACACTACAGAGCGTTGCATTGTCGGTGACCGAAACGATGGTGTAGGTTGTGTTGACTGCCGGGCTGACATTTGTTGTTGCGCCCGAAGCAATTCCCGTCAAGGTAAAATTGCTTGTGCCATCGGTGTACACCACATCAAATGTTCCAGCCGATAGCGTGAATGTCAGTGTGGCACTTTGGCCAATGCAAAGATTTGATGGGCCAGAAATAGAAGCGGTGGGTAATGGGTTTACAGTGACTGCAGCAGTGCCGGTGATAGAAGGGCTTGGAGCTGTAACCGTACATAAACTCGCATTGTCTTGTATGCTTACAATGGTGTAGGTGGTGTTCACTGCTGGGCTCACTGAGGTGGTCGCTCCACTTATAATCCCCGTAAGGGTAGTGTTAATAGAGCCATCGGTATAGACTACATCAAACATCCCAACTGGAAGTGTGAAGGTGAGCAATGTGCTTTGCCCGTTGCAGATTATTGTTGTTCCGCTGATCGATCCCGATGCTCCTGGCGTCACCGTGATGTCTGCACTACCGGTGATGTTTGGATCTGGGGCAACAAGCGTGCAGCCACTACCAATGTCTTTCACACTGACGATGGTGTATGACACAGAAGAACTTGGCGCAACTGCAAGGGTTGCTCCTGTGGTAATTCCTGGAGCAACAAAGTTAGAGCTACCATCGGTATAGGTAACATCAAAGGTAGGGCCGGTGCCGCTAAGTGTGAACGTAAGATTGGTATTTTGTCCGTTGCAAATAGTGGCCGTACCGCTGATGTCTGCCGTTACCGTAGGCCGCGCATCCACCACGGCAAAAGGTTGAACCGTTGAACAGCCTGAAGTAGGGTCCGTAACGGTAACGGTATAAACACCACTGTTGAGGTTGGTGATTGGTTGAGCGATGGAGGTATATCCTGCGGGGCCTGACCAAGAAAAAGTAGGCACACCAAGTGAGCCACTCGTGCTAATGGTAAGTGCTCCATCAAAGGCCACACACTGGTCGTTGGGTGTTGACAAAACTAAAGAAGCAATAACGGTAGGTGAGTTATCATTTACCGTAAGTACTGAAAGCGAAACCGAGCAACCTGAATTTGGATCTGTGACCAGCACATCATACGTATCGGGAGGAAGATTGGAAATATTCTGCAAAACAGAATATCCCGGTACTCCGCCTTTTGTCCATGCGAAAGTAAGTGGCCCTGTAGCTCCAGTGATTGCCAAGTCGATTTTTCCATTGAACGGTGCAACGCAGCGAGTGTTATCAGTGATTGTTGGAGTAACGGTGAGGTCGGCTACATTCACATTCAACACCTTGGCAGCGGTGACACAGCCACCGGCATCAGTATAGCTCACACTTACGGTCTGTGGGCCGGCCACATTCCAGTCAACGGTGATATTGTCAATATTGTTATTTGAAATCGTTCCCCCTGCCGACACCACCCAATTGTAAGCAGACATGCCAACATCGGAAGCGTAGGGTACTCCCGTTGCACCAAGGCATGAAGTAGCGGGGCCACTAAGCGAAGGGGTGGCTGCTGGAGTCACAGTCACATTTGCCGAACCGCTTCCTGCCACGGAGCATCCATTCGCATCAGCAACATTTCCAACAATAGTATAATTGGTTGTCACCAAGGGGCTGACAGGGATGGCGGTGCCACTGATGTAGCCCGATATCAATCCAACTCCATTGCTGATAGTAAAACTATAAGGACTGGCACCGCCTATAATCGTCACATCCAAATTGGTGGGTGTGCCCGCGCAGATCGAATTGTTTCCAGTGAGAACAGCACTTGTAGGAGGAGTATTTATCGTTACTATCGTGCTGCTGCCCGCAACGCCCGGACAAGGTGTGGCATCGGTGATGCTCGTGATCGTATAGGTAGTAGTAGCAATAGGTGATACTAAAACAATAAAGCCATTCGCTATGCCTACCAAATTAAAAGTTGTTACGCCATCGGTGTAGTCCACATTGAACGGGCCAGTGCCAGTCAAGGTAAAGGTCAGTGTGCTGGAGTTGCCCGCACAGATGGGCGTAGGCGATGCGTTCACTGTGGCCGTTGGCTTCGGGGTAACAGTAACCGTTGCTCCTCCGCTTCCTGCCACCGTACATCCATTTGCATCGACCACATTTCCAACGATGGAATAAATTGTGGTAACAAGAGGGCTCACTGGGATAGCACTGCCACTGGTGTAGCCCGCTATCAAACCGACTCCGTTGTTGATTGTAAAACTGTACGGACTTGCCCCCCCTGTAATGGTTACCGCTAAATTTGTTGGAGTACCAGCGCAGATGGCGTTGTTTCCGCTGAGCACAGCACTTGTGGGCGGAGCATTTACTGTTACTACCGTATTGCTTCCCGCAACTCCGGGGCAAAGTGTAGCATCAGTGATAGAGGTAATGGTGTAGGTGGTGGTGGATGCTGGATTCACGATCACCGTGTGGCCGTTTGCAATTCCTACCAAATTAAAAGTAGTAATACCATCGCTGTAATTAACATTGTAGGGGCCTGTTCCTGTCAATGTAAAAGTCAAGGTGCTTGGGCTGCCGGGGCAAACAGCAGCAGGCGATGCGTTCACCACAGCCGTAGGCTTCGGGGTGACCGTGATGATCACAGTTCCTGTTCCCATCACGTTACATCCATTCAAATCGGTCACTACGTTTCCAGTCAAATCAAACGTAGTTGTCACCAAAGGACTGACCACAATTGCAGAACCCGTAACATAGTTTACTTGCGCTGGGCCGTTGGTGATCGGGAAATTAAAATTCGGTGTGCCGCTCACCACATCAACTTTCAACGTGGTGCTACTGCCCGCACAAATTGTAGTTAAGCCTAAAGCACTTAAGGTCGCACTTGTGGGCTTGGGGTTGACCGTAATCATGGCCGTGCCAATCATAAATACTGGGGCGCAAGCACCATTAACTGCACGCACTGTAAAATTATAGGTTGCTGAAGGAGTCAGTTGTCCTGCGGGGATTATGAATGCCAATGGTAAATTCGTTCCCGTCAAGGTGATTCCTGTTGCGATGCCTCCTTTGTAAACTTCATAAGTAACTAAGGCTCCTTCTGAATTAGATAGGTTTACAGTTCCACCGCTGCCCAAACAAACAGTAGGAGTGGTGGTGGTTACATTGTAAGCTATGGGGGAAGGGTCTGTTATCGTTATGGCCGCCCCAAACGTGCGGGTACAAACCGAATTATTATCCGACACGACTACATTATAATTTCCAGCCGAAAGACCGGCTTGATCTTTTATCGCTGGAGTTGCTGTTGGGCCTGACCACAAAAAAGAATAAGCTCCTGATCCACCTGTAACATCAATGTTAATTGAGCCATTCGGTGCCACACAACTGCTATTGTTCTTAGGGTTTGGAGGGCCCGGTGGTGTGAGTGCAAGGGTTAGATCGGGTGATAAAGCAGTAATGGTAAAGTTGCCATTGAAGTCAGGGGTTCCCCCATTACTATCTTGAACAATTACACTATAAAATCCACTTGGTAAAGCACTTGCTGTAAACGGCACTCCTGTTGTGAGCGGTACGCTCAGGAAATTGGCCGGGCCAAGAATAAACAGTTTGAAAGGTGGGTTTGCTGCAGAGGTAACAGTAACATCAATGCTGCCATTATTTAGACCATCGCACGCATTTTTCTGATTGGTCAATGTTACTGTGGGGGCCTGGGCCTGTAGATTGCTATACCCAAGAAAAAGGCATAAAATGCTAAGGAAAAAAAATGTCCTTTTGATTGACTTCATATTACTTGATCTCAACTATAAAATGTTTGGTACACTTTTTTTCAATCTTCACGTACAAGTTGTACGTGCCTCTTTTAAGATTTTCAATAGTCTTTTCCTTTATCTCCAATCGGTTCTCATTCGCATCACCCGAAAAAAGGAAGACTGTGAATTCTTTTTGCTCATCAAAAGAGATTTCAATTTTGCCATTTGGCTTATCTTCAGAGGTACCGGTAAGCTTGATACTTATTTTGATTTTGTCGCAATCATCCTGGACGATGAGGCAATCCCAGGCATTTAGCTGAAAAGCTGGCAACAGTAAGCCTATGACAATTAGTAACTTGTTTAACTTCATCTTAATGAAAAATTCAAAAATCCGTGCAATATAGATAGTTCCCAAAAAACTATTGTAACCTCAATCAATCTGTAAAGATGGTGGCAAACTAAAAAATCAGCCTGTAGAATAACTGGCTTACCCCATCCGAGTAATATTTAGTTCAAAAAATGAGGTTTTAAAACCTCTTGCTCAATATTTCGCTCAATATAAATGCTTTTTTGAAGCTGGCCGGCTCTTGCAGTTCTTTGGCATACGCAGCGGCCAAGTTCTCCTTCTCTTCTTGCTGGTAGCCTTCGAATTGGCCAAAGCGCACCACCGTGTTTTCCAACTTCATGGTCTCTTCAAGCGATGGCCGATAGAATGCCTCCTGCTTTGCCTTTTCATACGTGTCGTAAATCTTGTCTTGGTCTTGGTAGTAAAAGTCGGTTTTTGCTATTGGCTTTTCCTCCTTCTTCAAGTTGTCATCATAAGTTTTGTACTCGTTCACAGGCGCAAGTGCTGGCTGCGGCTGCGGCTTGGGAGCTTTGGCCACTTGTATCTCGCGCAGCAAGTCTTCAAAGCTCATTGGTTTTTCTTCGGGCCGATAGTCGTCTGGTTTCGGATTTGAAGCTTCGGTTTTCTTTTTTTTGCTCCGCGAAACGAGGTAGATGATCCCAAGGATAACCCAGATGATAATTTTCATTTCGTCCATTCTTCAAAGATAAGGCATTATTTCAAAATCTAAGCCCGATGGGCGGGCATGGATAAAATGTGCATGCTTTGAGAACAGTGTCCTTTCTAAATGTCGAGCCGACTTCTATCTTTGCCGACTTAATTTTTAGGACTTGGGTCTTAGGACTTGGAACTTCAACACCTCAGAACATTAAAACGTCAACACACCGAAAATGCAATTATCAAAATTAGAGATCAAGGGGTTCAAAAGTTTTGCCGACAAGATCGTCATCAATTTTGATGAAGGGGTCACGGGCATCGTAGGGCCAAACGGCTGCGGCAAATCCAACGTAGTGGATGCGATCCGCTGGGTGCTCGGTGAACAAAAGACCAGTGCGTTGCGATCAGAAAAAATGGAGAACGTGATCTTCAATGGCACGAGCCAGCGCTCGGCACAACAGATGGCTGAAGTATCGCTCACCATCAACAACACAAAAAATATTCTGCCTACTGAATACTCGCAGGTTACCATCACTCGCAGGTTGTACCGTTCTGGCGAATCAGAATATTTATTGAACGGTGTAGCGTGCCGCTTGAAAGACATCACCAATTTATTTTTAGATACTGGGATTGCTTCCAACAGTTATGCCATCATCGAACTTGGGATGGTCGATGATTTGTTGAACGACAGAGACAATTCACGCAGGGCATTATTTGAAGAAGCAGCCGGCATTTCTAAATTCAAAAAGCGCAAGAAAGAAACGCTGAAAAAACTGGAAGACACCGATGCCGATTTGGAGCGCGTAGAAGATTTGCTTTTTGAGATTGAAAAAAACATGAAGAGCCTGGAGAAGCAGGCGAAGCAAACGGAGCAATACTACAAGATCAAAGAAGACTACAAAGAGAGAAGCATCCACTTGGCCAAAGTGGTGGTGAACATGCAGAAGGAGAAATTTTCGGTGATCCAAAAACAATCAGAAACTGAAAATGACCGCAAGACCAGACTTGCCGCTGAGATTGCCGAGAAGGAAGCCCTGATCGAAAAATCAAAAGCGGAATTAATTCTAAAAGAGAAAACACTTTCCACACGGCAGAAATCGATCAACGAATTCGTTTCTAAAATCCGTCAGAATGAAAGCGACAAACAAATTAAAAACGAGCGCTTGCGTTTTCTTAATGATCGCGTTACCAATCTGAAGGATCAAATCGATCACGATACAAAAAGCAACGAACGTGCGCGCTTCAGCATTCAAAGTTTAGAGACTGAAAGTGATTCAGCAAAAGCTATCCTTGCGGAGATTACCAGCAAAGCGGAGGTATTAAAGAATGACTACGAATCTCAAAAAGCAAGTACGTACACCTTGCAAGGCGAAGCCGATGCGCTGCGGCAGGCACATCGCGTTCGACAAGAAGAATCTTTTCAGCT
The DNA here is from genome assembly GCA_043780615.1 of Bacteroidota bacterium. GTDB lineage: Bacteria > Bacteroidota > Bacteroidia > Cytophagales > Cyclobacteriaceae > ELB16-189. The sequence continues at coordinate 33,509 of JAYWDN010000015.1, read as the reverse complement.
AAACAAAGCACTTGAAATTCGGGACATTCAGATTAGTTCATTCACACAAGAATTGGATCGCACCACCAGCGACACCAGTCAACAGAGCGCAAGCCTTGCAGAGTTTGAAAAAAAATTGGTCGTGCTGCAAGATGAAGTTGGGAAGAAGACCAATTACCAAGATAAGCTCAAGCACGAAGAGGAAGAAATATTGTTGCGCATCACCTCGTTGGAAAAAACAATCGAGATGATCCGTGATGAGATGACCAAGACCGACAGCGAACTCAACAAACGACAGAGCGAATATCAACTCACCAAATCGATGGTGGAGAGTTTCGAAGGGTTTCCGGAGGCGATCAAGTTCTTGAAGAAAAATGTAGACAGCATCAAAAATGCTCCGCTCCTCTCCGACATCATTTCCACTTCGGAAGAATACCGTGTCGCCATCGAAAATTATTTGGAGCCGTACCTCAACTATTATATTGTAGAGCACGAGGCCGAAGCCTACGAGGCGATCAACATCTTGAGCGATGCCAGCAAGGGCAAGGCAAACTTTTTTATCCTCGATGCCTTTGAAAAATTTTCGGCCGCGCAGGTGCAAATGTATGCCAATGCATTCCCGGCTTCGCAGATCATCGAGTTCGATCCGAAGTATTCACGATTGATGTCGTTTATCCTCGACAAAGTTTATGTTTTTGATGGCGACCTCAAAAGCATTCCTTCCGATGACGACAACACCTTCGTTACTAAAAGCGGTAAGATCACCAAACGCAGATTCAGTTTGAGTGGCGGCTCGGTAGGTCTATTCGAAGGAAAGAAAATTGGCCGTGCCAAAAACCTGGAGAAACTTGACATCGAGATCAAAGAGTTTTCCAAGAAACTGGAAGACATTCGCCACAGCCTCATCGACCGGCAGCGCGAGTTGGAACGCTTGCGCAACAACACCCTGAAGCAACAGATTGAAGAAGCGCAAAATGCGATCAAGCTGGTGAATGATGAATCCATTTCCGTGAAGACTAAGAAAGAACAGTTTCACAGTATGCTCAGCAGTGCCGGCTTGCGCAGGGAAGACATCCTCGAAAAAATCGAAACACTTTCGAACGAGGTGGCCGAAATGCAACCGAAGGCGCAACTCGCCCAACACGAACTTAATTCGCACGATGAAAAATTAAAATTAATTGTAGTTGACCTTACTGCGCAAAATGAATTGCTCAGCCAGAAGTCGGCCAACTACAATGAGCAAAATATTTTCTTCCATCAGCAAGAGAACCGTGTGAAGAGCGTGGAGCAAGAGATGCGCTTCAAGCAAGAGAGCATGGAGCAAAGCAGTCTGCGAATTCAAGCCAACACGGAAGAGTTGCTGAAGAATGAAGACGAAACCAAAACCATTATTACCACCACGCAGAGCAACGATGAAGAACTCATCGGCATGTATGCGGAAAAGGAAGAAATGGAAAAAGGATTGAGCGAAGCGGAGAAAGAATATTACAGCGGACGTGGCGAGATCGATCAATATGACAAAGACCTGCGCGATGTGCAACACCAGCGCCAGCACATCGACACGATATTAATGGAACTGCAAGGCCAGCTCAACGAAAGCAAACTGCAACTCAACTCGGTGAAAGAAAGATTGTCGGTGGAGTTTAATGTGGAGTTGGATTCGGTGGTGGGTGAGACCACTCCTGAAGAGGCCGAAGTATTTGCGAAAGCAGATGAAGAAAAATTGCGCAACGATGTGATTAAGATCCGCGAGAAGCTGGACAACATGGGGCCCATCAATCCGATGGCGATGGAAGCGTACAACGAGATCAAACAGCGCAACGATTTTATCATCGCACAAAAAGATGATTTGCTGAACGCTAAAGAATCGCTCTTCAGCACTATCAGCGAAATCGAAGCGGTGGCCAGCGAAACCTTCATGGTGGCCTTCAACCAGATCAAAGAACATTTCGTAAAAGTCTTCTGCTCGCTCTTCAACGAAGGTGATGATTGCGATCTGAGATTGGCTGACCCAAGCAAGCCGCTGGAATCAGAAATTGATATCATTGCCAAACCAAAAGGCAAACGGCCGCTCACCATCAATCAACTTTCCGGTGGCGAGAAAACATTGACAGCGACTGCCCTTCTATTCTCGATGTATTTATTGAAGCCCGCACCGTTCTGTATTTTCGATGAGGTGGACGCTCCGCTTGACGATGCCAACATTGACAAGTTCAATGCCATCATCCGCAACTTCAGCAAAGAGAGCCAGTTTGTGATTGTTACGCACAACAAGCGCACGATGACGACCACTGATGTGATTTATGGAATCACGATGGTGGAAAAAGGAATCTCGCGCGTGGTGCCAGTGGATTTGCGGGAGCTGGCGTAGGCCAAATAGGCAAGGGCAATAGGCAGTTGACAAAACTCAATAATGCTCGCAATGGTAGTCGCAATCTGTCAACGAGACTTGGCATGATGAATTGGCTCGCAGCTCCCGGGATGGCGAGGATTTTTATTTTTTTCATCAGAACGAAAATATGTATAACTCTACTTCCCGGGTTGATAACTTCTCTCCACCTGCTTCATCACATCTTCTTTATAAAAAAGAACATCCTTGAATTTCCCCTCGCAGTACATCACTGCCTGGTCCTTGAAATGTGGAGATGACGGATCGCCCGATGCCCCGCCCGTCATCACCGATTTCGCTTTGATTCTTTTCCCAAACTCAACCACCGCCACAAAACTGTTGCCTACGTTGCCGTACATTTTTTTTGTGTTCGGATATTTTCTGCTTCCATACGCTGCAAGTGATCCCCAGAAAGAAGACGTGAACGGAACCGCAATGCTTGGTTGAGCATCATCAAAGTCCGCATCAATTTTTCCCTGCCCGTCCGGCTCGCCTCCCGAAGTTGTACGGAGGGCAGGCAGGCGGGCTTCGAGGCGTTGATAGCGATTCACCTCGCCCCAACCAATTTTCCAAGTACCAAAGTCGCGCTGCAATTCGTCCATCGTTTCTCTCAGCGCACCTACTTTTTCCTGAAATGTTGTGTTCTCTTGCAGGAATTGAATGATGCTTAGTTGTTCCAATTTCGTAGGAATTCTAGAAGCAACATTTTGCCGCAGTCGCTGCGCCCAATAAATGGCAAGAGTCGTTGGCACTGAAGTAGCCGACCAACGGTAGTCCCAATCTTTTAATAATTGAATCGGCTCGTTCAGGTTTTTGCGCAATGAATCATTACTCGTGGCAACTTCATCGAAGGCCTGAAGAAATGAGGGCAGCAATTTTTCAAATCCTGGCAAATAAGAATCGCGTGAGGTGGCAATCAATTTGTCGAGCGTAAAATCTTTTTGGTTTTGTAACACACGAACCGCATGAAGTCCGCGCGCATTCTCAGCATCGGGCGCCATGTATGATGGATAATCTTTTTGCTTAGGGCTGTTTTCTCCTGCTGCTGTAAATGGTGTAGCGTTACAATTTTGTATCCACCCGTTGGTCGGATTAAAAATTTGAATCATCTCGTCAGGTTTATGCAGCCCTTTCCATTCCGTGGCCGGGTTGCTTCCATCCACCGGTTCATTCCAATTAAATTGTGGGTCTCGCCTTGGCATGAAATTGCCATGCCAATAAGCAATGTTGCCTTTGTCATCGGCATACACGGTGTTGTTGGAAGAATTTGTTTTTAGCAACATCGCTTTTTTAAAATCGGCTAGTGACTTTGATTTGGTTCGCTGATACGATTGTGTTAACGCCTTTAGGGGTTCAACCATCATCTTCACGCTGATCCACTTCCCTTCGTGTTGTGCTACTATCGGTCCGTGATGAGTTCGGTGGGTTGTAAATTCTTTTCGCGAAATCGCATTTCCCTTTTTATAAGCAACCGAAATCTTCTCCGATTGAATCGGTTTCAATTCGTTTCCATACTTATAATAAAGAGCGTTGTCTTTTTTAATAATAGTTTCAGCGTATTCATCCATCACATCCGCTTGACTGGAGGTGTGCATCCATCCGCAGTGCTCGTTAAATCCCTGATAAATAAAAAATTGCCCCCAAGTTGCCGCACCGTACGCATTCAAGCCTTCTTCACTTACCATTTGCAATTCGGAACGAAAATAAAATGACGTGTGCGGATTGATCAGCAACAGTGCATTGCTTGTTGCGCTGATCGAAGGGGCGATTGCAATACCGTTGGAGCCTCGCGGTTCGGGTTCAAATCCATCGCCATTGGTTTTTTCTATCAAGCCGGGGGAAGGGTCACCCTGCCCGTTCGGCAGGCGGGCATAAAATTCTTTCAACTCATTCAACGAAACTTTTTCGATGTCGCCACCAATACTTCCTTCACTAAAAAGCAAAGGCATCCACGGTTGAAAACGCTTGAGCAGTTTCGGTTTTGTTTGCTGGTGTGTGTAGAGATAATAGTTGATGCCATCGGCAAAGGCAGTACAAAGCTTTTTCATCCACTCGGGCGACACCTTATATAGGGCGATCGCTTTCACCGTATCGATGAACAAGCGCATCCGCAAATCGTGATAAATATAGTTTTCGCCTTCGGCCTCGGCCATGCGTGCCGTGGCGGTGAGATAATTGCGCTCCACTCTCGGGAAGTCATCTTCGCATTGCGCATACAGCATTCCAAACACCGCATCGGCATCGGTCTTTCCGTAAACATGGGCAACTCCCCAGTTGTCGCGGATGATGGTGATGTTTTCAGCTTGCTTTTTCCAATTCGATATTTCGATTGAATTAAAATGTTGAGCGCAACAGGGAGTGGTAATAAGTATGAAAGCGGTAACTATTCTCATAACTTTAAAATTACGATTTACAGACAACGATTAACCAATAACGAATAACAATTAATTTTAGGCGGACATAAAAAGAGTTTAGCGGCAATGGTCAAAAAAATCCTCGTTTCAATTTCAATAATTCTTCTTGCCCTTGTTGTTTGGCAATGGCAACTCGTCAACTATGGGTTGCGCATGGGCAAAGGCCAGCTCACCATTATTTGGGGCGCAAAACCTGTAGAAATATTTTTGAATGATCCTTCATTTCCGGATTCGCTCAAAACCAAATTGCATCTCATTGAAGACATCAGAAAATTTTCCATCGACTCGCTTGGCCTCAAAGACACGGAGAACTACAAAACTCTGTACGATCAACGTGGTGAGGAACTGATGTGGGTGGTGCAGGCCTGCGGCCCGTTTGAACTCAAACCCAAACTCTGGCATTTTCCTGTTGTCGGAGACTTGCCCTACAAAGGTTTTTTTGAAAAAGAAAAAGCATTGGCCGAGCGGAAAAAATTGATAGACGAAAATTATGATGTGAGCATCCGCAACCCGGGCGGATGGAGCACCTTGGGCTGGTTCACTGATCCCATTCTCAGTGGCATGCTCAACCGCAGCGATGGCGACCTGGCCGGGCTCATCATCCATGAGATGGTACACGCCACCATTTTTATAAAAGACAATTCAGACTTTAACGAAAACCTTGCTTCATTTATTGGCGATACGGCCGCCTACAATTTTTTGATCTATAAATATGGACGCGATTCAAAACAGTACACACAGTACGCGCACGAAGACCAAGATTATCGCATTTACAGTAGGCATATTTTGCGCGGCACAAAAAAACTCGATAGCCTCTTTCAATCGTTTATGGGCGAGCCCCTTGATTTAAAGAAAGAAAAGAAAAAATTAATGATCCAGCGCATCATGCAAAGCACTGACACCTTGCCGCTGTTTGAGAAGCGGGTTTCGCGTGCCGAGTGGCTGCCCAACAATACGTACTTCATGTCGTTTCACCTTTATCAATCCAAGCAGCAAGACTTTGGCAAAGAACTCAACAAAAAATTTAAAGGCAACTTGAAGGCTTACATTCATTATCTAAGTGAACAGCATCCTTTTTTGTAGCCTTGAGCTTCGAGCCTGCTCCCCGCAGCTCGGGGCTCGCATTAACAGCCCATTATCAAATTGTTAAGTTGGTAACACTGCCTTTTCCAGGGGTTAATTTCTCTCTATTTTTACAAAAAAAAATATGGCTAATAAGCCCGCGCAAAAAGTGTTGGTCGTGGATGACGAAGAATCCATCCTCGAACTGCTCAAGTACAATCTTGAAAAAAACGGCTTCGATGTGCGCACTGCCATCGATGGACAAGAAGCGGTAGAGGTCGCCAAAAAATTTCACCCTGACCTGGTTCTGCTCGACATCATGATGCCCAATGTGGATGGCGTAGAAGCCTGCCGGCAATTGCGCGCCATGCCTGAGCTGGTGAACACGTACATCGTTTTCCTCACGGCCCGTGCCGAAGAATATTCAGAAGTGGCCGCCTTCGATGTGGGCGCTGATGATTACATTTTAAAACCCATCAAGCCGCGTGCGCTCATGAGCCGGATCAGTGCCTTATTCCGCAGGGACTCGGCCAAGAAAAATACCTCGAGTCAAATCAAAGTGGGCGACTTGGTCATTGACCGTACCAGTTATACCGTGCGTTTGAAAGGCCGCGAAATCAGTTTGCCTAAAAAAGAATTTGAACTGCTTTTTTTTCTTGCCCAAACTCCCAACAAAGTTTTTAGCCGCGATGAACTCTTGCAAAACATTTGGGGCTCAGATGTGTATGTGCTTTCGCGCACGGTCGATGTACACGTGCGCAAGGTGCGCGAAAAAGTAGGCGATGAGTGCATCTTTACCGTAAAAGGTGTAGGCTACAAGTTCAACCTTAGCTGATCGCTCCATTTTTTGCATCGCGCAGTTTTGTATTTTTGGGCTGATCCCCGCTCCTCATGGTTTATAGCGCCCGCACCCTCGCCCTGCTTGTTGCCGTCTGCATAGCCGGGGTAACGGCTTTGTTTCTTTCGCTGTTGCACAGTGTTGATCGCAGCGCGCTGCTGGTGGCCACACTCATCAGCTTTTCCGTTTCGTATCTGCTCATCTATGTCGTACTTGAGTTTCTTATTTTTCGTGGCCTCAACAAAATCAACAAGATGATGGGCAAACTGATGAAGAAAGAACTCAAAGGAATTGCCGCTGAAAAAACGGGAGTGCTTGACCCGTTTGAAAAGTTGAACCAAGAGATTGCCGCCTTTGCCCTGCTCCAACAAAAAGAAATTGACGAGTTAAAAAAGCTGGAAGCGTTTCGTAAAGAATTTATTGCCGATGTATCGCACGAACTGAAGACGCCCATCTTCGCAGCACAAGGTTTTGTGCACACGTTGCTCGATGGCGCAGTAAACGATAAAAACGTGCGCGGCAAATTTTTAAAAAAAGCAGCCAAGAGCCTTGACGGCCTCGACTCGCTCGTGCAAGATTTACTCACGCTTTCGCAAATCGAAACGGGCGACATTAAAATGAAAGTTGCGCAGATCGACCTGTTCAAACTAAGTGAAGAAGTGATCGATCAGTTTGAAGAGAAAGCCGAGGAAAAGAAAATAAAACTGAAGCTACAGCCTGCGCGCCATTCAAAAATTATTGTTCATGCCGATGCTAAACGAATTGGCCAAGTCATCACCAATTTGATCGCTAACGCGATCAACTACACGCCTGAAGAGGGCGAGGTAACGGTGAGTTTTGATGTGGGCAAAAAAAATATCACTACCATGGTCACCGACACGGGCGAGGGCATTCCTTCCGAACACCTGCACCGCATCTTCGAGCGTTTTTATCGAGTGGACAAAAGCCGCAGTCGCGAGAAGGGAGGCACTGGCCTGGGGCTAGCCATTGTCAAACATATTTTGGAAGGGCACAACAGCAAAGCCGAAGTGCAGAGCGAAGTGGGCAAGGGCTCTCAGTTTAGTTTTAAACTCCCGAGAGCGAAAGGGGAAGAGGAAGATTGATCTACGACAGCAAGACTTCGGCCGGAAACCCCAAATTTAAGGTGGAACAAACTGGGCAATCTCCAACGTCATTGGTTATTAGTTTATTTAAAATAGCCGACACGTATCCTTTGCCCCCTACGTGGCCAACTAAATCTTTATTTTTTATTCCTTTAACCTTGTCGTATTCACCGTGTGTGCCAAACCATTTTATTTGGATAGTTTTGCAATCGAAAACAATCGATCCTACCAGTCTGTAAAATAATAAAGTTTTCCTTTTGAAACCTTTATTCCAAATCCCAACCGTGAAACCTCCAAAAATAAATTTTAAAGATTTAGTGCTTTTTGAAGACCAGGATTTTATCCTCATCAACAAGCCTCCGTTCATTTCTACCTTAGAAGACCGAAACGAAAATTTTAACATTTTAAGTTTAGCAAGGGAGGTAGAGCCCGACCCGCAAGTGTGCCACAGGCTGGACAAAGACACCTCGGGCGTGCTGGCCATTGCCCGCAACCCCGCAGCCTACCGCCACCTGAGCATGCAGTTTGAAAACCGCGAGGTGACGAAGACTTATCATGCCGTGGCCGATGGCATCCATCACTTCGAAAATGAATTGGTCGATGCGCCCATCGCAAAGCTGAGTGATGGCACGGTCAAAATATCGCGCGATGGAAAACCTGCACAAACTTATTTTTCAACAGCGAAAAGTTATAAGTCTCACACACTGATCAGCTGCAACCCTGTCACTGGCCGCATGCACCAAATCCGAATCCATTTGGCTTTATTAAAGGCGTCAATCACCGGAGACGAGACCTATGGAGGTACTCCTTTCTTAGTTTCTTCCATCAAACGGAACTTTCATTTGAAAAAAATGACCGATGAACTTCCCTTGATGAAACGGATGGCTTTGCACGCACATTCCTTGGAATTTTCATTAATTGATGGGAAAAAGATCATTGTCGAAGCTCCTTATCCCAAAGATTTTAGGGCGCTGATCAAGCAATTGGAAGCCTACGCGCGGTAAAAAATTAACTGCGCTTGCATTATCTGCTTTTTGAGCCTACTTTTGTGTCCCTTTTTTAAGGGTAAATCTAATTTTGTAAAGCCAAAAAGCTAAAAAGTGAATCAGTATAGTTTCAAAACCATTTTCGCCAACAGTGCCACATCCGAAAAGAACTGGGTGCTGGTTGACGCCAAAGATCAAGTGTTGGGCCGCGTGGCCAGCGAGATAGCCCGCGTATTGCGCGGCAAAAATAAAACCAACTACACTCCCAATACTGACATGGGCGACCATGTGATTGTCATCAACGCAGACAAAGTGCGCATGACCGGCAAAAAGTGGAACAACCGTGTGATCTTCACCTACTCGGGCTACCCGGGTGGGCAACGCGAACTTTCGCCACGGGAGATCAGCGAAAAAAACCCGGCCCGCTTAGTGGAGCATTCGGTGCGCGGCATGTTGCCAAAAAACACCATGGGCCGCCAACTGTTCCGCAGCTTGCATGTCTATGGTGGCACGGAGCACCCTCACACTGCAAACCAACCCAAAGAAATAAAGTTCTGATATGGAGATCATCAACACCCTTGGAAGAAGGAAGACCTCGGTAGCACGTGTTTACGTGAAGCCCGGCAAAGGACAGATCGTAGTGAACGAAAGAGAGCTGAAAGACTATTTCCCCTCTGAAATTTTGCAGACCACGGTGAAGCAAGCCCTCACGATCTCAAAATTAGAAGGCAGTTACGATGTCACTGTGAATGTAGAAGGTGGTGGCTCCAAAGGCCAGGCCGAAGCAATCCGGTTGGGCATTGCCCGTGCATTGGTGATCATCAACACCGAAAACCGCCCCGCCTTGAAAAAGGAAGGCCTTCTCACCCGCGACTCGCGCATGGTGGAAAGAAAGAAGCCGGGCCGCAAAAAGGCACGCAAGAAGTTCCAGTTCAGCAAGCGTTAACAGAAGAATCATGGCAGAGCAATTAACAACACAGAGTTTGATGGATGCAGGTGTACATTTTGGACACCTTACCCGCAAGTGGAACCCCAAGATGGCTGAGTACATCTACATGGAGAACAACGGCATCCACTTGATCGACTTGAACAAGACGATGAAGTGCCTTGACGAAGCAGTTTTTTCTATAAAAAATATCGTGCGTTCAGGCCGCAAGATCATGTTCGTGGCCACGAAGAAACAGGCCAAGGACATTGTGGTGGCTGAGGCCACACGCTTGAACATGCCCTACGTTACCGAGCGTTGGTTGGGCGGCATGCTCACCAACTTTGCCACCATCCGCAAATCGTTGAAGCGCCTGGCGCTGATCGATAAGATGGCCAAAGACGAATCGTTCGAGAACATCACCAAAAAGGAAAAATTGATGTTGACCCGCGAGAAAGCCAAGTTGCAAAAGCAGTTGGGCGGTATCGCAGACCTCAACCGTTTGCCCGCGGCCTTGTTTGTGATCGATGTAAAACGCGAGCACATTGCCGTGGCCGAAGCGCAGAAGTTGAACATCCCCGTGTTTGCCATGGTGGACACCAACTCTGATCCTTCTGATATTGATTTCCCGATCCCTGCCAATGACGATGCCTTCAAGTCGATCTCTATCATCACCAACTATGTAGGCAAGTCAATTGAAGAGGCCCTGATGGAGCGCAAGAAAGACAAAGAAGAAGCGGGCCAGAAAAAAGAAGAAGAAGAAAAACGCAAAGTGGACGAAACCGTAGAAAGCAACTAATAGGCCATAGCCGATTATCATAGATGAACATCGGTGAATAGCCGATGTTCATTTTGTTTTCAACCCCCTGTAAAAAATAGATCCTTAACGATAAAAAAGTAAATGACCATGATCACTGCACAAGATGTAAATAAGCTCCGCACCATGACGGGCGCGGGCATGATGGATTGTAAAAAAGCGTTGACCGAAGCCAATGGCGATTTTGAAAAAGCAATTGAATACCTGCGCAAGAAAGGCCAGAAAGTTTCGGCCAGCCGCTCAGACAAAGACGCCAAGGAAGGATCTGTTTTTGTAAAAACATCGGAAGACAAAAAAGAAGCGGTGCTCATCGCCCTCAACTGCGAGACCGACTTCGTGGCCAAGAACGAAGCGTTTCAAAACCTGGGCAAGCTGATTGCCGAAATTGCTTTCGCAAAAAAGCCAGCCGACAAAGAAGCATTGATGAATGAAAAGGCGGGCGACTTAACGATTGGTGAGAAAATGACCGAACTGGTTGGTAAGATCGGTGAGAAGTTAGAAGTGAGCTCGCTGGTGTACATGACTGGCGAAGCCGTTGTCCCTTACATTCATGCCGGAAACAAGCTCGGTGTGCTGGTTTCATTGAAAGGTGTGAACGGCAAAGACGTAACCGATGCCGGCAAAGATGTGGGCATGCAGATAGCGGCCATGAACCCGGTGGCCGTTGACGAAACTTCGGTGGACAAATCGGTGATCGAAAAAGAACTGGAGATTGCCAAAGCGCAGATCATAGCGGAGGGCAAGCCCGCCAACATGGTAGAAAAAATTGCGCAAGGCAAACTGCAAAAGTTTTACAAAGACAATACGTTGGTACACCAACCTTTTGTGAAAGACAACTCGAAGACGGTGGCCCAATATCTCGACAGCGTGTCGAAGGGATTGGCCGTGGCCGATTTCAAGCGGGTGATGATTGGGTAAAATTTTTGTATTTTTTTTAAAAAGGCCGTTCGAAGAGAGCGGCCTTTTTTATTTCTTACGCACTTGCAATTTTACATTTGATGGCCTCTTAAAACTAAAAGAGTTCGACTTCCCTCTTATGGAAGCAACCATCGGTGTCTTGGCCTTACGAACAATCCTTATCCTTTTGTTTGTGAAATCCTAAAAAGTAAAACCAAAAGTAACAAGGCCTGTACAGAAATAGTGGGAACAGAAATGATCCATATTTATGATTCCATCAAAATTCAATATCGAGACTACCGTCATCCAAATAAATTTGAATTGCCCACATGGGCAAGTGGTTCGAGGCACAGGCGGGCATTGGTCTTTCTTTTTCTGATCCCTTTAAAAATACATTCACGGTGGCCCTGCAATTTTATCAAGGTGCAAAACCATCCCTGTTGGTAAACCCACTTCTGTTTTATTTTGTTTATGATGCTGATCGCAAAATAAAAATTGTTTATGTCACTCGTTCACAAAATAATACGCACTAATAAATCCAGAAAGGAAAGCTCGATGCAATGTGGGCGTGAGTCATCAAAATCTTTATCTTTGCAACCGTTTTCGATCAGGCAATTCAGAACAACAGGATTCTGAAATTTCTGTGGAAGCATCAAATTGTAAATCGTAAATCATAAACTGAAAATGGCTTACATCGAACCTGCCCCCCTCCTCGACAAAGAGAACCCTTTTGAAGCAATGATGTCGCGCTTCCGCACGGCCTCTCAACTATTGGGCTTGGAAGAAGAAGTGTACAACGTATTGAAAAACCCTGCCAAGCAAGTGATCGTGTCGCTGCCCGTAACGATGGATGATGGCAGCATCAAAGCGTTTGAAGGCTACCGGGTGATCCACTCCACCATCCTTGGCCCATCTAAAGGTGGGATCCGTTTCGATCCGCATGTAAATCTTGACGAAGTAAAAGCATTGGCCGCTTGGATGACCTGGAAGTGCGCGGTGGTGGACATTCCCTTCGGTGGGGCAAAAGGCGGAGTGGCGTGCAACCCGCGCGAGATGTCGGCAGGTGAAATTGAGCGCTTGATGCGTGCCTACACCCAATCGATGATGGACGTGTTTGGTCCCGACCAAGATATTCCTGCGCCCGACATGGGCACGGGCCCACGTGAGATGGCCTGGCTGATGGATCAATATTCGCGCAACAAAGGCATGACAGTTTCGTCCGTGGTTACAGGCAAACCCATTGTGATGGGCGGCTCATTGGGTCGCACCGAAGCGACTGGCCGTGGCGTGATGGTATCGGCAATGGCCGCGATGGAAAAATTAAAAATCAATCCGTACAAAGCTACGTGTGCGGTGCAAGGTTTTGGCAATGTGGGTTCTTGGGCAGCAAGACTGTTGCACGAGCGCGGCTTGAAAGTGCAAGCGATCAGTGATTTGCATGGCGCCTATTATAATGAAAGCGGAGTTGACATTGAAGCGGCTGTGAAGTACCGCGATGCGAACAAAGGATCGCTCGAAGGGTTTTCGGGGACAGAAAAAATCAGTGGCAACGACATCCTCATCTTGCCGGTAGATGTGCTCGTGCCTGCCGCCACCGAAGATGTGATCACCGGAAACAACGCCAGCAAGATTCAGGCAAAACTGATTGTGGAAGGCGCGAACGGCCCTACTTCTTCAAAGGCCGACAGTATCATTTATGAAAAAGGGATCAACGTGGTGCCCGACATTTTGGCCAACGCGGGCGGTGTAACGGTGTCGTATTTTGAATGGGTACAAAACCGTCTCGGCTACAAGTGGACTGCCGACCGTGTGAACCGCAGAAGCGACCGCATCATGAAAGATGCCTTCGACAATGTGTACAAAACTTCAGTAGAATATAAAGTCTCTTTGCGCATAGCCGCCTACATGGTGGCCATCGATAAAGTAGCAAAGACGTACAAATTCCGGGGAGGGTACTAAAAGATTGCAGCTATTAGATTTAAGAATTAAGAATGAGAATAGTTGTTCTGATAACCTTAAAATCTAAAATCGCAATTCTAAAATCTAAAATCATATAATGACCATACACAAAGAAGGCCGTACGTTACTTTTTGTTTCGCTGATCGCTTTGGTGGGCGATATCTGGCTTGCGGATTATTTTTTTCACGATGCTTTAATAATCCGGAACATCATTATCGCGATCGGTGTGATCTTTTACTTAATCATTTTGCAATTTTTCCGCAATCCTGTTTTTGAAATTCAACGAAACGAAAAACAAGTGCTGGCCCCTGCCGATGGCAAAGTGGTGGTGATCGAAGAGACGGAAGAGACGGAATATTTAAAATCGAAGCGCAAACAAATTTCCATTTTCATGTCGCCTGTGAACGTGCATGTAAACCGCATGCCTGTGGGCGGAACCATTTCTTATTTTAAGTATCATCCTGGAAAATATTGGGTGGCCTGGCATCCGAAGTCGAGTACAGAAAATGAGCGCACCACCGTGGTGGCAAAAATGAAAAATGGAAACGAAATTCTTTTTCGTCAGATCGCAGGGGCCCTGGCACGAAGAATAAAGTGGTATGTGAAAGAAGGACAGCCCCTACAACAAGGCGATGAGTTTGGGTTTATCAAGTTCGGATCGCGCGTAGATATTTACGTCCCCCTCAATGCAAAAATTACAGTCGCCATTGGGCAAGTGACCAAAGGCGGGCGCACGGTGATAGCCGAATTGGCGTAATCTTCGCATCCTCTAAATTTAATCCCACCTTAACGACTGTTATCCGTACAGGAAATCGTACCTTTATAAAAAAGTAGCCTTTTGATTTTTGGCTTTTAACAACCATCACCATGAACTTGAACCTTAAATTTGCCACTGGCCGTGCCGATTTCTTTTCAACGCTGAGCCAGCGGGTCAATTCTTATTTCAAAACCAACAACATTGATCGCACTGCCAACTTAGAAATGGTGGTGAAAACGATTTTCATGTTTACCCTTTACCTCACTCCTTATTTTATTTTAATAAGTGGTGTGGTAACAAGCGTCTGGGGCATGCTCGGGCTTTGTTTGGTTATGGGCTTAGGCACCGCGGGCATCGGCCTTTCGGTAATGCACGATGCCAACCATGGATCGTACTCGGCAAAAAATTGGATCAACAATATAATGGGTCTTTCATTGAACATTGTTGGTGGCCATGTCATCAACTGGAAAGTGCAACACAATGTACTGCACCACACTTATACCAACGTGCACGAAGTGGATGAAGATATCAGCCCGCGCGGAGTACTGCGCATGGCACCTAGCTCTGATTGGCGACCCCTGCACCGCTACCAACATTTGTATGCGTGGTTCTTATATGGTCTGCTCACATTAGTGTGGATTGTGGGCAAAGATTATGCACGGTTGATCAAGTATGAAAAAGAAGGGTTGTTGAAAAAACAAAAAACCACCGCACTGCGCGAGTGGACCACACTGATCATCGCAAAAACAATTTACTTCTCTTATGTTATTGTTTTACCGTTTGTGCTGTTGCCCGTAACGTGGTGGCAAGTGCTGATCGGCTTTGTGGCCATGCACTATGTATCGGGGTTTATACTCGCTATTATTTTTCAGCCTGCTCACGTAATCGATGGAACAGAATATCCGATGCCCGACAGTGAAGGGACGCTTGAAAACAATTGGGCCATCCACCAGTTGCGCACGACCACCAACTTTGGCCATAAAAATAAATTACTTTCATGGTATGTAGGGGGGTTGAATTATCAAGTAGAGCACCACTTGTTCCCCAATGTTTGCCACGTGCATTACCGCAAGTTGGCACCGATCGTAGAGCAGACCGCCAAAGAATTTGGGTTGCCCTACAAGTCGAAAGAAACTTTTATGCAAGCCTTGGCCGCTCACGCCAAGTTGATGAAAGAGCTTGGCGTGAAGCCAGCGTTTACTCCATCATTGACGGTAGCCTAAACTTTTCTCAGGATTATTTTCGAAGCTTCAAGCAGGTTGCCCACACGGTAATCTGCTTTTTCATTTTCTTCTATCTCATCACCGATCTGTATTGTTTTGATGCCGAGGTTTCGGGCGGGCACAATGTCGCGACCACGGTCGCCCACCATCCATGATTTTGTGGTATCGATTTTAAATTTGGCGATGGCTTTTTCAAAGAGCAATATTCCGGGCTTGCGCGAAAGCGATGCCGATACAGAAGGATGGTCGGGCGAAAAGTAGAAGTGATCGATGAGGTTGCCACACTGCGATTGGAAATAGTGATGACATTCATCCATCTGCAGCTGCGTGTACAGCCCTTGCGCTATGCCCGATTGATTGGTGACCACCACCAATAAGTAGCCTTGTAATTTTAATTGCCCTAGGGCAGCGATCACGCCCGGCAAAACCTTAAAGTCCTCTACACGAAAAGTATAGTTAGGGTTGTCTTCATTCAGCACGCCATCGCGGTCGAGGAAAATGCAAGGGTTCATACACCGTAAAATTCAATTGAATAATTTGATACAAAAATCATATTTTTAACTTCTTAAAATCTTCCCGTGAGCAACGCCCTCGTAATTATACCGACTTATAACGAAAAGGAAAATATTGTAGCAATCATCCAGGCGGTGATGGCACAGCCCAAAGACTTTCACCTGCTGATCATAGACGACAATTCGCCCGATGGCACGGCTGCCCTTATCAAAGAGCAGCAAAAGCTATTCAACACAGCGACCGAAAAAAAACTTCATCTGCTGCAGCGTGCCGGGAAATTAGGGTTGGGCACGGCCTACATCGAAGGGTTCAGCATTGCCTTGAAACATGGCTATGATTATGTGTTGGAAATGGATGCCGACTTCTCGCACGACCCGCGCGACTTGAATAGGCTTTACCTCGCTTGCGCAGAAAACGGCTATGATCTTTCGGTGGGGTCGCGTTACTCTACAGGTGTGAACGTGGTGAACTGGCCGATGAGCCGCGTGCTCCTCTCTTACTTTGCCAGCCGTTATGTGCGCATCGTTACGGGCATTCCCATCCACGACACTACGGCCGGTTTTGTCTGCTACAGAAAAAATGTGCTTGAAAAAATTCCGCTTGACCGCGTTAAGTTTGTGGGCTATGCTTTTCAGATTGAGATGAAATTTTTAACTTGGAAATACGGATTTAAAATTACTGAAGTGCCCATCATCTTCACCGACCGAACATTAGGCCAATCAAAAATGTCGGTGGGTATTTTTAAAGAAGGTTTCTTGGGCGTGATTCAAATGACCGTGCGGAGTTGGTTTAGAAAGTTTGAGTAGAAGACAACTGTAGTCAGTCCACAGACAACCGTCATATTGTTTCCAATATCAAGAAGCTGTCTTCTATTTACTGTGGATTATTCAATCAAACCTAATTGCTTGCACGGGTTGGATTCTTGCAATGAACCTTGTAGGCACCAGCAATACCAGCGACACTACCGCAAAGACAATACTATTTAACACGATCACCGTAGGCCAGCTCCACTCCACGGGCACATAGCTCATGTAGTAATCGTGCGGGTTTAACTTCAATAAATGAAACTGGTCTTGCAGAAAACAAAAACCGAGGCCGATCAAATTGCCGTACAGCAACCCCTTGGCGATCAAACTCATTCCATTAAAAATAAAAACCGAGCGGATCAATTTATTTTGTGCGCCCATCGCCTTGAGCAAGCCTACCATGGGGATGCGCTCCATCACCAAAATCAAAATGACAGAGATCATGTTCACGCTCACCACAATTAATATGATGCCGAGCAAAATACGCACTTGACTTTTCACCAAGTCGAGCCACTCAAAAATCTGGATGTACTTGTCGCGCACGGTCTCAATGTTCAGGTCGTAGTCCATGGCCTCGCCAATCTGGTGTTGCGCCTCATCGAGTGCCGCATGATCAAAATCAAATTTATAATTCCAAACTGCCTTTGTGGTTCGCACCAATTTATTCTGCTCATCAGGGTTCTCGATCACGCGCTCGCGAATGGCCGCCCAATAAGAGCTCACATCGGTCTTCCACAATTGATACGGTTTAAAATAATTAAAATCGATCAACACTTCCAGTCCGCCTGCTTGGTCGGTAGTCCAGTTGTTCAATTGTTGCACCAAGCGCAAGTCACCCATCACCACCTTGCTGTCAAAATAATCCGAAAGGTTGGTTTCGTAGATGCCCACAATTTTCAGTTTGCGAAAACGCGGAGGGTTTTGAAAAAAATGCAGCACAATCGCATCACCCACCTTTGCATTGAGTTTGTTGGCAATCGTGCGGCTCACCATAATGTCGTGCGAATAACCCGAGTCGGGAAAGCTGATGAATTTTCCTTCAATTAAATTCTCACTAAAAGCCTTTTGATTAAATTTTTTGCTCACCCCCTTAAACACAATACCCATCATTTCGTTTTCGGTTTTGATGAGCCCTGCCTTGTGGCTGTATTCTTGCACATGCTTTACAAACGGAAAGTTGCCAGGGTGTTGGTACAAATCAATTTTAAAATCAAACGGCTGTTCGGCCACGGCATTGTTCATTGTAAATTTGGTGATGAGCAGATGGTTGCTGAAGCCATAGACTTTCTCTTTCACCCCGCTTTGAAAACCACGCATGATCAAAAATGAAACGATAGCCGCAGCCAGCCCAATGGCGATGCTGCCCACTGCCACTTTGTGAATGATCGAAGAAAAACTTCCGCCCTGTGCCGAGCGTATTCTTTTAGATATGAAATAAGAAAGGTTCAAAACAGATAAGTTACCTTGCAAAATAATGAAAAGGAAAATGATTCCCTTGTGTAATAGTTTTCATTTGCGGCCTGTCGCGAAACGCGACACCAGGCTATTCGCTGCAAGTCCGCCCATCGCACAAGCCCAACGCGCTTCGGGCTTTTCGCTGCTATCCTTGGCCGGAGCTTTTAAATATTTTGTGCTACCATTATTTTTTGTTCTTTTTCTCACCGCAGCATCCAGCCAATCCAAAAATAAAATTATCACAGGCGCAGAGCAGATGGATGTGCTGTTGCCTATGCTCCAAAATAAATCAGTGGCACTGATGGTCAACCACACAGCCGTGATCGGCCAAACGCACTTGGTCGATTCCTTGCAACGCTCAAAAATAAATATCAAAAAAATATTTTCGCCCGAGCATGGCTTTCGTGGCACTGCCGATGCCGGAGAAAAAGTGGGCAATGCAACCGATGCCATTACTGGCTTGCCCATAATTTCGCTTTATGGAAACAACAAAAAACCAACACCCGAACAACTTGCCGATGTGGACGTGCTGATCTTCGACATCCAAGATGTGGGTGCACGGTTTTATACCTACATCAGTTCGATGCACTACCTGATGGAAGCCTGTGCCGAGCAAGGAAAAAAATTAATTGTTCTTGATCGCCCCAACCCCAACGGTTGGTATGTCGATGGCCCTGTGCTGCAGCCCGAACAAAAATCATTTGTGGGCATGCACCCTATCCCTATCGTACACGGGCTGACCGTGGGAGAGTTGGCGCAAATGATCAATGGCGAAGGCTGGCTGGCCGATGGAAAAAAATGCGACCTTCAAATCATTGCGCTGAAAAATTATAACCACAAAAAAAAATACTCACTGTTGGTCAAGCCTTCGCCCAATCTCCCCAACGACCATGCCGTGGCATTGTATCCTTCGCTTTGCCTGTTCGAAGGGACGGTGATGAGCGTGGGGCGCGGCACAAAAACACCCTTTGAAATTGTAGGGCACCCAAGTTTGAAAACGATGCCATTCAAGTTCAAGCCTGTAGGCGTTGATGGGATGGCGAAAAATCCGCTGTATGAAAACAAAGTCTGCTATGGCACAGACCTGCGCAAAGAAAAAATTGATGACCAACTTTCGTTGAATTATTTAATCAAGTTTTATCATCAATTTCCCGACAAGGACAAAGAGAAATTTTTTACCCCTTATTTCGATAAACTAGCGGGCAACAGCATTTTAAAAGAGCAGATCAAAAAAGGAATGAGTGAAGAGGAAATCCGCGATACGTGGAAGAAAGAATTAAACGAATACAAATCTATTCGTAAAAAGTATTTGTTGTATCCGTAAAAAGCCTCGAACTACGAGCCACAAGTTTCGAGGTTTACTCCCACGGCTTGTCGCTTAAAGCTCGCAGCTAAAAGCTAAAAAAATGACCAAATCAGAAAAAGTAAGTGACATCCTTAAAATCCTGAATAAGCATTTTCCCCACCCCGAGGTGCCGCTTCATCACAAGGATGCCTACACTTTATTAATTTCTGTTTTGCTTTCGGCACAATGCACGGACGAACGAGTGAACAAAACCACACCTTCGCTCTTCAAGTTGGCTGACAACCCTTTTGATATGATGAAGTTTTCGGTGGAAGAAATCCGTGAGATCATCAAACCCTGCGGGCTCTCGCCCATGAAATCAAAAGGCATAGCTGGGCTTTCAAAAATTTTAGTAGAGAAATACAACGGAGAAGTGCCCAATACTTTTGAGGCCTTAGAAGAGCTTCCTGCCGTAGGCCACAAGACTGCCTCGGTAGTGATGACACAGTGGTTTGGCATCCCGGCCTTTCCGGTGGACACGCACATTCACCGGCTTGCACATCGCTGGGGTTTATCCAATGGAAAAAATGTAGAGCAGACCGAAAAAGATTTGAAGCCACTCATCCCCAAAAAAAAATGGAGCAAAGCGCATCTTCAAATCATTTATTTTGGGCGACAATTTTGTCCGGCCCGAGGGCACGTTTGGAGTGAATGCCCGATCTGTAAAAAATACATGCGGAAAGAGCTGAGAGATTAACTTTGAAAATTTTCGTTAACTTTATGGAAAATTTTCATAATGAGAACCACAGCGACAATAGAGCTCTTAGGTGGAAAAAAAGTATTGGGAAAGACGGGGGACTTATCTTCCCTTGCAGAACTTGGTTTACCGAAGCAATCACTCGTTTTTTTTCTTCGTCAGAGTAGGCTGGATGAAAAAAGAGTCTTTCGTTACTTAGACGTTACCAAACGCACCTTGGATAATTACAAGCCCGAAGAACGGATGCGCCTTTACATTTCTGATCGGCTGATTCATTTGGCAGAATTGTATGCCAAAGGAAAAGAGCTCTTCAATAATCTTGAAGGTTTTTCTGAATGGTTGAATTTACCATCCATTGATTTGCACGGGAAAAAACCTATAGATCAAATTCATACCCGAAATGGCATTGATGAGTTACTCGTTCTATTGGGCAAACTGGAGCATGGTATATTAGCATGATTCTTTACCGGTGTACTTTAAAAAAATGGGCAAAAGATCTTTCAGGACAAGGAGCATTTCTTTATGGTGGCCGATGGAACTCGCGCGGTAAATATGGAGTGTACACAGCCGAAAATAATTTGCTTGCAGCATTGGAGGTAGCCCTTCGCACACCGTTAACGAATATATCTTCCAATTATGTTTTGGTTCCTGTTCTTGTGCCCGATCGTGCAACCGTTTACTCCCCTCAACTTCCCAAAGGTTGGAACCGCAACCCGAAAATCACTCAGCAAATTGGCAATCAGTTTCTCGAAGAAAATAAATTTCTTCTTATGAAAGTACCTTCAGCCTTGATGAGCCACACGTATAATTTCCTGATCAATCCAAAGCATAAATCATTCCATGAAGTAAAATCAGCTAAGCCACAA
Organism: Bacteroidota bacterium; assembly: GCA_043780615.1. Taxonomy (GTDB): domain Bacteria; phylum Bacteroidota; class Bacteroidia; order Cytophagales; family Cyclobacteriaceae; genus ELB16-189. Next base: position 12,478 of record JAYWDN010000015.1, on the reverse strand, counting down.
TCGTTGTTGTTTGACGAGCGGTTGATCAAAATGATGAAACAAGAAAATGAATAACCTGCGTATCCTTTTCATGGGAACCCCCGAATTTGCCGTGCCGAGTTTGGAAATCTTGATTGAAAATAAATTCAACGTAGTGGCCGTAATCACTGCCCCCGACAAGCCGCAAGGTCGTGGACAAAAACTAACGGCATCGCCTATCAAAGAGAGCGCATTAAAATATAATATTCCTGTATTGCAGCCAACCAATTTAAAATCTCCCAAATTTTTGGAAGAACTAAAAAGCTATCAAGCCAACTTGCAAGTGGTCGTTGCGTTTAGAATGTTGCCCGAAATAGTTTGGTCGATGCCCACGCTCGGCACTTTTAATTTGCACGCATCGCTCTTGCCGCAATATCGTGGTGCTGCGCCCATTAATTGGGCGATCATCAACGGAGAAAAAGAAACAGGCGTGACTACCTTTTTTCTCAAGAATGAAATCGACACGGGCAGCATCATCTTTCAAGAAAAAGAAATTATTCATCAAGACGATGACGCAGGCAAATTGTATAAACGATTAATGAACAAAGGTGCTTTGTTGGTTTTGAAAACTGTAAAAGCAATTGAGGCTGGGGACTTTCCTTCGCTTTCTCAAAACGAAGCGATCGAAATCAAACACGCTCCAAAGATTTTCAAGGAGACATGTGAGATCAATTGGAAGCAACCGTCAGAACAAATCAGAAATTTTGTGCGAGGCCTCAGTCCGTATCCTGCCGCGTGGACTACGCTAAATGGAAAAGTGTTTAAATTGTTTAAGGTGCAGTCAATGGTCGACAGTCCACTGACCACGGTCAACAGTGGACAGATTGAAACCGACAACAAAACTTATTTAAAAATAAAAGCCCAAGATGGCTGGGTCTCAATTTTTGAATTTCAACCCGAAGGGAAAAAAAGAATGAGCGTGGAAGAGTTCTTTAGAGGGAATAAAATTTAATTAGCCGATGTGTCAATGGGCAGATCAGTCGATTTTAATCTGTTACCAGCTATGCTATTGTTACCGTACGATTTTAAGCCCTAACGAAACAAAACAGAAAAGTAGTCTATGAATCAGCGAAACGCCATACAAATATTTGAAGGCAAAAAAGTTCGTTCCTTATGGGATAGCGAACAAGAGAAACGGTATATTTCTATTGCTGATGTGGTTGCCGTATTAACTGAAAGCGTTGACTCAAATGCTTACTGGAGAAAATTGAAACAACGGCTCAAAGCAGAAGGAAATGAAACCGTGACGAACTGTCACGGTTTGAAAATGCTTGCACCAGATGGCAAAATGAGAATGACCGATGTTGCCGACACCGAGCAACTCTTTCGGCTTATACAATCCATTCCATCACCTAAAGCAGAACCCTTTAAACTATGGCTGGCACAGGTTGCATCTGAAAGATTAGACGAAATGCAAGACCCTGAATTGACTATTGACAGAGCTTTAAAAGAATATCTGCAATTAGGCTATTCAGAAAGCTGGATTAACCAACGGCTGAAAAGTATTGAGATAAGAAAAGAGCTTACAGATGAATGGAGAAAAAGAGGATTAAAGGAAGGTACCCAGTTTGCAACACTTACCGATATCATCACAAAAGCATGGAGTGATAAAACAGCAAAGGAGTACAAAATTCTGAAAGGATTAAAGAAGGAAAATCTTCGGGACAACATGACCAATACCGAACTCATTTTAAATATGTTGGCCGAAGCCTCTACAAAAGATATTTCAGTGGCAACAAATCCTAAAACTTTTGAAGACAGCAAAAGTGCTGCAAAGCAAGGCGGACATGTAGCTAAAGTAGCAAGGAAGGAACTGGAGGCGCGAACAGGCAAAAAAGTAGTCACTCCGCTAAACGCTAAATCGCTTTTTATCCAAACCAAGGCTGCTAAAAAATTGAATTCTAAAAAATCAAAAAAGCAATAAGTGATTTTATTAATGGTAGTACTTCAACGGAACAGGGTTTGAAAATCGTATTCGATGACTTAGTTTTTTTTTGAGTTACGATTCATACAGGTGGGAGTAATGAATTAAATGTGCCAATCAACCATCGGCTAATTGGCACATTGATCAATTAACTAATCACACCTTCACCGTCTTCCACTTCCCCATCCTGAAAAGATAAATCCCTACGATGGCGATGGCCGATTCGGCTATCGCGATAGCGGCATACACACCGTTCGGGCCAAAGTCAAATTGGATGGCGAGCAGATAGGCCAGCGGAATTTGAAAGCACCAGAACCCAAAGAAGTTGAGCAACGTTGGCGTTCGTGTATCGCCAGCACCATTGAACGATTGGGTGATCACCATGCCGTAGCCATAAAACAAATAACCAAAGGCTACAATCTGTAAACATTGCGTGCCATAGCCCACCACGATTTCATCAGTTGAGAAAAATCGGAGTATCGGTGCCGACAAAAACAAAAAGACCACCATGATAAACGCCAGGAACACCATATTATAAAACCCGGCTTTCCACACCGACTTCTCTGCGCGCTCGGGCTGCCCCGCTCCCAAGTTTTGCCCTACCAAAGTGGCAGCCGCATTGGCCATGCCCCACGAAGGGAGTATCGTGAAGATGATCACGCGGATGGCAATGGTGTAGCCCGCCATGGCCGCACTTCCGAAGTGCGAAATGATACGCGCCAGAAAAACCCAACTTGCCGAAGAAATCAAAAACTGCCCCGTGCCCCCAGCCGACACGCTGAGCACTTGCTTGATAACTTTCCAGTCGAGTTTAAAATTTTGTTTGTTGAATTTTACAATCCCCTTGTCGGAGAATAAATAGTACAACTGAAACAACACGCCCACGCCCCTTCCAATGTTGGTGGCGAAGGCCGCACCTTCCACACCAAAAGCGGGGATCGGCCCCCACCCGAAAATAAAAATCGGGTCGAGCACCATGTTGATCAGGTTGGCCAGCCACAGTGCACGCATGGCGATGGCCGCATTGCCGGCCCCACGAAAAATTCCGTTGATCAAAAACAACATCATGATCGTCATGTTTCCGGTGAGCATCCAAAAGGTGAAGCGCGAGCCAATTTTAATCACCGACTCAGACGCGCCCATCAGGCGCAGCAAGTCATCGTAAAAAAATATTCCGGCAAGCGAAACCAAAAGCGAAACCACCACACCCACAAACATGGCCTGCACCCCCGCCACGGCTGCACCTTCGCGATCCTTCTCGCCCACCCTGCGTGCCACCAACGCGGTGGCGCCCATGCTCACGCCCCACGCTACCGAATAAACCAATGCCAGCATCGATTCCGTAAGGCCGATCACCGCTACCGCATCGCTGTTGTTCAGTCGGCTCACAAAAAAAATATCGACTACGGCAAAGACCGACTCCATCGCCATCTCCAAAATCATGGGGATGGACAATAAAAAAATTGCGCGCTTGATGCTGCCCTCGGTGAAGTTGTGCTCATCGCCCCTCACCGCCATTTTAAATAATTGAAAAAAATATTTTATACGTGCACGATAATTCATGATTGACACTTGATTTTAAATTGAGAAAAAATTGAAAGGAAAGATCAGCCAATAATTGGCTTCACGAAAAAGGATACTCGCATTCAAATCGAACGGCAGTATCAGCTATACAGCTTCATAGGCTTGAGAAGAAGAAAGCATAAAACTAACCTTTATGGAAATCATTTCAAACACTAAGCAGGCAATGGAGTGTCTAAACTATCGGCACACCCAAACACGTTGACGGTATAATGTCTGCATGAAGGATAAAAAAAAATCATCACTAGAATTTCATAATGAAAGGCAAATAAAGTTTGCGAATCGCTATTTTTGCCTTCATGGCTTTGCCCAAATATTCCATCATCGTACCTGTTTACAATCGTCCGCAAGAGTTGGATGACCTCCTGCAGAGTTTAACCAAACAGACCTTTCACGATTTTGAAGTGCTGATCATCGAAGACGGCTCTGCGATCACCAGTGAAAAAGTTTTTGAAAAGTATGAAGCCCAATTATCGGTTCGTTATTTTTTTAAACCGAACTCAGGCCCTGGGCCAAGCCGCAATTTTGGTTTTGAAAAAGCAGCAGGAAAATATTTCATCGTGTTCGACAGCGACTGCCAAATCCCGACACATTATTTAGCATCTGTAGAAACCCAGTTGAGCATCGAAAAAATTGACGCGTGGGGCGGACCCGATCGCGGCCATGAAAACTTTACACCGTTGCAGCAAGCAATGGCATGCACCATGTCGTCTGTTTTTACTACCGGGGGCATCCGTGGGGCAACATCAAAAAACTTTCAGCCACGCAGCTTCAATATGGGCTTGAGCCGCGAGGCATTTGAAAAAACAAAAGGCTTTCGTTTCGATCGGTTTGCCGAAGATATTGAGTTGAGCATCCGCATGAAAAAACTGGGCTTGCATGTATGGCTGATCACCGAGGCATTTGTCTATCATCAAAGGCGCGCCACGCTAAACGAATTTTTCAAACAGGTATCAAATTTTGGCAAAGGCCGTGTGTTAGTAGGCCGCGCCCATCCGGGCGAAATAAAATGGGTGCACTGGTTTCCAACACTGTTCATCTTGGGTTGGGTTGCCATCGCCCCTGCTTTGCTAATCATTCCATTTTGGGGCAAGTTCGCGCTGCTCACTTACTTACTTTATTTGGCCGCCATTGCCTTCGATTCCTATAAAAAAACAAAATCGGTGTGGGTTGCTTTATTGTCAATGCCTTCGGCAATTATACAATTGACAGGATACGGCTGGGGTTTTTTGAAAGAAAAGACTGATTTTGTTACATCACAATCTTCGGCCTAGTAGGGCTTTCTTTGCTAAAAAAGTTGGAAAGTTTCATAATTGTTCGATATTTTTGAGATAACCAAAGACTTTTCTTACATGAATAAAATCTACTGCGCTGCTTTGATCATCGTTGCGGGGTCTTTCCTTTCTGCCGCCCCCATTTCTAATTCAGCTTCTACTAATCCGTTGCCCAAAGGATACTATGTAGTGGTGGCTGCCTATTTTTCGCACCAAGAAGATTTTGCCCAACGCTACTCTTCTAAATTGAATGAAGGTGGACTACACACCCGTTACGGTCTTGATCAAGAACACAAATTTATTTATGTCTATTTGGATCGCTACTCGGACTTCAATGAATCGGTATCGCAAATGTTGAAAGCAAGGAAAGAAGGAACTTGCGGTGAGGCGTGGGTGAGCACCGTCAAAGAAGGCCCCGACCCGATAGAGCCAATGGTTGCAAAAAAAGAAGAGCCACTACAGCAAAAACAATTGCCTAAAAAAATAGAACCGCAACCACAGAAAATCACTGAACCAGTTGTTGTTAAAAATGATGAACCGAAAGTAGTTGTCGGAGAAAATAAAGTAGAAAAGCCACAAGTGATTACGGAAGTAGTGGACAACCCGCTAGCCAAGCCTGTGTTTTTGCCACAAACACTCAACAACACACCCGTTTTTTTGAGCCTTTACAACTCCACCAACAATGAAGTGGTCGATGGTGATGTGGAAGTGGTGGACACCGAGCACAGCCGGCTGATGACCAAGGTGAAAGGAAACACGTACATCACGTTGCCCAACCCTGGCACCAAAACTGGCCAGCTTACTTTGGTCAGCAATACGTTTGGCTACCGCAAAGAGCAACTTGAAATCAACTATAAAAACACTGAAGGCGATACCACCAAGCCTTATGTAGTACTGGTGGGGAATTTCTACATGCTCAACTTTGGGTTGTCGCGCTTTCGCAAAGGCGACATCTCTACGCTGTACAATGTTTATTTCTTCAACGATGCCGCCATCATGATGCCCGATTCAAAATATCAATTGAACAGCCTACTTCAATTGATGAATGATAATCCAAAACTTAAAATTGTTTTGCATGGCCACACCAACGGTGGTGGTGGTGGAAAAATTATCTTCATGGGCAAGAGCAAAGATTTCTTTGCCATCAACAAAGAGGTAGAGCAAGGGTCTGGCTCGGCCAGAGAACTTTCTGAAGCACGGGCCAAGGTAATTCGCGAATGGTTATTGACGCAAGGCATCACGCAAGATCGTGTAACCGTGCGAGGCTGGGGTGGCAGCCGAATGATCCACGATAAGAACAGTGTGCATGCCCGGAAAAATATTCGTGTGGATGTAGAAGTCGTGGAGGAATAAATTCCATTCACCTCTTCACTTCAAAGGAAGAGAAGTTCTTGAAAGCACTTTCTGTAATTTCAATACGGTCAACCTGTGCACGACTTGGGCCACGCGCGCACCACTCTAAAAATTCATTCAAATTGTTTTCTTCTCCCTCTGCTTCGATGCCCACATCACCATTGGCTTCATTGCACACAAAACCTTTTACTCCTAATTGATCGGCTTGGTCTTTTGCCGAAGCCCGAAAGAAAACACCTTGTACTTTGCCGGATATGCGGATGTTGAAATGCTTCATTGTTAATGACGTTGCTCCTCAACCCACCTGACCCCACCCCTCTCCCTGGGAAAGGGGCAGGGGTGAGGGATTAGAAAATATAATCGGTACTCAAGAAAGCTGACTCACGGTTGCGGATAATATTGCCAATGATCTCTTTATTCTCATCGGTGATCTTGGTAGCCACCAATGAGCGGATGGAAAAAACCCGCAGCGCATCCGTAACCGACAACGTGCCTTCAGCCGAATCTTTTCTTCCGTTGAACGGGAAGGTGTCGGGCCCACGTTGGCATTGCGTGTTGATGTTGATGCGCCCAACTTGGTTGGCAAACGCATCGATCAAATGCCCAATCGTTTTTGAATCCTTGCCAAAGATGCTCAACTGTTGCCCAAAGTTGGAGTTGAGGATATACGCGATCACTTCTTGTTCCAATTCAAAAGAGCGAATGGGCACTACGGGTCCAAACTGTTCTTCCGAATAAATCCTCATTTTGTCATGGACTGGATAAAGCACAGCCGGATAAAAAAAAGTGTGAAGTATTTCTCCGCCATTCGTGTTCATAACTTTTGCACCGTGTTGCAATGCGTCATCTACCAATGCTTTAAGGTAAGCTGTTTTGCCAGGCTCTGGCAGGGGAGTCAAGGCAACTCCTGCATCCCAAGGCATCCCTGGTTTTAATTTCAAAACGGCATCGCAGAATTTTTGGATAAACTGCTCTCTTACATTCTTGTGAACAAAAATAATTTTTATGGCAGTGCACCGCTGCCCATTGAACGACAATGAACCGAGTACACATTCGCTCACTGCATTGTCGATATCTGCATCAGGCAAAACTATGGCAAGGTTCTTTGCGTCAAGCCCAAGGATGGCTCGCAGTCGGTGTGATTTGGGGTGAGCTTTCTTCAGTTCGTTCGCTCCTTTGTTGGTGCCGATAAAAGCAAACACATCAATCTTTCCAGTCTCCATCAATGTGCCTACCGTTTCGCGCCCGCGCCCATAGATCACATTGATCACACCAGGTGGAAAACTGGTGCGAAATGCTTCGAGCAGCGGACGGATCAGCAGCACGCCATACTTGGCTGGCTTGAACACTACCGTGTTGCCCATAATGAGTGCCGGAAAAAGTGTGCTGAAGGTTTCGTTGAGCGGATAGTTATAGGGCCCCATGCAAAGCGCAACTCCCAAGGCCACGCGCCTCACCTGCCCCATGATGCCTTGTTCTTGCACGAAGTTGGAAGACTTACGATCAAGATCTTTGAGCGCATTGATTGTGTCAACAATATAATCACACGTGCGATCAAATTCTTTTTCAGAATCTTTTTGGGTTTTGCCAATTTCCCACATTAATAAATTCACCACCTCTTGGCGCTTCTCTTTCATCTTTCCCAAAAAAATCTCTACATGACGAATGCGCTCGGCCACGGTCATGCTCGGCCACACGCCATGGCCAAGGTCATACGCACGCACCGCTGCATCAAGTGCCAACAGTGATTCTTTGGAAGTGAGCAACGGAGTGCTTCCAATAATTTTTTGTTGGTATTCATTTCCAACTTTCACAAACACGGGGCTGGCCACAGGGCTCATGTCTCCCTGCCATGTGAGCATCTCGCCATTGATGAGATATTCGTGTTGCTCGTTGTTCTCTGGCAATTTTGCAGATGGTGGAATGGATTTTTCTTCGGGGAAAAGAGACGAGAGATCGTTCATGTTTTATTATTTAATTCTTCTAAGATTCTTATGCCTGATGAAGTGCCAATGCGCGTGGCGCCTGCATTGATCATCTCCATTGTTTGCCCAAGCGTTTTTATTCCGCCCGATGCCTTGATACCAACAGACGGGGGCAGCGAAGCTTTCATCAACTTAATATGCTCTTCTTTCGCTCCGCTTGACGCAAAGCCTGTTGAAGTTTTAACGAAATCAGCACCCGAGTCCGCACATATTTTACAAGCCATTACAATTTCTTCATCAGAAAGGTAAGCAGTTTCAATAATTACTTTGAGGATTTTTTGGTAATCATGTGCCAGCTTGCTGCATTTGGCAATCTCTATTTTAGTCCATGGGATTTCTGTTTTGAAAGAAGAAATATTCCAGACCACATCAACTTCATCTGCACCATTGTCGATGGCTCGTTTGATTTCATCGAGTTTGGTTTCGGTCATGGAGTAGCCGAGAGGAAATCCGGCAACGGTCACCAACAAAATTTTTTCTGTGCCGATCTCACGCTTGGCACGCTGCACCCAAAAAGGCGGAACACAAACTCCAAGAAATTTAAATTGCTTTGCGTCAACTACCAATTGATCGATGGCTTTGATCGTGAGTGTAGGGCTCAGGTTGGTGTGCTCGATGTAGGTGGCGATGTCCATCGAAGCACAAGTTAAAAATAGATACTGGATTCTGGTTGCCGGATGTTGGTTGGGCGTACGAGAGCTTTGCGAATTATGTCAACCCACCCCCCTGCCTGTATTCCCGTTTCGGCAGGCTGGCTGTTGGTTTATCGGTCAGCACAATTTATCTATACCACTACCAATAAACTCGCCATAAAATTCAAAGTTTTGCCGCTCTTCGACCACACCCCCCGGCCCCTCTCTACAGGAGAGGGGTGACTCTCGAACAAGATTTGCGATTACTTTGATGGCAGGAAAAGAATTCTAACGCGTACGATTTATTTTAGCTCGACTTTGGCTGGAGTGCGGTCTGCTGTCTGCGGAACGTCCACGGAGGGGTGGGGTTCTCTTCTTCCCATAGCCCTTTCTTTTTTTCGCGTGCTGCTTCTTTCACCGCCTCCAATTGGGGGTGTGGATTTTTTTCGGATGTCCAGGCCAGTCCTTCTTTTAACAAAAGATGACGCGGGTCTTCTTCTCCATCGACAATGATTTCACCCAACCGGTTTCCCCAACGGTCTTTGCCGTGGATTTTTACCAGCACGTTTCTGTCGAGCAATAATTTTTCCAAATATTTTTTTGCTTTCATACCGTGGTTCTGTTCCAACTCCGGGCAATCAATGCCCACCAGCACTATTTTGTACACTTCATTTTCTGCCGACAACAGTTCTACCGTGTTGCCATCAATCACCTTGGTGACTTTGGCGGCAAACTCTTCGGCCATGGATTGCAGGGAAGCAAACAAGACGAAAGCGAAGAACAGGTTTGAAGTTTTCATGGGATACTTTTTCATTTGATCCCTCAAAAATCCATCAAGTAATCAGCAATCCACCGATCAAAACAACGGTTGGCTGACAGATGTAAGGTTTTAACGATGAAATAATAATGAGCGCAGCGAGTTGCATAAAAGCCAACTCAGAAGATGGCCGACCACGCATTTTAAAAAAGATTCTCCTCCGAATTGCCTCGCGTCCAGATAGCCATCGCACATGTCCCTTTTTAGAATTGCCTGGGTGGCATTTCCTTTAAAAAATTTATTAACTTTAGCTTAGAAGTTACATAATACTTTTTCTACCATTCATCAACGCTCCCGCGTTTTATAAAACCTAAAATGAAAGTCAGTCTCCTCCCTGAAAACGAAAAAGAAAGGCTTGAAGAACTTCGCAGCTATCAAATCATGGACAGCAAACCAGAGCAAGATTTTGATGACCTCGTTGAACTGGCCTCCCAGCTTTGTGATTCGCCCATAGCCCTCATAACCCTTATTGACGAAAACCGGCAATGGATTAAAGCTAAAATCGGAGTGGACATTAGCGAAACCACCCGCGACATAGCCTTTTGCGCTCATGCAATCCATGACAACGATATCATGATAATCCGCGATGCTACCCAAGACGATCGCTTTTTCGATAACCCCTTGGTAGCCGAGGACCCTAAAGTCCGTTTTTATGCAGGCATGCCCCTGATTACCGACAAGGGTTTTAAGTTAGGCACGCTGTGTGTGTTTGACCAAAAACCAAAAGACCTAAGTGATCTGCAGCTAAACGCCTTGCGTATTCTTGGAAAGCAAGTGGTAAACCTCCTCGACTTGAGGGTTAGAAATTTGGAGCTGAAAAAACAAGTACAGGAAAAAACGACAGAGATCAAGGATGCATTTGCCCGAGACATTATCGAGCGAAAACATAATGAGGAATCACTTCAAGAAGCTGAGGTACGCTACCGCACTATTTTTGACAATTCCATTGACGGGATTTATCAAACCACCCCCGAAGGGAGGTTCATGCTCGTTAATCCTGCGCTGGCAAAAATATTTGGCTACGCCTCTCCGGAAGAAATAATTAACGCTGTTTCAGATATTGGCGCCCAGCTTTATGCCGATCCGCAAGACCGCCTCAACCAGAAGATTTTGCTTGCAAAGGATGGGAAGGCAATGGGTAGTGAGTTCAGGGTTTTCAAAAAGAATAAAGAAATCATTTGGGTTCACGACAATATTAGGGCCGTTTACAATAGCAAAGGAAGGATTCAATATTTTGAAGGCACACTGAAAGATATTACCGATAGGAAAGAAGCAGAGGAAAAGCAAAGACAGGCGGAGCAGCGTTATAGCATGGTGGTGGCTTCCATGGCAGAAGGCATGATTTTGTTTGACCAAGATGGTGTGATGACAGATTGCAACGCTAGCGCGGAAAAAATATTGAGCATAACTGCAGCCCAGATGAAAGGACAAGCAACAAACCCAAGTTGGAAAGCTACTGGCGAAGACGGTTCACCAATAACAATAAATAACTATCCGGCATTGGTTGCTTTGGGCACAGGTGAAGAGCAACGCGGAAAAATCATGAAGCTTGATAAAGCCGATGGCTCATTTTTATGGTTGTCCATTAACGCGCTGCCAATTTTCGATGGGGAAAACCCCAAGCCTACCGGAGTGTTTGCAACATTCATTGATATTACCGAGCGCAAAAAAGCCGAAAGAGTAATACTCGAAAGCAAGGAAGCCTTAGAACGGTCAGAAGAACAGGCAAAACTCGGAAGCTGGTATGTTGAAGTGGCCACAGGGAAAAGATATTGGTCCAAACAGTTGTTTCGGACTTTTGAGCTCGACCCACTCAGTGAGATACCAAGCTTTGAGGACAACCTGAAACGTTATCACCCGGACGACCGAAGCCTCCTTAAAGCAGCCTTTGAAAAAGTGCTGCGCGATGAAGAATGCGAACCAATAATAATCCGCACCAACCCAGTGCTGTTGCCTTTGCGATATCTCCTCCATTCATGGCTATGCCATAGGGATGCAGCAGGCCAGCCCGTAAAATTTGAGGGTACTGTGCTTGATATTACAGAGCGGAAAGAAGCCGAAGAAAACTATCGCAATATTTTTGAAAATTCCCTGGATGGCATTTATCAAACCACGCCCGATGGAAAATTGATTATCGCCAACCCATCTACGGCCAAAATACTGGGTTACGTTTCTGTCGAGGAGTTGATGGCTTCTATTTCTGATGTGGGAACTCAACTATATGCCGACCCCCAAGATCGCGATAAAATGAGGGATTTGTTGGCTCAGAAAGGGAAGGTACTTGGTTTTGAATTCAAGGCATTGAACAAGGGTAAAGAAGTAATTTGGTTACGCGCCAATACACAGGCAATTTGCGATGAGCAAGGAAAAATCAAGCATTATGAAGGCTCGCTGAGAGACATTACCGATAGGAAAGAAGTAGAAGCCCAACTTATAAAAGAAAAAGACCTTGCCCATTCCATTATCAACGGCCTGCCGGGTGTTTTTTATCTGTTTAACAGTGTCGGAAAATATTTGCGCTGGAATAAAAATTTTGAAACCATTACAGGCTACACTGGCGAAGAGATTGCCAACCTGCACCCTTCGGAATTCTTTGAAGAAGGAGAGGAAAGAGATAGGGTTGTTGCAAGGATAGGTGAAGTTTTTACCAAAGGGTTTGCCGAAGTGGAGACAAACTTCTTTACAAAAGACAAACGAAAAATACCCTATTATTTCAACGGATGGAAAATTGAATATGAAAATCAGACCTGTCTTATCGGTGTGGGCATAGATATTGCCCACCGCAAAAAAGCGGTAGATGAATTGCGCGAAAGCGAAATATACTTGCGCGGCATACTTGACTCCACTACGGATGGAATTCTGGCCATAGATACTAATGGAAAAGTCATAAGCAG
>JAYWDN010000014.1:0-42864 GCA_043780615.1 Bacteroidota bacterium | reverse complement strand
TGCTCCCGTCTGTGGGGTTTGATGGATTTTATATGGCGTTGATCAAAAAATCATAAATACAAAAACAGGCTCGAAATAAATCTTTGCTCATGGCGGATCTAAAAATTCATTGATAGCATTGTAAACGACATTCAATTCTTCGTTGGTGATCACGTACGGAGGAAGCATATAGATTACATTACCGAGTGGCCGCAGCAAAATATTTCGATTGAGAAAAAACGGATAAATTTTTTTTCGTGTCTCGTTGAAGTAAGAAGTGTCTTCTTGCGTTTGTAATTCTAGGGCAAGGATTGTTCCGAGGCTTCGGATATTTTTTATGGCCTTATGATTTTTATTATTCGAAATAAAAGACAGATGGCTTTCGCTGATGCGCTGAATGCTTTGCTGGCACTCTTCGCCCAATAGCAAATCAAAACTTGCATTGGCGGCTGCGCAAGCCAATGGATTGGCTGTGTAGGAATGCCCATGAAAAAATGTTTTGCTCGCCTCGGCCGATTGAAACGCTTCAACAATTTTTTGCGAACAACTCGTTACGCCCAACGCCATAAACCCGCCAGTGATTCCTTTTGAAACCGCAACCATGTCGGGTTGAACATTTAAATAATTGCTGGCGAATAATTTTCCCGTGCGGCCAAAGCCGGTGAACACTTCATCGGCAATGCAAATAATATCGTGCTGCTGTGCTATTGAAATTAACTTTTCTAAAATAGAAGGAGAATACATTCGCATTCCAGCTACGCCTTGCACCAATGGCTCATAAATAAAAATGCCAACTTGATTCGTGGCAAGTCTTCCTTCAAAGTCTTTTAAAATTTTTTCTTTATTTTCTTCCGTTGGGAAATCAATGAACTCTACGTTGAACAAGTACGGAGCGAAGGCATCCGTAAATGCTCCACGCTCGCCCACCGACATGGCTCCAAACGTGTCGCCATGATAGGCACCCTCAAAGGCAATAATTTTAGTTTTGTTTTTAATGCCTTGGTTGTGCCAATGTTGAATGGCCATCTTCAGCGCGACCTCCACTGCGGTGCTTCCGTTATCCGAAAAGAAAATCTTCGATTGATTTTTGGGAAGGATGCTTAGCAAATTTTCTGCTAAGCGGATCGCAGGTTCGTGCGTGAACCCAGCAAAGATCACGTGCTCTAATTTTTTTGCCTGTTCGAAAATCGCTTGTGCAATCACAGGATGACTATGTCCGTGCAGGTTCACCCACCACGAAGAAACGGCATCAATTATTTTGCGGCCATCGGCAAGATGAAGATAAACCCCTTCCGCAGATTCAACTAACAAAGGTTCGGTTCCTCCCACTAACGGAGTGAACGGGTGCCAGATATTTTTTTTGTCGGATGCTTTGAGGTTCATTTTTTTGTTCTTTCCAGTCGCCCGGCCACTTAGAATGACAGGCGACTTATTTTTGGCCTACCAATTTCTTTTCAACTGTGCAGCATACTTCAACACGACCTCTTTGGTGATCTCTGGCTCTTGTACTATTCGCAACAAGCAACGGAACCCAGTATGCTTCAAAATGATATTTTCACTTTCTGGATTCGATTCACCATTGAATACAATTCCTTTCACTTTATATTTTTCTTTTCTTAAATAGGCTGCAGTAAGCAAGGTGTGATTGATGCTGCCGAGGTAAATGTTGGAAACCAAAATCACTTCAGCATTAAATTTATTTGCCAAGCTGATTACAAAATCATTTTCGTTCAAAGGCACAAGGCAGCCGCCTGCCCCTTCAATTACCAAATTATTTTTTATTGTAGGTACTATAAAATTATTCATCGCGATGGTGATGCCATCCAACTTAGCGGAAGCGTGGGGCGAGGCTGGGGTTTTTAACAAGAAAGTTTCATCGTGAATTTTTGACACCGAATTGGAGAGCAGATTTTTTACCGTGTCGGCATCGCGCGGAAGGCCTGCCTGCACGGGTTTCCAGTAATCGGCCTGTAAAGCTTCACACAAAATAGTGGAGAAAAAAGTTTTACCACAATCCGTGCCGATGGCTGTTATAAAATAATTCATGGGTGGAATTCGGTTAGCGCATGGTTCAACTCCTTGATCTCCTCGTCCGAATTAAAAGAGTGAAGACAGATGCGGATGCGCTCGGTTCCCACTTTCACCGTAGGCGAAAGTATGGGGCGGCAATCCAACTGGTGGTGCTGTAAAAAATGCGCCAATTCTTTTACGTTTGAATTTCCGGGAACGATTACATTCTGAATGGCACTGTTGCTTGCCATGCTTTCGAGATTAATTTTTTCAAAACCCTGCAAGAACAATTTTATTTTTGATTGCAGGATTTCTTGCGACCCGATCTGACGTTTTAAAAAATCAAAGGCACAACGGATGGCCACCAAACTGTGGGGCGGCATGGCCGTGCTGTAAATAAACGGCCTTGCAAAATTGATCAGGTAATCCATGAGTGTTGCATCACCGGCCACGCATGCACCGTGTACGCCCATGGCTTTGCCAAAAGTATAAACACGAATGGCAATTTTGTTCTCTATTTTTTTTTGCACGGCAAGGCCACTTCCATTTTCGCCATAGCTGCCCGTGCTGTGGGCTTCGTCAAGGATTAATGTCGCTCCGTATTTTTCATTGAGCAATACGAGCTCTTCGAGTGGGCACGCATCGCCATCCATCGAGTAGATGGACTCGACCACTACAAAAATATTTCCATGCGCACGTTTTATTTTTTCTTCTAAATCATTCAGGTCATTGTGTCTGAAACTAAAGTGTGCGGCCAAACTCAACTTGGCGCCATCGCGAATGCTGGCGTGGGCAAGTTCGTCATAGAGAATGGTATCGCCACGCTGTGGCAGCGAAGCGATCACTGCAAGGTTGGCGTTGTAGCCTGAGTTGAAGAGCAATGTTTTTTCAGATTTGAAAATGCCCGCCAATTTAGTTTCCAGTTCTTCAGCCAGTTTGCTGTTGCCGGAAAGCAACCGTGAGCCGCCACTACCATTGAAGGGTGTATTTATTTTTTCTGCTTCTTTTTGGATGCGCTCAAACAATTCCCGTGATCGCGCCAGCCCGAGGTAATCGTTGGAAGTGAAATCGATGAGCCCTTCAGTCGATTTTAATTTTCGGAAAGAATCGCTGTCGCGCTTCTGTTGCAATATTTTCTGTAAAGTAGTAGTCATCTTTTTTTGGGCGGTGCAATTTAGAGCGGACAGTGTTCAATCCAAAATAGTTAGTAATTTGCTTTTTATATTTTTCACGAATGGTAGCAAAAACTTTTGGGGGTGCGGTGTATGGTGTAGATGCGCGAACGATCACGGTGGAAGTGAACGTGACGCAAGGCAAGTACTTTCACATGAGCGGTCTGCCCGATACGGCCGTGAAAGAAAGTGAACATCGTGTAGAGTCGTCATTAAAAAATTTGGGCTACTTCATGCCGCGCAACAAAGTGGTGGTGAACCTCGCGCCAGCCGACATTCGCAAGGAAGGTTCGTCTTACGATTTGCCAATTGCCTTGTGCATACTCTCAGCATCAGGACAAATTGCAACAGAACTTTTAGGCAACTATGTGATCATGGGCGAGCTTTCGCTCGATGGTGAACTGCGGCCAATCAAAGGCGTGTTGCCCATCGCGATTCAATCGCGCAAGCAAGAGTTCAAGGGGTTCATTTTGCCGAAGTCGAATGCCAAGGAGGCAGCGATCGTCAACAACCTCGAAATCATTGGCGTAGAAAATTTAGCTGAAGCGATTGCGTTTGTCGAAGGCAAGAAAAAAATTGAGCCGTTGGTGATCGACACGCGCGAAGTTTTTCAAAATAAACTCAACAGCTACGAATCGGATTTCAAAGATGTGCAAGGTCAAGAGAACATTAAACGAGCGTTAGAGATTGCCGCAGCCGGTGGGCACAATGCGATTTTGATTGGTCCGCCCGGAGCGGGCAAAACGATGCTCGCCAAAAGATTGCCCACGATTCTTCCACCCCTGACGCTAAACGAAGCGCTGGAGACCACCAAGATCCATTCCGTGGCCGGAAAAGTGGGGGCCGAAGGAACGCTCATCACCACGCGGCCGTTCCGCTCGCCTCATCATACAATTTCTGACGTGGCCTTAGTGGGTGGTGGTGGCAATCCGCAGCCGGGAGAAATTTCGCTCTCGCACAATGGTGTTTTGTTTTTGGATGAACTGCCGGAATTCAAACGCACCGTACTCGAAGTGATGCGACAGCCGATGGAAGAAAGATGCGTGACGATTTCGCGCGCCAAAGTTTCCATCGAGTTCCCCGCCAACTTCATGCTGGTGGCGAGCATGAACCCGTGCCCTTGCGGCTACTACAACCATCCCGAAAAAGAATGCGTGTGCGGGCCCGGTGTGGTGCAGCGCTACCTGAGCAAAGTGAGCGGCCCGTTGCTGGACCGCATCGACTTGCATGTGGAAGTAGTGCCCGTAAGTTTTGATGAGATGACGGCCACACGAGTAGCTGAGACGAGCGCACAGATACGCGAACGCGTGGTGAGCGCGCGCGAAATCCAATCCGAACGTTTTAAGGATCAAAAAAATATTTACTGCAACGCGATGATGCCCAGCAACATGGTGAAAGAACTTTGTGTGATCAACGATGCCGGACGAACACTTTTGAAAACAGCAATGGAACGACTCGGACTCTCGGCCCGTGCCTACGACCGCATCTTAAAAGTATCGCGCACCATTGCCGACCTTGCTGCTTCCAATGAAATTAAAACTGAACATTTAGCCGAAGCGATTCAATATAGAAGTTTGGACAGAGAGGGTTGGGCGGGGTGATTTCGTTTGAAGTTTGAAAACTATGAAAACTGCTCATGAAATAATACGCCACGGGCATGGAAATGAAAAGTGAAATGATCACCAGCATCACAAAATCTTTTGACAACATTTCCCTAAGGTTGACCATCGGATGCGCCATCACTTTGCGCGCGCCAATTTCTTTGGTGCCGTAATTATTTTTTTTGCTATTGAAATTTCATCGATACTGATGATGAATAGCCGTGACTTACTTTGTGATTAGAGGCATCGAAACTCAAAAGGAATATCTACTTGTTCTGCAAACTCATGCCCGGCCTCTTCCATGTCTTCATCGTCTTCTTGAAAGCACCAAGTGATTTTTGCGTTGTCGATACTTTGCGCAACCAAAAGCATGTCCAACAGTAGCTTCGATGAAGAAGTGTTGGCGTAGTCAAGTTTGAACACAAAATTCGTGGTGGGGTTGGGATCGTTTTTATAAACCTTTAGCCAATCCAATATTGGTTTAAAAAATTGAACGGTATCTTCCGGCAGCGAGCGCCCCGAGATTTCAAATATCCCATTTGTTTTATCGAACACTACTTTTGGCGTGTCGTCACCCATTTCAATTACTAATGCGTCCATTGAATTAACTTTTATGAGTTTATTGATACCTGATTTTGTTAAAAGTAAGAAGAAAGAGAAACATCATTCATAATTTCGCCTGTCGCCACTTCTTTTTTTCTGAATGCTTTTTTTTCTTGTCGAGCCGGTTCTTCACCGATGACTTGGAGGGCTTGGTGGCTTTGCGCTTTTTCTTTTTAGCAAATGCCTGTTTTAGCAAGCGGTCAAACTTGTGCAAAACCGCTTCTTTGTTTTGCAACTGCGACCGCTGGTCTTGTGCCGTGAGCAACAGCGCTCCATCGGTAGTGAGGCGAGCAGAAAGTTTTTGCACCAGCAGTTCTTTTTCTTCGGGCGTGAGCAAAGCAGAATCGTTCACATTCCACCGCAAGGTTACTTTCGAGTTTACCTTGTTCACGTTTTGCCCACCGGGCCCACTGCTGCGCGAGGTAGAAAATTCCAGCTCGCTGTTTAGAAGGGCAGATGTTAAAATTCGTGCGGATGGCATGGCTTAAAATAAAATGACTTTGCGATCGAACAGTTAAAAACTAAGCGTGGCCATCGGAATGGACTGGAAATGTGACCGAAAAGGTAGAGCCTTTTCCTACCTCGGATTTTACCGAGATCGTTCCGTTCATCATTTCCACAAATTCTTTGGTGATGACCAGACCAATTCCCGATCCGATTTCATTTTGAGTGCCTGCCCTTGAAAGTTTTTTGAGCATGAAAAGATCTTTAAGGTCTTCGGGGGACATCCCGGTGCCGGTATCTTGAACAGAAATAGTGTACGAATCGGGCCCTGCCTGTGATGCGATCACGATAAAAGAGCCAGGCTGCGAAAACTTGATCCCGTTGGTGAGGAAATTTCGAGTGACGATTTTTAGTATCTCCTGATCCAGAACAAGGTGAGCAGGGTTTTCTATTTTGTTTAAAATTTTTATGTCTTTTAGCGAAGCCGTATTTTCAACCAATTCAATCACCGCATCAACTGTTTTTTTAATGTCAATTTTTTCTTGCATTAGTTTAAAACCTTTCAGTTGCGAACCCGCCCACTTCACAAGATTTTGCAGCATGCCCAGTGCGTTCTCAAGCGATTTTTTTACTTTACCAGAATAGTGATCCATCTCTTCGGGGCGAAGTGCTCCGACTTCCTTCAATTGAAGCAATCCTTTTAGGCTGTTGAGCGGTGCACTTAAATCATGCGAAAGAATGGAGATCAGTTTTGTTTTAAGGTCGTCTAAGTCTTCAATTTTTTTTCGGGCAGCGAGTAGCTCTACCCGTTGCACAAAGTTTAGCTGCTTGTAACGCTCAATGAGAAACCCAATCAGCATTGAAATCAACACGTTGGTAAGAAGGTTCCAGAATTGTGAAAGATGAAAATCGCGGTGAGGCGAAACATAAACCGAGTACAGCACAAAACTGGAAAGGAACAGCCCGGATTGAATCGATTTTAATTTCAGCGAGTACCCAAGCCCCGCATTAAATACGTATAAAAGCAGGCAGATGAAATTGGGCAAGAAAAAAACCGGCATTCCTGAAATGAAATCCATCAAAAAACTGAGGGCCACAATAATTGTACTGGTCGAGATGGAAAGCAGGCCGTAACGCCTCACCGTAAATGTGCTTCGCGAGGTGACGATAACAACTCCTGCAAGTACCATGATCATAGCCAACCTATACAGAACAACGTATAGATAATGGTCAGTACGCCAATAGTCGATGACTAAGAACAAAGTCATGTACAAGCCGCCATACATGCACGCTATTCGCAGCGAATAGATTTCGTACTTGAGCATGAACTGCCGGTACGCCTGTTTCTGTTCTGTTGAAGAAATGATTTTATTAGATCGCATCTTTAAATCGTGCGGGTTAAAGGTACTAAAAAAGAAAAAAGTTTTCAGAAGCCTGGCCTTAGGAGTGCTTGCTTATTTTTTTAAGAAATCAGCTTGCCGATATTTTGGGTTCGGGTATTTATAAAATCCTTCACCTGTTTTTTCTCCCAGCTTGCCTTGCTCGATATAGGTCTTCAGCAGCGAAGCAAAAGCAGACGAGGCTTCATCCCTGCGTTCGGTGACCACGTGCCAAGCCGTGTCAAGCCCAATGTTATCAAGTATTCCGAACGGCCCAACAGGCACATTGAAATTCACCATCCACGATTTGTCGATGGCTTCGATGTCGGCAATGCCTTTGGTTTTCAATCGGCCGGCCGCACCGATCAACGCCATCAGCATAAAATTAAAAACATAACCGTGCGATTCTTTTTTGATCACCACGGGTACTTGATTAAGTTTTGTTCCAAGTTCTTCCAGCAAAGGAATCAGCGAAAGATCAGTCCCTGCATGCGGCATGATGTCCACCACGCGGGCCGTGAAGACATCGTGAAAATGAAAAGCACAAAATTTTTCTGGCCTTCCTGAAAACGGAGCCAGCTGCGAAGGCAACAAGTACGAAGTGTTGGTAGTGAAAATTGTTTTGGCAGGAGCAATTTTCCCGAACTGCTCCCATACTTTTTGTTTGATTGTCAATTCCTCGGTTACGCTTTCGCTGATCAGGTCAGCATCGTGCACGGCTTCGACAGCATCCGTGGTGAAGAAAATTCGCGCCAACGCAGCTGTGGTTTCTTCCGCTTTTAATTTTTCTGTCTTCACCAAATGCTTCAGTATTTTTTGAAACACTTCGTTGGCACGGAGGAAGGCGGCTTCATTCAAATCGTAAAACGTTACCCTGTAGCCAGCGATGGCCGCTTGCAACCCGATGCGGCTTCCCAAGTTGCCGGTGCCGAGGATGGTGATGTTTTTGATTTCGTTCATAAATTAATTTGAAAATAGAGCTTAGTTAATAACTGGCCTTACGCAAGATAATAACGTCTTTGTCCAAAAGGATGCCTTTGGCACGAGCCTGCCTGCGCGTAGCCGCTTCGGCAAAGGCAGGCACTTGAGTTGGATTTGAGCGAGGGGGCGAAGCCCGTCCGACCGCATCCGGGCAATATCCTGTATGGGGATCGC
This sequence comes from Bacteroidota bacterium, assembly GCA_043780615.1. Taxonomy (GTDB): domain Bacteria; phylum Bacteroidota; class Bacteroidia; order Cytophagales; family Cyclobacteriaceae; genus ELB16-189. Next base: position 34,521 of record JAYWDN010000014.1, on the reverse strand, counting down.
TTCGCCCCTGCCTTCTTTCGCAAGATGCTCGCGATGACGTGTATTTTCAAATTGATTCATTTTCAAATCTTCAAATTATTGATCGCTCGTCTCGCATTTTCTCCGCACGCTTGGATCACCTGAATGAGCGAAGTGAAGCGCGGGTCTTGTGTGATTCCTTTTTTATACCGAAAATAAATCTGTTGGCAGATCACCGCTACCTTGAACGACCCAAAAGCATAGTAAAAAATAAAATCGTCAATTGCTTTTCCCGATTTCTCTTGATAATAATTTAAAACTTCTTGGCGCGATAAATTTCCCGGCATCCAGGTGAGGTTAAATGGCTTCAACGCATCCGAGTCATTGGCTTCAGCCCAATAGGCGAGGGTTGTTCCCAAGTCCATCAGCGGATCACCAACGGTTGCCATTTCCCAATCGAGCACGGCAAGCACTTGGGTGAGATCGGTGGGATCGAGTACCAGGTTGTCGTATTTGAAATCGTTGTGAATAAATGCTCCTGAAGAGGAGCGAGGCAAATTCTTTTTCATCCAATCCGCAGTTTCGTTTAACGAAGCGATCTCGTCTGTCATACTATTTTCATAGCGCTTAGTCCAGCCCTCCACTTGCCGCTGTACATATCCTTGGGGGTTGCCCAATTGATCTAAGCCCGATGAATGAATATTTAATTGATGAAGATGAACAAGTTGATCAAGAGCTGACTTTGATAATGCCTTAAAAGTTTTGGGTTCGATTTTTAATTCTTTGGGAACCCGGTTGCGAAGGATAATTCCTTTTACCCTGCGCATCAAATAAAATTTTGCACCAATGATGGACTCGTCTTCGCACAATAAAATCGGCTCCGGGCTTTTTTGATACCCCGCTTTGCGCAAGGAAGAAAGCACGTTGAACTCGCGCGCCATGTCGTGTGCCGATTTTATGTTGGCGCCAATCGGAGGCTTTCGCAACACAAACTCATCGCTGCCCGATTGAATCAAGTACGTGAGGTTGGAATATCCGCTCGGAAATTGTTGAATAGAAATTTCTTTTAAAATGACTTCGATCTGATCGCTCAAATAAGCCGACAGCTTTTCTGCGTTGAGTTCTTCGCCAAAACGAATGGAGGTGGGTTGATCTACCATAATTAAAATAAGAGGGTTAACAACTCAAAAATTACAGATAGAAAACTTAGAATGACAATCCGTATTTCTTCATAATCGATTTTGCCAAAGAAGTTTTGTGCACTTCATCGGGGCCGTCATAAATTCTTGAACCCCGTTCGTGCCGATACCAGAAGGAGAGCAGCGTGTCATCGGTGATTCCCAACGCACCATGTACTTGCACGGCTTTGTCAATTACATTCGATAAAACATTGGCCACATAAAATTTAATAGTTGCAATTTCGTCTTTCACCGCTTTCGCACCTGCGTGTTCCATTTCATGTGCCGTGTGCAGCACCATCCACCGCGCAGCATTAATTTCTGCACGGCATTCGGCAATCCACTGTTGAATGATTTGTTGATGGCCGAGGTAGTGATCTTCACCGAGCTTGCGCGTGGCGGCACGTTGACACATCAAATCAAATGCCCGCTCGCAAATTCCAATCCAGCGCATACAGTGATGAATACGGCCCGGACCCAGCCGCGCTTGTGCCAAAGCAAAACCATTTCCTTCTTCACCAATCAAATTGGAAATGGGCACATGACAATTCGTAAAACGAACTTCGCCATGACTCATGTAATCCTCACCAGCTTCCCCCATAATCGGCACGTTGCGAATGAGCTCATATCCTTGTGTAGGGATTGGCACTAAGATCATGCTTGCTCGTAGATATGGATTTGCATTTTGTGGATCAGTGACCGCCATCACTATCGTAAATGAAGCACCATCCGCACCCGTGGTAAACCACTTGTGCCCGTTGATCACATAATCATTTCCTTCGCGTTTGGCTCTCGTTGCAAGATGAACAGGATTCGAACCAGCAAGTTCTGGTTCCGTCATTGCGAAACAAGAGCGGATGTCGCCTTGCATCAAAGGAAATAAAAATTTCTTTTTCAATTCCTCCGAAGCATGCGCATGCAGCAACTCCATGTTGCCAATGTCGGGGGCCTGGCAGTTGAAAACATAATGCCCAATTGGTGAGGTGCCCAATAGCTCACTGGCTTGAGCAAACTCAACAAGCGAAAGCCCCACACCACCTTCTTTTTCAGAAAGGTGTGGCGTCCATAGTTTTTTTTCTTTCGCTTTGGTGCGAAGATTTTTCAGCAATGGAAGTGATTGCCGAAAGGGCTTTGTGATAACAGACAACTCAATCGGATAGACTTCTTCTTTTAGAAAAAGCAGGTAAGCCGGTAACAGCGATTTTACCTTATCGGTGAGAAAGAGATTGGTCATATAATTAAACTGTTGTGATTTTCTTAGTGTCTTGGGGTATTCGTGGCAAAAAGGAAATTAGGTCACGAAGACACCAAGACAATTTGTTTTATGGAAACACATTTTCTTAAATAGTAAATCCTCCGTCTGCGGTAAACACGCTGCCAGTGCTGTACGATGACGCATCGGAGGCGAGGTAAAGTGCGAGTGCCGCAATTTCTTCGGGCGTGCCTACCCGCTTGATCGGTAACATCTTCATCATCGTGTGCATGATCTTTTCATTGCTCCACAAGGCTTCACTGAATTTTGTTTTGATCAGCCCCGGGCAAATCACATTCACGCGGATGTTGTCATCGCCCCATTCTTTGGCCATTACTTTGGTGAGCGAGATGAGCGCGGCTTTGCTCATGCTATAAATGCCGAGGCCGGGCTCTGGCCGCAGGCCACCGACTGAACTAATGTTGACGACCGAGCCGTTCTTTTTTGCCTTCATGATCGGATAGACTTTTTTGGCCAACTCGAACGGCCCTTTCACGTTCACGGCCATGATCTTGTCGAACGAAGATTCTGAGGTTTCCACCATCGGGCCGAAACTCGGATTGGCGGCCGCGTTGTTGACCAGAATATCAATCGTGCCATAAGCAGTCAACGTAGTGTCAATTAATTTTTGGATGTCAGCGGCTTCGCCCACGTTGCACGCCACTGCGAGGGCGTTGCCACCTTTGCTTTTAATGCCAGCCACCACTTCATCCACCGCCTCTTGCTTGCGACTCGACACCACCACTTTCGCACCAGCTTGTGCGTAGAGTTCGGCAATGGCTCTGCCGATTCCTTTGGAAGCGCCTGTGACCAACGCTACTTTGCCCGTGAGATCAAAAAGTTTTTCTTGCATAAAAAAATTACTTCGGTCGATCAAGATAGAGAATTATTATACATTTAGTGGCAAGTGAAAAAGACAATTATTCTCTATGGCCTCGCGATGGCCGTTTTAATTTTCGCGCTCTAGTACGGCACTCACGGCATGGAGTCCGTTTAAAGATGATACCAACTATTTTCAGCCCAGCGAGAAGCAATTCATGTTCAACTATCGCGTGGAGAATTTAGTGGAATTGTTAAAAATATTTAAACAAGAGGGCGTTCAGATGGTAAGCGAAGTGGAAGAATATCCATAGGGAAAATTTGGATGGATCTGGATCCGGAAACAAAATTGAACGGTGGGAACCGAAAGACGCGGGTTTTGAAACTACGCAATTATAGAAGAACCCATCACAGGTTTTTCTTTCAAGCCGATCAATTCTTTTTGCACTTTCATGATCTCATCGAGTGTGAGGTTCAGTTCTTTGCTGTAAAGCTTGTAGATAAACTGCCACTCGGTTTTGTCCATGAACCCATCGGCATTGGCAATCACACAAAGCCACGCGATGCTGTGTACTTGCTTTTCGTGGTTTAGTTTCTTTAGCTCTTCGATGCACTCGGCTTGCACCACCACATGATTTCTTTTCTTCACCGATTCTAATTGAATAATAAATTCACTTTCGGTGATTCCTTCCGTATGGATCATCTGTTTGCCCAACGCCACTTCGTGTTCGTTCACTTTACCATCGGCATGCACCAGCAGGTAGTAGAGTTTGATGAGTAATGCTTTGTGGTTCATAGGTTCAAGTGAATGCCCGTTCACTTACAATATTGTGCCAGTCTGGTTTTTCAATGATAAGCACTAATTTTTACACAAAAATAAACCTTTACGTTTCAAAATGGGAATGGGCTGGGACAAACCACATGCTTTTTTCAAAACATTACTTCGCATACGCCACACTTCGCATCTCGCGGATCACGGTCACTTTAATTTGTCCCGGGTATTGCATGTCGCGTTCGATCTTTTGAGAAATGTCGAAACTCAACTGGCTGGCGCGCTCATCGGTTGCCTTTTCAGCGTCCACAATTACGCGCAGTTCGCGGCCCGCTTGGATGGCATAACATTTCTCTACGCCCTCAAAACTTAACCCCACATGTTCCAATTCTTTCAAGCGCTTCATATATTGTTCCATCACTTCGCGCCTTGCGCCAGGGCGCGCACCAGAGATGGCATCGCACGCTTGGATGATCGGAGAGATGATGCTTGTCATTTCAATTTCATCGTGGTGCGCACCTATGGCATTGCAGATCACGGGATGCTCTTTGTATTTCATGGCCAGTTCCATGCCCACGATGGCGTGCGGCTTTTCCAATTCTTCGGGCCACACTTTGCCGATGTCGTGCAGAAGGCCGGCACGCTTGGCTTGCTTCACGTTCAGACCAAGCTCTGCGGCCATGATGGCACAAAGGTTGGCAACCTCGCGCGAGTGCTGCAACAAGTTTTGTCCATAGGATGAACGAAAACGCATACGGCCCACCAGGCGCACCAAGTCAGGATGAAGACCATGAATGCCGAGGTCGATCACCGTGCGTTCGCCTGTCTCTATGATCTCATCGTCAATATTTTTTGCGGTCTTCGCTACAATCTCTTCGATGCGTGCCGGGTGAATGCGACCGTCTTGCACCAAGCGATGAAGCGAGAGACGTGCTACCTCTCTGCGCACAGGGTCAAAGCCAGAGATGATAATAGCCTCGGGTGTGTCGTCCACAATAAACTCCACGCCCGTGGCCGCTTCGAGTGTGCGAATGTTGCGGCCTTCACGGCCAATGATCTTGCCTTTGATATCATCACTTTCAATGTTGAAAATAGAGACACAGTTTTCTACGGCTTGCTCAGAGGCCGTGCGCTGAATGGTTTCTACAATGATTTTCTTGGCTTCTTTGGTGGCGCTCAACTTGGCCTGCTCCATGATGTCTTTGATGTAGCTGCTCGCTTTGGTCTGCGCTTCTTCTTTCATGGACTCTACCAATTGATCGCGTGCTTGGTCTGCCGTCAGCTTCGAAATATTTTCGAGCACGGCTACTTTTTGCGCATTGAATTTGTCGAGCTCTTCCTTGCGTTTCTTTACCAGTTCGTGCTGCTGTGCCAGGCTCTGCCGCTCTTCGTCCAGGTCGCCTTCTTTGCGCTTTACTTGTTCCAGCTCCTTGCTTAGCTGCGCTTCGCGCTGTTTTACTTTTTGCTCGTTGGCAATAATTTGATTTTTCTTGCGGTTCGCTTCCTCTTCAAACTCTTGCTTCATCTTCAGCAGCTTTTCTTTGGCATCGAGGATGCGGTCTTTCTTGATGTTCTCGGCCTGCAGTTCGGCTTCTCTGAGGATGAGTTTTGATTTTTCTTCAACTTCGATTTTGTTGCGCTTCAATCTGCGCTTGTACAAAAAATTGCCGATGAGCAAACTAAAAATGATTGTGCCGATGAGTGCCGCCAGGGCCACTACAAGTATTTCCATGGAATCCATACAATTTTATTTAGGTGTTTGAGCAAACACCCAGAAGGCCAACGTGGCGATCACAAAAGAAAGGAATTGAAAGAAATCAGAGTACTTGCGAAACCAACTGATTGAGGTGGTTTACTTTTTCCACCACCGTTTGATCGATCACCTGCAAGTTTTCCTCGTCTGCCATTTTATCGACAAGGCAGTCGAAGGCAACCATTGCCAACAGGTCTTGTTTATCGTCAATACCAAATTTTTCGCGGTAAGTTTTTATCTTTTCATTGACGAGTTTGCCTGCGGCCCGCACGCGCTCCTCTTCGGTGCGCTTTACTTTCATCGGGTACTCGCGGTCTGCGATTTTTATTTTTACAGAGAGTTCGTCCATCAACTTACCGAGCTTATTGGCTTACGTGAGCAATGCATTTATCGATTTCGCGGATATACTCGTCCACTTTTCTTTTCAATTCCGAAATACTTTCGTCTCCCGGGTTAATATTATCCACAATTTTAGTGATTTTAATCTGATTTTTAAAATTAGAGACTTGCTCTTCGCGCTTGCGCAGGTCGGTGCGCAGTTCGTGGTTTTCCAATTTGATGCTGCGCATTTCGTCTTTCAACGTTTTGTGGTCGTTGAGCAGCATCATGATCTTGCGTTCTAATCCGTTGAGGCTTCCTTTCAATGCTTCTTGATCCATGTTAATTCAAATTCAAAATTCAATATCCAAGACCCCAACTATACAAATCCCTGATTCCAAAATTCAATATTCAAAATGGTAGAAGTTTCTTTTATTCTAACTTCTATGTTCTAACTCCTAACTTCTATTTTCTGATCACCGCCCCCATCTTTTCTTCAAACGCCCCCATCAACTTGGCCATCGTTTTTTCAATCTCTTCGTCTGTCAGCGTTTTGTTTTCGTCTTGCAAGGTGAACCCCAACGCGTATGCCTTTTTCCCTTGCTCAATTTTATCTCCTTCGTACACATCAAAGGCAATGATCTCTTTGATCAACCGCTGCTCGGTGCTGCGGGCCAGTGTTTCAATCGCTGCAAACTTCACGTGATTGTCCAGCACCAGCGAAAGGTCGCGTCTCACTTCCGGAAACTTCGGCACTTCTTGCACAACGAACTTAGGGTTTGCCGACTTGAAAAGCAAATCCACAGAAAGGTCGGCAAAAAAAACTTCTTGCTTGATGCCCAACTCTTTGGTGAAATTATTTTTTACTTTGCCTGCACGGCCAATTTCTTTGATGCCTTTCAATATTTTTATCCCGTATTCAAAAATATCGTCAGCAAACTGCTCTTGTTTTATTTTTGAGACCGAAGACCGCTCTAAAATTTGCCCCACAGTTTGAGCAATGTCGTAAAAATTTGTTGCGCGTGTTTTGCTTTGCCAATTTTCAGTTTCATTGTTCCCAGTAATGAAAAGGACGAGACGTTCTTTTTCAAAATAATTCTTTAACCCCGATTCACTGCCCGCAGTTTTTCCATAGATTTTTCCGAATTCAAAAAGTCTTAAATCCTTTTGCTTTCGGTTGATGTTGTGCGCGCACACTTCGAGCCCGCTGAAGAGCATGGTTTGGCGGAGGATGCCCTGCTCTTCGCTGAGCTTGTTCAAAATCTCCACGGCCTCGCTCTCGGTTTTTATTTTATTCTTGTTAGCAATGTTGGTGAGCGAGTTGGTGAGCACTTCATAAAAGCCATTCGAGGCCAGCATCGCACCCAGTGATTTCTTGAATTTAGTACTATCGTTTTCAGGGAATGACGCTAAGAAATCAGTGCCCACATTGGCTGCCAGTTCAACATTATTAAAACCGTAGATACGCAAGACTTCTTCCACAATGTCTGCTTCTTGCACTACATCCACACGATACGCAGGGACTGAGGCCGCAAAACCAATTTCAGTTTTGTTTGCGATGGCAATGTCCAGCCGTTCGAGGATGGAAAAAATTTCTTCGTGCGCAATTTTCTTTCCAATGAGCCGATCAATGTTTTTGAATTTGACTTCGACTGATCGGTTTTCGATTTTGGTTGGCCTGCCTTCGGTCAAGCCTTTGGCGGCTGAAGGATAAACATCAATCACTTTCGAGGCAATCTGCCCTCCGGCAATTTCTTTGATGAGCAAGGCCGCGCGCTTCAGTGCAGTCACCGTCATGGTTGGATCCGTGCCGCGCTCAAAGCGGAACGAGGCATCGGTTTTCAATTGATGGTGCATTCCTGTTTTGCGCACCGTGGCCGAAGTGAAGTATGCGCTTTCTAAAAAAATATTTTTTGTCTTGGCCGAGATCCCCGACTTGACCCCACCAAAAACCCCGGCAATACAAATGGGCTCGTTGCCGTTGCAGATCATCAAATCATTTTCGGTAAGCGTGCGCTCTTTGGTATCAAGGGTGGTGAACTTTGTTCCAGCCGTTAGATTTTTCACGATCACTTTTTTCTTGGTGATCCCATCGGCATCGAAGGCATGGAGTGGCTGGCCTAACTCATGCAACACAAAATTAGTGATGTCCACAATGTTGTTGATGGGCGAGAGGCCAATGGATTTCAATCTTGCTTTCAACCAATCGGGCGATTCGGCAACGGTTACTCCCGTAATCGTTACCGCAGAATAGCGCGGGCACGCTTCTGCATTTTCAACGACAACCTCTATTTTCAAATTCGTATTATCAGTGACGAACGTTGATACATCGGGCAACTTTACTGCGCGGTTTTTTGCCGCTTTGATGTCGCGGGCTACGCCAACATGCGAAGCCGCATCGGCACGATTGGGGGTGAGGCCGATTTCAAAAATAAAATCCGATTCGACTTTAAAAAACTCGGAAGCAAGTGTTCCATTTTTCACGGAAGTGTTCAGCACCATAATTCCTTCGTGGCTTTCGCCCAAACCGATTTCGTCTTCGGCACAGATCATGCCCTCGCTTTGCTCGCCACGAATTTTTGCCGACTTGATCGTGAACGGTTCTCCCTTTGCGGGATGCACCGTTGTTCCTGGCAAAGCCACCACTACCTTTTGTCCGGCCGCGATATTGGGCGCACCACAAACAATTTGTGAAGGATTGCCAGCACCAACATCCACGGTAGTGATCGAAAGTTTGTCGGCATTTGGATGTTTGATGCACGTGAGCACTTCGCCAATCACCAAACCTTTCAGTCCGCCTTTTACAGTTTCAAAAAGTTCGATGCTCTCCACTTCCAATCCGGTGGAGGTAAGTGTTTGTCCTATCTCTTCGGGCGACTCGGTGATGTCAATATATTGTTGAAGCCAGCGGTAAGATATTTTCATGGACGCAAAAAAATAAAGACTTCAAAAGTACAGGATTTAAGATGACTAAAAAACTAAGGGCAATGGGCGCAAGTTGCCACGGCCTTCAGGCTGTGGGCTAAAAAAACAAGACAAAGGCCGAAGGGCTTCAGCCCTTGAATTCCCTAAAAAAAATTTACAATTATGAAATTACTGAAATCGAATTTGTAAGGGCTGAAGCCCTCAGAAAAAGTAGTTAGAATTTATCCACGGCCTAACCGCGTGTCGCCTTAGCTTTAGCGGTGGCACAAGGCCGTGGCAACTAACAATCACTTTCCCATTTTATGTCCCTTCACCGCATAATAAAAAATATAGACATAACAAGGTGCCATCACGATGTAGGCCGCACGTGTGCCCATCGTTGCAGAGAGCTGCGCATAGATCAGCGGCAAGATGGCGCCACCGGCAATGGCCATGATCAACAAGGCCGAACCAATTTTGGTGAATTTGCCCAGCCCATCAATCGCCAACGGAAAAATGGCGGGCCACATCAGGGAGTTGGCCAAGCCGAGCAGCGCGATGAACGCCACCGACACATAGCCCGTGGTGAGCACGGCCGCCACCGTCAACACCACGCCAAGCACCGCAGAATATTTTAGCGCTGCCGACTGAGAAATATATTTTGGGATGGCCACAATGCCCACGATGTAGCCCATGAGCATACATGCCAGCGTACCTTGTGTGAAGTACCGTGCTGTTGACAATTCGATGCCGATTGATTTTCCATAGTTGATAATGGTGTCGCCCGCCATCACTTCTACGCCCACGTACAAAAAGAGAGCAAGCACGCCCAAGATCAAGTGCGGAAATTGGAATACACTCGTTTTGTTTTGATGCGATGAAATTTCCTCTGAAGGATTTTCATCGTTGATGTCGGGGAGAGCAGAAAATAAAACCCCAACGGCCAAGGTGGCTAGGGCGATAGCGATAATAATATAAGGAACTACCACACGGCTGGCCAGTTCGTTAAGTGTGGCGGCCTTGGTGGCCGCGTCCATGGTTTGCAGATTTTGGATGAGCACATCAGCATCCTTGAGCGCGATGTACCCAAAAACAAAACTGGCAATGATGCCCGCCACTTTGTTGCACACGCCCATGATGCTGATGCGCATGGCCGCGCTTTCGATCGGCCCGATGATGGCCACATACGGGTTGGAGGCCGTCTGCAAAAGCGCAAGCCCGCTGCCGATCACAAACAGGCCGATCAAAAATAAATTGTAATCGCGGGTGTGGGCGGCAGGCACAAAAATAATAGCACCGATTGCCATCACGAAAAGGCCAATCGCCATTCCTTTTTTATACCCGGTCTTTTTTAACACCATTGAAGAGGGGATTGCCATCACCGTGTAGGCAATAAAAAAGGCGGTGGCCACCAAGTAGGCTTGCACATCGGTTTGCAGTTCGCAAGCAATTTTTAAATAGGGGATCAGCGTGCCGTTGATCCAGGTGATGAACCCGAAGATGAAAAACAAAACCCCGATGATGGTGATCGAGAGCAGGTAGTTTTTTGAAGACGGCATTTTTTTTGAAGGTGAATTTGCTTTAAAACTTTACTTTTGAGCTGGGTTTGATTTTTTGATTTCATTTCGATTTAACCTAAAAAAACTAAACTTCAATGGACGGAAAAAAAAGACTGACGTTGGTGGTGCTCGCTGCGGGCATAGGCAGTCGCTACGGGGGCATCAAGCAGATCGATGGCTTTGGGCCTTCGGGCGAAACCATCATGGACTACTCGCTGTACGATGCGCTGCGGTCGGGCTTCAATAAAATTGTTTTTATTGTGCGCGAAGAAATCCGTGATACCGTGGAAGAAATGTTTTTGTCCAAGCTGCGCGGCAAGGCCGATGTGGAGTTTGTAGTGCAGGCACTCGACACGTTGGTACCGAAAGAATTTTTGAGCAGCGCGCGCACCAAGCCGTGGGGCACAAGCCACGCTATGCTCTGCGCGAAAGAGGTGATCAACGAACCTTTTGCGGTGATCAATGCCGATGACTTTTATGGGCTCGATGCCTTTGCGGCCACGGCCGATTTTTTTAAACACGATGTTTCGGGCGCACACACCATGGTGGGCTACACGTTGAAAAATGTTTTGTCTGACCACGGCAGTGTTTCGCGCGGCTGTGGCGAGCGCGATGCGCAAGGATTTTTGAAAAGTGTGGTGGAACGAACCTCCATTGTGAAAGAAAACGGAAAAATCATCGCGAAAGAAAAAGAGGGCGACTTAGAATTGGATCCCGACACGCCCACCTCGATGAACTTCTGGGGCTTCTATCCGTCTATCATGCCGCTGACCGAGCAGAGGTTTCATGAATTTTTGAAGAACAACCATCAAAATTTAAAATCAGAATTTTTTATTCCGCTTGTGGTGAACGACATGATCAAAGCCGGGCAAGGAAAAGTAAAGGTGATCTCGGGCGGCAGCACCTGGTTTGGTGTTACCTACAAAGAAGACAAAGGGATTGTGTCGGAAAAAATAAAAGAAATAGTACGGCAAGGTGCATACCCCAACAAGCTTTGGTGATTTTCATTTCAAGAAATCAATTTCGTTTATTAGAGCTAATCGTTGATTCAGTTTGAATGATCTATTAACCATTAGCAGATAACCATTGACCAATACTTTTTAAAATAATTACCTTTGAAAACCAACTTGCAAGTCCGTCACTTTTAATAAACACAAAAAAACATCATAATGAAAAAAAACATCGTAGGCATAGCATTGTTGCTTTCGCAAGTTGCCTTTGCCCAACAGGATCCGCTTGCCACCAAGTATGCTGAGTTGATCACGCAGGCTGATCTTAAAGAAAATCTTTCGGTGATCGCCTCCGATGCACTCGAAGGCCGCTACACCGGCTCGCGCGGCCAGAAGATGGCGGCAGCGTTTATCGCCAATTATTTTGAAAGCCTAGGGCTGGTGGCTCCGGTAAACGGTTCGCATTACCAAACGGTAGAGCTTACGGCATCGAAGCCGGGTGAAATTTATTTGAAGACCGGCACCACGCGCTACAATAACTTTGAGGAGATTGTGTACTTCGGCCAGAGCGATAGCGGAGGCGAAATCTCTATGGATGCTGTGTATATTGGCAAAGGCACTGATGCTGATTTTGCTTACGTAGATGTGAAAGACAAAGCAGCCGTGGTACTTATCCCCGAGCTTTCTTTCGGTATTCAAGATATGTTGCGCAAGCTTGCGATAACGGCCCGCGAGAAAGGCGCACGCATGATGATCGTGGTGGCCAACGGCAAGCCCGAAGCGTACAAACCTTTTGCTGCGCAACTAAAAGGATTTTTTTCCAACGAAGGCCTCAGCTTAGAAAAACCAAATCCTAACAGCCCCAACAAAGGAATGTTTTTGACAGACCAAAGTGTTGTTTCAAAAATATTCAATGCCACTTTTGAGAAATTGGTGAAAGTCTCAGCAGATGATGCCTCCAAAAAACCATTGGCCAAAATCAAGCCGAGCCGAGTAGTGTACCAAGTGTCAATGCAGACGAGAACGGTAAAATCGGAAAACATGCTGGGCTACCTCGAAGGCACCGACAAGAAAGACGAGTTGATTGTGGTCTCGGCACACTTTGACCATATTGGTTTGCACGAAGGCGAAGACAAAGTAAACAACGGAGCCGATGACGATGGCTCGGGCACGGTGAGTGTGCTTCAAATGGCAAAGGCGTTTGTGCAAGCAAAAAAAGAAGGCCACGGCCCACGCAGAAGTATTTTGTTCATGACCGTGACCGGTGAAGAAGAAGGATTGTTTGGCTCGGAATATTATGTGACGCATCCGGTGTTCCCATTGGCCAACACGGTGGCCGATCTGAATATTGATATGGTGGGCCGCAAAGATCCTCAACACAACGGCAAACCCGATTATGTTTATGTGATTGGTTCCGACAAGCTTTCGAGCGAACTCCACGAGATCAATGAGCGCAACAACAAAACGTACACGCAACTGGATTTCGATTATACGTACAATGACCAAAATCATCCCGACCGTTTGTACTATCGCTCCGACCACTGGAATTTTGCCAAGAACAACGTGCCCATCATTTTTTATTTCGATGGCATCCACGAAGACTACCACAAGCCCAGCGATGAGGTGAGCAAAATTGATTTTGATTTGCTGGCCAAGCGCGGAAAAATTGTTTTCTACACGGCATGGGAACTGGCCAACCGCGAGAATAGAATTGCCGTGGATAAAAAATAATTTTTAAGGTACAATTTACGAGGTACGATTTAGCTGAGACGCCTCGTACTTCGTACTTTGTAAATCGTACTTTGTACTTTTAGATCATGCGCATCGACATCATCACCTGCTTGCCCAAGTTGCTCGAAAGTCCTTTCTCCGATTCTATTTTGAAACGGGCGCAAGACAAAGGCTTGGCCGAAGTGGTGGTGCATGACCTTCGGCCATTTTCTACCAACAAGCACCGCACCACCGATGACTACGCCTTTGGTGGAGGCGCAGGCATGGTGATGACGATCGAGCCCATCGATCGGTGCATCGCTTCATTGAAAGCACAACGTGCCTACGATGACATTATTTATATGAGCCCCGATGGCGAATTGCTCACACAGCCATTGGCCAATCAGCTAAGCCTCAAAAAAAATCTGATCCTGCTTTGCGGACATTACAAAGGAGTTGACGAACGCGTGCGCCAGCATTTGGTCACGCGCGAAATCAGCATTGGCGACTATGTATTATCCGGTGGCGAATTGGCAGCGGCCGTGCTAAGCGATTCGATCATTCGCTTGCTGCCTGGCGTGTTGTCAGACGAAACTTCTGCGCTCACCGATTCTTTTCAGGATGGAATGGTGGCGCCACCTGTTTTCACCCGCCCTGCCGACTACAATGGATGGAAAGTGCCCGAGGTGTTGCTTTCAGGCCACGAAGCAAAAATTCAGGAGTGGAGGTATGAGCAATCGATGGAGCGTACAAAAGCAAGAAGGCCAAGGCTGATCAATCCCTGAAAAATCAGGGGAAATTCTCATCAGGCATTTTCAAATACCGCCTCAACTGCTATATTTGCAGTCCGATTTTAAAAATAGAGCGATATGGCCGATTTAATGAAGATAGTAGAGCAGGAGTTGGCAGCTAAAAGAGCTGGCCTCACCACTTTTAAAGCTGGCGACACAATCAACGTGCACGTAAAAATCAGCGAAGGAAGCAAAGAGCGTATCCAGCAGTTTCAGGGCGTGGTGCTTTACCACCGTGGCACAGGCACCAATGGCGAGAGCTTTTCGGTGCGCAAAGTATCTAATGGCATAGGCGTAGAGCGCATCTTCCCTATGCTCAGCCCCAGCATCGACAAAATTGAATTTATAAAAGCTGGCAAAGTGCGCAGGGCCAAGCTATATTATTTGAGAGGCCGCCACGGCAAGAGTGCGAGGATCAAAGAAAAATTGGCTCAAACCAAGCCCGTTGCGTAAGCTTCTTTATAGAAAAGAATAAAAACCCATTTCGACTGAGATGGGTTTTTTGCTTAAAAACCAAGGCAGCATGGCTTTTGACCAACAACCTACGAAACATTATATTTGTCCGCTTACCTGAATTTTTTTTATGTCTAAATCAAAAACCACAGAACTTTTGGGCAACGATGCCGAGTCGTTATTGTCCCACAAAAGCAAAACCATTTCTAAAAGCCAGCTTCATTTGCCTGGCCCCGATTTTGTTGACCAAATTTTTTTGCAATCCAATCGCAGCCCTCAAACGCTTCGCAGCCTTCAAACGCTATTTGGTCACGGCCGACTGGGCGGCACGGGCTATGTTTCTATTTTGCCTATCGACCAAGGCATTGAGCACAGCGCGGGTGCATCGTTTGCAAAAAACCCCATTTATTTTGATCCTGAGAATATTGTGAAGCTCGCCATGGAGGGCGGCTGCAATGCGTTGGCCACCACCTATGGCGGCCTTGCACTGATGTCAAGAAAATATGCGCACAAAATCCCGTTCATTGTTAAGATCAACCACAACGAACTGCTCACCTATCCCAACAAATTTGATCAGATCATGTTTGGCTCCGTGCGCGATGCGTGGAACTTGGGCGCGGTGGCGGTGGGGGCTACCATTTATTTTGGCTCTGATAATTCGACACGTCAAATTATGGAAGTTGCAAAAGCTTTTGAAGAAGCACATTCGTTGGGCATGGCCACCATCTTGTGGTGCTACATCCGCAACAACGCCTTTAAAAAAGACGGCAAGGACTATCACGTTTCTGCCGATCTTACGGGGCAGGCCAACCATTTGGGCGTGACCATTCAGGCCGACATCATCAAACAAAAACTTCCCGAAAACAATGGCGGCTACAAAGCCTTGAACACAGGAGGCAGCAGTTATGGAAAGTTGGATGAAAAGATTTATACCGAATTGACTTCCGATCACCCGATCGATTTGTGCCGCTATCAAGTGGCGAATTGCTACATGGGCCGCGCAGGGTTGATCAACTCGGGTGGCGAAAGCAAAGGGGCTAGCGACATGGCCGATGCCGTGCGCACCGCGGTGATCAACAAACGCGCGGGTGGCATGGGCTTGATTTCCGGCCGCAAAGCTTTTCAGCGCCCGATGAAAGAAGGCATTGAGATTTTGAATTCGATTCAAGATGTTTATTTGGATAAGACAATTGATGTAGCTTAACCAAGATTTTAGATTTAAGAATTATGATTTAAGATTTGAAAACTAAAAATCGACAATCAAGCTCAAAAAAATCGTAAATCTAAAATCATAAATCGTAAATAACTATGCCGTGGTTCAAACGTACCGATAAAGGAATCCTTACTCCAACCGAAGCGAAGCGTGAAGTGCCCGATGGCCTTTGGTTCAAATCGCCCGCTGGAAAAATTGTCCATACCCGCGAACTGAAGAACAACGCGTACGTGGTGCCCGAAGAAGAGTACCATGTAAAGATAGGATCGAAAGAATATTTTGAAATGTTGTTCGACAACAACGAGTTTACAGAGTTGGACGCCAACATGGAGTCGGCCGACCCGCTCAAGTTTGTGGACACAAAAGCGTATCCGAAGCGCATCAAAGAATCGCAAGTCAAAACGCAATTGAAAGATGCCGTGCGCACTGCCCACGGGAAAATGAACGGGCTGAGCTTGGTGATTGCCTGCATGGATTTCAGTTTCATTGGCGGCTCGATGGGTTCGGTGGTGGGCGAAAAAATTGCCCGCGCCATCGACTATGCCCTAAAGACTAAAACACCTTTTCTGATGATCTCCCGCTCGGGCGGGGCGCGCATGATGGAGGCCGGGCTTTCGCTGATGCAGATGGCGAAGACCTCGGCAAAATTGGCGCAGTTGGACGATGCAAAAATTCCTTTCATTTCATTGCTCACCGACCCCACCACCGGTGGAGTGACGGCTTCGTATGCCATGCTTGGCGATTTTAATATTGCCGAGCCGGGCTCACTTATCGGCTTTGCCGGCCCGCGCGTGATCCGTGAAACCATCGGCAAAGATTTGCCCAAAGGATTCCAAAGTGCCGAGTTCGTGCTCGACCACGGCTTCCTCGACTTCATCGTGGACCGCAGAAGCTTGAAAGAGCGGTTGAGCACGTTGCTGAAGATGCTGAAATAGATTTTGGATGTTAGAAACTGGAAACTGGCTATGCAGCGCGACCAGCATCCAGACGGTTACAACACAAACCCCAGCACAAGCCCTCCAACGATAATTGCCCACGAGGGAATTTTAGTGAAAGCGATCAGGCAGAACGTGCCCACCATGAAAGCGAAGTTGAGAGCATTAGCAGACCACGAGAGGTGTACGTTGATCAACGGCTGCGAAAGTAAAAGTGCTGCGGCTGCAACAAGTCCAGCGTTGGCTGCAAGAATTCCCTCCAGCGAAGCACGGATCGCGCGGAACGATTTCAAGCTATCCCAAATTCGGATCATAAAAAATATCAGGAACGTGCCGGGCAAAAAAATCCCCGCAGCCGATAGCAGTGCTCCCACAATTTCACCTTCTGTTCCAAACTCGCGCATGGACAAAGCACCGATGAAAGAACTGAACGAAAACACAGGGCCAGGCAACGACTGTACCAAGGCATAGCCCGAAAGAAATTCTTCGGACGACAAATAATGTTTAGGGGCATACTGCACAAACTCCGTGTAGAGCATGGGCGTGAGCACTTGGCCTCCGCCAAAGACCAAACTCCCGTTGCGGTAGAAATTTTCGAACAACCGAATGGGCAAGAACTCGGGCTGCGATTTGGTCAACGCTCCTAACGCGGCAGCAAAAACCAACACCCCCACCCACAGAAAAAAATTGGCCCACGCCACATCAAATTTCTTTTTCGGCTCGCGGGGGTGTGCTTTGTAATTGAAAGCGGTGATGCAGCCCGCTACTATTAAAATAATTGGAAAGACAAAAGGTGTTTTGATAAAATATGAGAACACGGCAGCAAGGACCATCAACACAAGCCCTCGTGGTGAGGTCACTGTTTTCAATCCGATCGAATAGGCACCATAGGCCACAAAGCCCACGGCCATAGGCTGGATGAAGCGCGTAAAGGCAATGGAAAAATGTTTGGTCTCAAAGCTCGCCATGAATATTCCGGCCACGGTCATGATCGCCACCGAAGGCAACATCCACAAAATCAATGTGAGGTAAGCCAGGTTGGGGCCGCGCAAACGGTACGCAATGGCCGTCAACGTTTGAGTGGACGTGGGGCCGGGCAGCACTTGCCCCAAGGCGTTGAGTTCAATCAACTCTTCGTGAGAAATGTATTTTTTTTTCTCTACCAAAATTTTTTGAAAGTGCGCGAGGTGTGCTTGCGGCCCGCCAAAGCAAGACACGGACAAAAGGAAAACATCCTTTAGAAAATCGGTATAGCGGACGGGGGCGGGCAACCTCACTTATTTTTTCAATCCGATTTCTTTCAGCCGCTGGTTGAGGAAGTCCCCGGCCGTAGTGTTGTCCCAAATTTTTGGATGCTGGGTGTCAACGCAACTTGGCAGCGAAGCCAAACTCATTTCGGAGCGAGGGTGCATAAAAAACGGAATGGAGAAGCGAGGTTTATTCATCAGATGGCGTGGTGGATTTATCACACGGTGAATCGTTGATTTTAATTTTTTGTTGGTGAGCCGCTCAAGCATATCGCCCACGTTCACCACCAACTGTTCGGGCAGGGCGGTGATGGGTATCCACTTGCCATCGCGCCTGAGCACTTGAAGGCCATCGGCACTTGCACCCATCAGCAGGGTGATTAAATTGATGTCGCCATGCTCGGCAGCGCGCACGGCATCGGCAGAAACTGCGTCAGGGTTTTCGATGGGGAAATAATGGATGGGGCGCAAGATGCTGTTGCCGTGCTTTACTTTATCATCGAAATAATTTTCGGGCAAATTCAAATACAAAGCAATGGCCTTGAGCATTTGCACGCCCGTTCGTTCCAATTGGGTGTACACTTCAAGGGCAATCGTTTTAAATTCAGGTAACTCATCGGGCCAAACATTGTCGGGGTATTCTTTTTTGATGGGATCATCGCCCACCACCGTTTGCCCCACGTGATAAAATTCTTTCAAGTCGCCCGTGTTCCTTCCTTTGGCGTGCTCTTTCCCCTTGCCAATGTAGCCGCGCTGCCCCGCCAGTCCTGCAATCTCATAATGTTGTTTGACCGTATCCTGCAGCGCAAAGAATTTTTTGATGACCTCATAAAGTTGTGTGCTTAAGGCATCCGACAAGTAATGATTGCGAATGGCTACAAAGCCAATGTTGTGGTAGGCTTCGCCTAAGGCGGCCACAAATTTTTTCTTTTTCTCCGGATCGTTTCCACTGAAGTCGGCAAGGTCTAACGAGGGGACTTCATCGTATAAAATTTCGGTCATACCGTTTAAATTTTTGGTTAACGCAAGCTAATTATTTTTAAGTAAATTTACTGACCTCACCCCCTGCCCCCTCCCAAGGAGAGGGGAGCACGAAAGAATTAGCCTGCCTGTGGCACGACTAAATGGGCGAGAGATTAACCAAATATATTTTTATGAACCCCATCAGCAGAAGAAAATTTGTAAGCGATTCGATCAAAGTTACAGCCGCAGTGGCAATCGTTTCGCCCTTTGCGCTGCAAGCCGAAGCCATCGCTGGAACCCCCTATCTTTTCACTCAAGTAACATTGCCGTATGCCTTCAATGGACTGGAGCCTCACATCGATGCGCTCACGATGGAAATCCATTACACCAAACACCACGCGGCCTATGTTAAAAATGTGAACGAGGAAATTGCTGTCGGGAAATTCTTTTTTGAAACCGAGAAAGATTTTTTTACGAACGCCTCCAAACTTTCGGCCAAAGCGCGCAACAATGCCGGAGGCGCCTGGAACCATAATTTTTTCTGGCAAATAATGAGGCCTTATGCAAGTGTGCCTTCTGGCAAATTGGCGGAAGCGATCAATGGCACGTTTGGTTCGTTTGAAAAATTCAAAGAAGAATTCACCAAAGCCGCCATGACGCGCTTTGGTTCGGGCTGGGCGTGGCTGGTGCAGCACGAAGGAAAATTAAAAATCGGAAGCACCGCCAATCAGGATAATCCGATGATGGACACTTCTGAATTTAAAGGCACACCACTGGTTGGCCTTGATGTTTGGGAGCATGCTTATTATCTCAAATACCAAAACAAACGCAACGAATATGTTGCCAATTGGTGGAACTTGGTGAACTGGGACGAAGCCGCAAAACGACTTTCCTAATAACTATTTCACTGCTCATCTTTATTTGAAGCTATATTTCAAAAGTTATACCTATTTTCAATTTCACAAACCCAATTTCTTATGCAAGGAATCAGTAAGTATTATTTTCGATTTGGTTTCATTTTCCTCGCGGCCATTGTGTTGAGCAGTTGCGCGCCAAAGAAAAATGAAGAGGTTTCCGCCAACACTTTTAAAGTTCCGGTAGAGTATTACAAACTCAAGAATGGACTAAAGGTGGCGCTCTCGCAAGATAAGACTGCGCCCACCGTGGCCGTGGCCGTCTATTATAATATCGGCTTTCGCATCGAGCCCAAAGACCGCACCGGCTTTGCGCATTTGTTCGAGCACATGATGTTTCAAGGCTCGCAAAACCTGGGCAAGAAAGAGTTTATCAAGTTGGTGCAATCCAATGGTGGAATTCTCAATGGCTCTACGCGATTTGACTTCACTAATTATTTTGAAGTGATGCCCGCGCACAAATTAGAGACCGCCCTGTGGGCAGAATCCGACCGCATGAAAGGCCTCGCCATCACGCAAGATAATTTGACCAATCAACAAGACGTGGTAAAAAATGAAGTGAAGGTGAATGTGCTCAACCAACCGTATGGCGGATTTCCGTGGCTCGACATGCCGCAATATGCCAACGACAATTGGTTCAACGCACATAATTTTTATGGCGACTTGAAAGACCTAGACTCTGCCAAGTTAGAAGACGTTGATAAGTTTTTCAAAACGTATTACGCACCCAACAATGCCTCGCTTGCAGTGGTAGGCGATTTTGAAATGGAAGACGCCAAGAAATGGATCGAGCAATATTTTGGTGGCATCGCCTCGTCCACACTTCCTGCCAAGCCCGATATTTCGGAGAAGCGGCAGGAAAAAGAAAAACGGTTCACCAAAGAAGACAAGCTCGCAGAAAAGCCAGCCATCGCTTTTGCCTACAAAATGCCCGAGCGCAACTCGCCCGAATATTTTGCGATGGGCCTCATCGATCAGATGTTGGTGCAAGGGCAAGACAGCAAATTATATTTGTTGCTGGTGCAATCGAAAGGCTATGCAAGCGGTGTGAACGGAGGTATCAATTACCTCGGCAACATGTACAACTACAGTGGCCCGATGGTGTGGATGGCGGATTTAATCTATGACGCCAATGTCTCTCCCGATTCAATTCTTTTTCAGGTGGACAAAGCAGTTGGCGAATTGCAAAAAAATGTTTCGCAAGAAGAATTGGATTTGGCTGTGGTAAAAATCAGATCGAAATTGTACGATGACCTCGGAGGTTTTTTCGGCATTGGCCGTGCCGATATGCTTGCCTGCTTCGCCTTGTTTGATGACGACCCCAGCCGCATCAACACGTTGGAAGATGAATTTAAGAAAGTAACTCCCGAGTTGATCCAAAAAACCGCGCAAGAATATTTGCGTTCTACCAACCGCACCGTTTTAATTGTTGACCCTAAAGCAAACACCAAATGAAAAAGATATTTTCAACAATAATCAGTTTAATTTTAGTTGGCACGATCAGCGCATTGGCACAAAAGCAAACGCCACCTGCGGGCGGCACACCCAAAGATTTTAAACTTCCCGAAAAGCAATTGAACACCTTCCCTAATGGGTTGCGTTCATCACTTGTTCACTATGGTGCGTTGCCCAAAGTAGATGTACAACTCATCATCAAAACCGGAAACGTGCACGAAGCCGCCAACGAAACATGGCTTGCCGACCTCACAGGCTTGTTGATGAAAGAAGGAACTACCTCGATGAACTTTAAGACTATTTCTAAAAAAGTGGCTGCCATGGGTGGTGAGGTGAACATCAACACGGGCATGGACAACATTACTATTTCTGGCTCCGTGCTTTCAGAGTTTGCCCCGCAGTTGATCAGTGTGATTGGCGACATGGTAATCAACCCCGCATTTCCAACGAGCGAAGTGGAGCGTTTGAAATCTGATTTGAAAAGGCAGCTCACCGTTCAAAAATCGGTGCCTCAAAATCAAGCCACCGAAAAATTTTTCCAAATTATTTATAAAGACCATCCTTACGGGAGATTTTATCCAACAGAAGCAATGATCAATACCTACACGGTGGACATGGCGAAGGGATTTTATTCCAAAAACTTTGGTGCGAAACGTTCTGTCGTTTATGTGGTTGGAAAATTTGATGACAAGGCCGTTGCCCAAGCCATCGATGAAACTTTTGGGAAATGGATGGCTGGTCCAGAAGTAAATTATCCGGCAGCGACAGCTACCCGCACGAATGAAATAGCCGTGATTGATAGGAAAGACGCGCCACAGACAACGGTATTGCTCGGCACGCCAACGATCATTCCAAAAGACAAAGATGCGGTGGCACTGCAAGTGACCAACTCGCTCTTGGGCGGATCGTTTGGCTCGCGCATCACCAGCAACATCCGCGAAGACAAGGGCTACACGTATTCTCCGTTTAGCACGATTCAAAACAGAAAAGGGGTTTCGGTTTGGTACGAGCAAGCAGATGTCACCAGTAAAGACACCGGAAATTCGCTGCAAGAAATTGCAAAAGAAATCAGGCGATTGCAAACTGAAGCTCCGTCCAAAGAAGAACTCGAGGGCATTCAACGCTACATGGCCGGCACGTTTGTGTTGCAAAATTCGAATCCCGGGGGCATTGTCAATCAATTGAATTTTCTTGATCTTCATGGATTGGATGATAGCTACCTTACCGATCGTGTGAAGAATATTTATGCGGTCACGCCCGAAAAAGTTTCGCAGATGACCAAAGATCATTTCAAATACGAAGACATGACATTGGTGTTGGTGGGCGATAAAAAATTACTGGAGAAACAAATCAAACAACACGAAGCGGCCAAGAAGGTGAAGTGATCGTCATTGCGAGGGAGGGAACGACCGAAGCAATCCCCTTGTGTTTTCAAATTGAAGATTGCTTCGTCAACGCCCCTTGATGTCTGTATGAAAATTTGAAAATTAAAGCCAGTTTAACCTGGCTTTTTTTATTTTTACAAGATGAACAAACTAAAAACCATCGTTATACTTTTTTCGATGATGACTTTGTCTCAAGCCCAAGCCCAAAAAAAACTCACGCTTTACAAAACTTTTGGCAGCGTAGTTTTTGAACTGAACGACTCCGTGCAGTTGAGCATGAAGCAAACCTTGGGGTTGGTGTATCAAAACCAACAGGCTTATCGCGAATTAAAAAAAGCGCGAACGCGCGGCACCCTCTCTGGCGTGATGGGCTTCACAGGCGCAGCCATGGTCGCGGTGCCGTTGGTGACGTTGGCCTATGGTGAGCGCTCAGACTGGGGACTTGCGGGCGGAGGGGCAGCCTTGATCGTGGGTTCTGTTTTTTTCAATCGCTGGTTCAAGGCCCGCGCACTTTATGCCGTTGATTTGTACAATGCCGGGTTGCCACAAAAAACTTCTCGCCTCAAACCTGAATTTTATTTTTACGGATCGGGGGCGAAGCTGGTGATTAAGTTTTAAAAAAATGTTTACAGGAATAATAGAAACCGTTGGAGAAGTAATTGCTATCAAGCACGAGGGAACGAACACTCATTTTAAAATTGCCAGCAACTTCGGTACGGAATTAAAAGTTGACCAGAGCATTTCGCACAATGGTGTTTGCCTTACGGTAGTTTGGGTTGGCGATGGATTTTATTGGGTGGAGGCCGTACAAGAAACGTTGATGAAATCAAACTTGGGCAAACTTAATGAAGGCGACAAAGTAAATTTGGAGCGGTGCATGATTGCCAACAGTCGCTTTGACGGGCACATTGTGCAAGGCCATGTCGATCAGATCGGCACTTGCACTGCTGTGAAAGATGAAAACGGCAGCTGGCTTTTCGACTTTGAATATGACCCTTCGCTCGGAAATATTACCGTTGAAAAAGGATCAATCTCGGTGAACGGAGCGAGCCTTACTTGTTTCAATAGTTCCTCTAATAAATTTAGTGTGACGATCATTCCTTACACTTACGAGCACACCAATTTTCACCAACTGAAAAAAGGAGATACCGTGAATTTGGAGTTTGATATTATCGGAAAGTATGTGAAGCGGTTGATGAAAACATGAAATTCTAATTGAATAGAAATCGTAATTCGTAAATTCTAATTCGTAATTAAACTTACCTCCCAAACGGATTCATTGCACCGAGTGCCCGCTTGCCTCCGCCCATTTTATTCATCGTCTTCATCATCTTGCGCATGTCTTCAAATTGCTTGAGCAGTTGGTTCACTTGCTGAATGCTCGTGCCACTGCCTTTGGCCAATCGGTTCTTGCGACTGCTGTTGACGAGATCAGGGTTTGCACGTTCTTTCAATGTCATTGATTTGATGATCGCTTCCACCGGCTTGAATGCATTCTCGTCAAAGTCAACGCCCTTCATGGCTTTGCCCACACCGGGGATCATGCTCAACATGTCTTTCATGTTGCCCATTTTTTTCACCTGCTCTAACTGAGATAGAAAATCATTAAAGTCGAATTGGTTTCTGCGCATCTTGGCGTTGAGCCTGCGCGCTTCATCTTCATCAAAAGTTTGTTGTGCTTTTTCCACCAAGCTCACCACATCGCCCATGCCGAGAATACGGCCCGCCATACGATCAGGATAGAAGCGGTCGATCGCCTCCATCTTTTCACCTGAACTAATGAACTTAATCGGTTTCTCTACTACTCTGCGAATAGAAAGCGCAGCACCGCCACGCGTGTCGCCATCGAGTTTGGTGAGCACAACGCCATCAAAATTTATTTTGTCATTGAATGCCTTCGCTGTGTTCACCGCGTCTTGGCCCGTCATCGAATCCACAACAAACAAAGTCTCTGAAGGTTTGAGTGCTTCTTTGAGTTGCGCAATTTCATTCATCATCGCTTCGTCCACCGCTAAACGCCCGGCAGTATCGACAATCACTACGCGATGATTATTTTTCTTAGCGTGTTCAATTGCAGCTTTGGCAATTTTTACTACGTCTTTATTTTCGGGCTCGGCATAAACTTCTACTTCAATTTGTGCGCCCAACACTTTTAATTGTTCGATGGCAGCAGGCCGATAAATATCGCAGGCAGTAAGAAGTACGCTTCTACCTTGACGTTTCAAATAATTCGCAAGCTTGCCGCTAAAGGTGGTTTTACCAGAACCCTGTAACCCCGCAATTAAAATCACGGCAGGGTTGCCTTCGATCTTGATGTCTTCTCCCTGTCCACCCATCAGCAAGGTCAACTCATCGTTGGTGATTTTGGTGAGCAGTTGCCCGGGACTGATCGCGGTGAGCACGTTCATGCCCATTGCTTTGGTTTTGATTTCGTCCGTTACATCTTTGGCAACTTTATAATTCACATCCGCATCGATCAGTGCCTTGCGGATTTCTTTTATAGTGGAGGCAACGTTGATCTCGGTAATCCTTCCCTGGCCTTTCAGTGTTTGAAAAGCCTTTTCTAATTTGAGACTTAAACTATCGAACATTTATCTGGATTTTTAATCTGGATTAATTTGAATTTCTATATTCTTAAAAAGGAGGATCAAAGGTAATATTTTTTGGAATGGAGATTTCAGTAATTCTGTTAGTAAATGATTGAAGGGCATCTCTAAAAACCTATCTTTTTATTACCTCAACCCTTCACCCTTCTCCAGAAGAGAAGGGTACAAGGAGTTTTTAGAGATCCCCTGAAGATATTTCGAAGTTATCGGCAATGCTTTGGCGATAGAGCAAACTTGAAATGACTGCATCTTATTTGAACATTAAAACCCAAACAATAATCAAACTTAACCGCTAACTTTGTAGTTCACGACAAAAGAAGAATGAAAAAAAATATTCCATACGAACCTTTTGTAAAGCAAGAAGGACAAGAATTAATATTTAGCAATTTGACGAATCCGAGGGTGGTTTCTGAATTCATTGATATTCTCAACGAGACAACTAACTCCTACAACAAACATCTCATTCTTAACTTCAAAAATATTAAAGGTGCGTTTCCAAATGTAGGTGTTCCGATAGCAGGCATTATTGAAAACATGAGTTCAAGAGGTGTGAATTTTGAGTTCTATTATTTGACAGAATACTTAAAAAGACTTTCAATTAAAACTCCACTGCGGGTTCAAGAAAATAAAGAGTTAGCTCAAAAAGCAAGTCTGGATAAGATATGGCGATTTGATAGTGCGGATGATATTTATCTATTAATAAATTCTTTCGTTGACGAATTGTCGCAAATCATAGTTTGTGAAAAAGGTGTGCTGGAGGGATTTGAATGGTCTATCAATGAAGTTCTTGATAATGTATTACAGCATTCCAGTAGAAGCTTTGGCTATGTAATGGGACAAGCGCACCCAAAAACAAAACATTTTGTATTCTGTGTTTATGATACCGGACAAGGTATTTACAACTCTTTACTTTCGTCCTCTGTTCACAAGCCTAAGAATCCTGTTGACGCTTTGAAACTTGCTGTTACGGAAGGTGTGACAAGAGATAAAAAGATTGGTCAGGGAAATGGATTGTGGGGACTACATCAAATCGTTAGTGAGAATACGGGAATACTAAACATTATTTCAAATTCTGCTTGCTACAATTTAACAAATAATAAATTCCAAACCTTTGACCGGGTCCCTCAACTTTCCTACGACAATGGTTGTATCGTGGACTTTCAAATTGATTACAGCAAAGAAATTTCAATCTCCAAAGCTCTTGGGGGATACGAACCTGTTAATCTCAAACTTGAATCGTTAGAGGACAATACAGGGAATATTACAATTGACTTACGAGGTAAAGAATCAGGAGTGGGAACAAGAAAATCAGGAGAGAAAATTAGAAATGAACTGATAAATATTTACAAACAGGCAAACAAAAACATAACGCTTGACTTTGCGAATATTAATATTATCTCATCCTCATTTGCTGACGAACTAATTGGAAAACTTGTTACTGAATTTGGGTTTTATGGTTTCAACAATATTTTCAAATTGAAAAACATGAATCCAAATGTTCAGTCAATTGTTCAGCGTTCCGTAGCACAGAGAATGATGGAGAGTTTCAATGGGAAGGGAGAAGATAAATCAAACGACACTACTTCGGACGAACTGTAGCACTGCCGATAGCAATAAGATTGAAAGAAGTAAAAAAAGGGCTTTGTTCGGTTATGTGGGGTTTTTAATTCCCTCGCACAACTCCACCAACACGCCATTCGTGCTTTTCGGATGCATGAAAGCAATTTGTTTGTTATCGGCACCGGCTTTGGGCTGTTCATTCAATAAGGAGAACCCTTTTTCAGAATAAGCGTGAATGCTCGCTTTAATATCGGCAACTTCAAAAGCCAAATGATGGATGCCTTCACCTCGTTTTTCTATAAACTTTGCGATTGGTGAGTTTGAATTGGTCGCCTCAAGCAATTCAATCTTCACGCCCCCCAATTCAAAAAAAGACGTGCGCACGCCTTCGCTAACCACTTCTTCGATTTTATAGTGGGCTTTGCCCAACAGTTTGGCGAATAACAGATTGGACTCCTCTAAGTTTTTTACGGCTATGCCGATGTGCTCTAATTTTTCCATATCGCCCAATTCATTTGGTTTTCTTAATTTTGACGAAAATTCGGGAATCTTTTCATGCTTTCCGAAAGTTTAAAATAAGCCGATGCCCAAAATTACGTTAGAATCGACCAGTGATGTGCACGTAGAGGCCGCACGGGTGCAGCAACAGATAAAAGATTACCTCGGCCTGCGCACCAGCGACCTCATGTTTGAGTTCAGCATCCATGATGGAAAAGCGAAGTTGGATTTGATCACCATCAACCCACGCCACAACCAATCGTTTTTGTTCCATTCTGAAACCGGGGCCGACAAAGTGGATGCGTTGAAAAAAATGTGGGACTATGTCCAGAATTATAAAGAGAAAGAAAACTCGTACACCATTCAGTGGACTACCAAGAGCGACAGCGAGTTGCACACGTCTTATTTTCGGGCAGGAAATATTTTGGAAGCACTAGAGAAATTATATTATGCCAGGGACAGGAACACAATCACCGTTTTTAGTGTTGTATTGAATCCGATCTCTTAAAAAGAAAAAATTATGATCTCTGTAACAGAAAAAGCAAAAGATAGAATATCAAACCTTCGCATGGAAGAAGGACACAGTGCGAACCATAATATCCGTGTATCGGTGAAAGGTGGGGGCTGCTCTGGCTTGATGTACGATCTGGGGTTTGACGATAAAATCAATCCGGCCGATCAGGTGTTCGAAGACAAGGGCGTTAAAATTCTAGTGGATAAGAAAAGCCTTCTCTACTTGTTAGGCACTACACTTGATTTCTCTGACGGATTGAACGGAAAGGGATTTCAGTTCATCAATCCCAACGCTTCGCGTACCTGCGGATGCGGAGAAAGTTTCTCGGTTTAGGTTATTCCTTAATCGTTGCAATGCACTTCAACTCAATGGCAATCGGAGTTGGTAGCGCGTTTACTTCCACTGTAGTTCGGCAAGGTTGTGTTGCCTTATCAGGAAAATATTCCGCGTAGATTTTATTGAAGATGGGAAAATCATCTTTCATGTTGGTGAGATAGACGGTGATGTCAATTAAATTTTCCCATTTCGAGCCCGAAGCCTCCAAAATAAATTTCACATTTTGAAAAACAGAATGGCACTGTTCTTCGATGTTGTAGCTCACAATATTTTTATCCTCATCTAATGTTACCCCAGGAATTTCTTTTGCTCCCTTTTTGCGCGGGCCTACGCCTGAAAGGAAAAGGAGATTGCCCACTTTTCGCGCATGTGGATAAGGCCCGACTGGATCGGGGGCTTTGTCAGATGAAATAAAAGAATCCTTCATTTTATTCAATTCCAAAAACTAAGCTACTCCAAAAACTTTCCCAATCGGCATCAAGTTTTTCTGATGGTATCATCTTCACAGTGCTCACCATCCATGTCCCTTTGCTGCTGATGGGAAATTTGATGGTGCCATCATTTTCGGTGTAATTGTTTTGCTGGAAAGTGGTGTTGCCAATCTTGTTCCACACTTTCACCAATTGGTGCGCACTGGGCTTGCCATCAAACAACACAAAGCATTGCAAGTAATCACCTGATTTCAGCAAATATGGATTTTGGTTTGGAATGATTTCAATGCGCATTCCTGTTTTCTTTTTGAAGGTGTCGTCAGTTTTGTTGCCAGCCTGCACTAACAATTTTAGATACCGCGAATAAAATTCTTTTGAGGGCTTATCTAAGGTGTTGGTTTTGGTGCGAATGTCCAGCACATTTTCGAGGCCATCTTCGTTTAAATAGTTGTTGAATTTTTCGGCTTCCAATTCAACGTATGCACGGTTGCTTTGCATCGACAGAAGATAAGTGCCATCTTCGACAAACTTGTATCTCAATTTTTCTTTCGCATCCGTTTTTACTTGTGGACGTAGATCAATGTTTTTATTAAGGTGAGAAAGCTCAAGCTTTTCTATTTTGTTCTTTTTTAAATCCCACAGCTCGCCCTCAAAATTTTCACCGACCATGAAGCCCACGCTCAACTCCTCGCCAACCGCGTACTTGAATTTTGTTGGCTGCAGCCAACATTCATGCGACAGCAGTTGCGTTGTCAGAAAGATTAATAGAAATGTAATTATTCTCTTTTGCATAATTCCTGATTCGATGATTTTGATGATTCGTTAATTCGGTGATTATCAAAGTAGCCATCACCGAATCGGCTAATCACCGAATTACCAATTTATTTCATTGATTCATCAACGCTTCAATCTCCTCTGCTTCAATCGGAATGTTTTTCATCAAATCAATATTTTCTTTTTCGCCAACCCAAACGTTGTTTTCTAATCGAACGCCAAACCCTTCTTCTTTGATGTAAATGCCGGGCTCGATTGTCCACACACTTCCTACTTGAATATTGTCGTGCATGTTGCCAACATCGTGAACATCTAAGCCTAACATGTGCGAAGTGCCGTGATAAAAATATTTTTTGGGGGCAGGATTTTCTGTATCCTGATTTTTAATGTCCGTTTCGGTGATCAATTTTAGTTTGAGCAGTTCGCCTTCCATTATTTTTTCAATTTCTTTTTGGTAATCGAAATAAACCATGTTGGGCCGCAATAATTTTATGGCTTCACGGTGAACACGCAGCACCGCATTGTACACTTCTTTTTGCCGTGACGTGAACTTTCCGTTTACCGGAATGGTGCGGGTAAGGTCGGCATTGTAGTTGGCATACTCCGCGCCAACGTCCAGCAAAATCAGTTCGCCATCTTTGCAAGGCAAACTATTTTCAATGTAGTGAAGCACCACATTGTTTTTTCCGGAAGCAACGATAGGGGTGTAGGCAAACCCCTTGGAGCCATGCTTGATAAATTCGTGGATGTATTCGGCCTCGATTTCGTATTCACTTACGCCAGGCTTTGTAAACTTCAGCACCCTTCGAAATCCTTTTTCGGTGATGTCGCACGCGCGTTGGATTAACTCAATCTCTTGTTTTTGTTTTATCCTCCGCAACTTCGACATGATGGGAGCGACACGTTGATACGTGTGCAGCGGATACTTGGCCTTGCACGAATCAACAAACCGTGCATCGCGGGTTTGTACGGTTACTTCTGACCGATAATGTTCATTGGTGTTGAGGTAAACAAATTCAACACCGCCCATGGCCATCAAATGATGAAACATACTTTCAAAATCTTGCAGCCACATCACGGTCTCAATTCCCGAGATTGCTCTTGCCTCTTCTTTGGTGAACTTGTGGCCGTGCCATTTTTCGAGATGTTCGTTGGGCTGCCGCAGAAAAAGAATCTCCCGTTTTTTTTCTTCGCGAAAGTCAGGGCAGATCAATAAAATGCTTTCTTCTTGTTCGATCCCCGTCAAATAAAATAAGTCATTGTTTTGCCGGAAGGGCATCGTGCCATCGGCATTGGTGGGCATCACATCGTTGGAATTGAAAACAGCAAGTGATCCGAGCTTCAGTTCACTCACCAAGCGTTTGCGGTTGCTGATGAAAAGTTCTTTGTCGATGGGTTCGTATCGCATAGGTGAAGAGTTATAAATTCTCACCGGCAAGATAATTAAAACCTAAAGTAAAATGAGTAAGGAATATAGAATATGGAAAGGGCTAACTCAACCCGCGCAGAAAATCCTTTTCTTCGAAGATTTCTGATTCGATGGTAAAATCATCGGCATCGAGATAGGCCGGGAAGCGATCGCGGTAAGCTTGCAACGCGTGAGCATTGAGTTCAAGAGTTTTAATTGCCTCCACACCTTCCACCGAAAAAATCGTATCACCCTTTGGCCCGATGATGGCGCTGTGGCCGTTGTACTCTATTCCGTTGCCGTCAGTGCCCACGCGGTTTACACCAACACAGTAGCTTAAATTTTCGATAGCGCGCGCGCGAAGCAATGTTTCCCAAGCTGTTGATCTTACCTGTGGCCAGTTGGCTACATAAATTAATAAATCGTACGAAGGTTTTTTGAGCGAGGCGTTCCATCGGTTGCGGCTCCAAACGGGGAAACGCAAATCGTAGCAGATGAGCGGGCAAATCCTCCAGCCTTTCCAATGGCCGATCAATAAACTTTCACCTTGAGAATATACGGTATGCTCTTCCGCCATGCGGAAAAGGTGACGTTTGTCGTAGGTTTTAAAATTACCGCCAGGTTCCATCCAGAGCAAGCGGTTGTAATAGCGTTCGTGCACGTGGGCAATGAAACTGCCCAAGATCAAAGCACCCGTTTGGTCGGCCATCTGTTTCATCCACTTGAACGTGCGCAGGTTCATCATCTCGGCCAGCTTGTTGGCCTTCATGGTGAAACCCGTGGTGAACATTTCGGGCAGCACAATCACATCCGTTGGCCCTACCTTCCAGATTTTCTCTTCAAACATGGCCAGGTTGGCGCCAATATCTTCCCAGTGGGGGTCTGATTGGATAAGCGAAATTTTTAAATCCTGCATGGCTTTTGAAACGGACTGCAAAGAAAATGAATGGGCAGATCAATCCATAGGACTAAGCCAATCTTTTATTAATTTTTGATAATGCCACGGAAACGGAGGAGCAATTTAATAGACGCATTTTTTCCATGCCTCAGTGGCAATATTTAAATCCCCCTCAAAATTTTCCCGGCCTTCTGCAACGTTTCTTCTCCCTTGGCAAAACAAAACCGCAGCAATTTAAAATCGGATTTGTCATTGTAGAATGCAGAGACCGGAATGGGTGCGAGTTTCATTTCTTTGGTCATCCACTCGGCCATTTCCATATCTGATTTTTTCCCTTTATAAGATAGAAGCTGAAAGTAACTTCCAAAGCAAGGCAACGGTTTTAGCGAAGTGCCTTTTATTTCATTGAGAAAAAAATCCCTTTTCTGTTGATAGAATTTTCTGAGGTGGAGGTAATTCTCTGGATCATTTAGATATTCGGCCAACGCCAACTGCACCGGGGTGTTCACACTAAAGGTGATGAACTGATGTGCTTTGCGGATTTCTCGCGTGATGTTTTCAGGGGCAACAGTATAGCCCACTTTCCAGCCCGTGGCATGAAATGTTTTTCCAAAAGAAAACACGGCAATGCTTCTTTCTTTTAACTGAGGGTATTTCAAAACACTTTCATGTATTTTATTTTCAAAGATGATGCGCTCATAGACTTCATCGCTCAGCACAATCAAGTCATGTGCCACGGCCAACTTCTCTAACGCTTTCAAATCTGATTCGCTCAGCACCGACCCAGCTGGATTGTGGGGCGTGTTCACCATGATCATCCGTGTGCGTGAAGAAATTTTTTCTTCCACTTCGAGCCAATTGATTTTAAAATCGGGTGGATGAAGATTGATGTGAATGGGAATGCCTCCATTCAAACGAATAGCCGGGTCGTACGAATCGTAAGAAGGATCGAACACAATTACTTCATCGCCTTCATTCACCAATGCAGCAATGGTGGCAAAGAGTGCTTCCGTGCCTCCAGCGGTCACGGTTATTTCCTTTTCAAAATCGGTTGGTCGCTGATAGGTTTTCTCCACCACTTCGGCAATTGCTTTTCGTAGAGCCGGCACACCGGGCATCGGTGCATATTGGTTGTGGCCCTCTTTCATCTTTTGATGGATGAGGTCAATCAATTTTTCGGATACCGGAAAATCGGGAAAGCCTTGCGAGAGGTTGATGGCATTGTGCTCTAATGCCATCCGCGACATGACGGTGAAAATGGAAGTGCCTACTTCGGGAAGACGGGATTTGAGGGTCATGCAATTTTATTCTTATCAATCCCTGCTTGTTTTAATATCCCATAATAAGTCCCCTTTGGTAAATCTTTATTTCCATGAAAAGGTACAACAACAATTTTTCCTGTGATTTTATTTTGAAAAAGATGATGACTTCCTTTCGACCTTTTAAACTCAAAGCCGTGATCGAATAGAATTTTAGTCAAGTATTTAGCCGAGAAACTCAAGCAGTCACATTTAGTGAGTACTCGAGAGTTTCCCGATCATCGGGTACAGGCGATCCTTCTTCTTGTAGATGCTCGATATAAAGTTCGATAGCCTCTTTGGCCATGGATAAGGCATGATCAATATTTTCACCATATGTAATGCATCCAGGTAATGCAGGTACGGTAGCCGTATAATCACCTTCTGGTTCTTTAGTGAGCAATATTTTATAAGTTAAATTTTTCATAATGATGACGAATTTAAGTAAAAAAATTTGTTCTCTTGTTAGACCTGAATTTAGTTACTACAACTTGACAAGTATTATTTCGAATAATACAACGCTCCGATTTTTTGTACATCAAACAAAACTCCTTTTTGCGAGTTGGCCAAGAACGCAATCACGATATCATCGTCAGGGTAGATAATCAAACTGGAACTGCTGCTAAACCCATCGCCCGCATGGTGCCAGATGCGATGACCGTTTCTGTCTTTGCCCACATACCAACCCATTCCATAACCCGTTGGTTTTTGATCGGAAGTATGTTGTGTTTCAAAAAATAATTTTGTTATGGATGCATCAAGATGATTTCCGTGCAGCAATTCATTACCAAATTTTACTAAGTCTTCGGCTGTTGATAAAAGTCCGCCACCCGAATATTTATAGCTAACATCGCCATAATCATTTTCTTCCCCGGCCGCATCATAAAACTTGCTTCGGTTGGCAGTCTTTTTAGTGTTGTCGTCTCCGCAAGTATTCAGCATATTCATAGGCTTCCAAATATTTTCTTGCATATAATCGAGGTAGTTCATACCGCTTGCGCCTTCGATAACCGCTCCAATCAAATTCCAACCAAAAGTTGAATAGAGAAATCGAACTCCAGGCGTGTAAACCAAACTATCGTTTTCAAAAATTTTGAGTGCTTCTGTCAAACTATTATAGTGTTCGTTGTGAACGAGGTCGCTTAAATCTTTTTCATTGTAATCGCGAATCCCGGCCAAATGTCCTGCAAGCTGTCGGGTTGTGATTGGATATTTCTTTTGAGGAAAAGAAGGAACATAGTTTTGAACGGGCGCATCCAAATCTAATTTATTTCCTGAAACCAAATTGATCAGCGCAGCAGACGTCAGCGTTTTGGAAACACTGTTGATGCGAAACTTTGTTGCGGTAGTCACCGGCAAATTATTTTCAACATCGGCCAACCCAAACCCTTGTGATAATTTTATTTTTCCTTTCACACTCACGCAAAGTTGAAGCCCGTTGACATTGGTCTCGTTTAGAAAATTTCTACAGGCTTGAAGTGTTTTGCATTCGGATATTTTCTCATCGCACGGTTTCTCTTTCTCAACAGCTATCGAATTTGAATTCGATGGTTGTGTACTTACTGTTAGGGTTGCTGATAAACTTCCGCGCATTTTTCCCCACGGAGCAAAACTGGTGTTGCGACTATAGCTTGAAAGATTTTTTTGAACGGATGAGTTATTAGAAATG
>JAYWDN010000013.1:0-7800 GCA_043780615.1 Bacteroidota bacterium | reverse complement strand
GCTTGCGTATTTCGATAGAGACCAACAATGAGTTCAGTATAGCGTATTGCCACGGACTGGTGGGCCGTATTTATCGCTCCCAAAAAAAATACGACAATGCCTTGGAAGAATATCGCGAGGCGATGAAGTACTATATCCGCCTCGGCAACAAGCGCAAGGAAGGCGAAATTCTCCAGAACATTGGCAACCTATACTATGACTTGGAGCAATACCATGAGGCACTACGCGAATACGAAAAATCGTTGCAGATTGGACGAACTATTTCCAACCCCGCCCAGATGGCGTATGCCTATTCGGGCATTGGCTTCACTTGGTATCGGCTTAAAAATTTTGATAAGGCCATCGACTACTTTAATTTGTCGGTGGTCAAGGCACGTGAAATAAAAAACGGCTACTTAATGTTGGACGCTTACGAAATTCTCAGCAATATTTATGCAGAGCAAAATCGCCACAAGGAGGCATTAAAGTTTTGTAAGTTGTCGGCAAGCGTGAAAGATAGCCTTACCGATGAAGACAACCGACAAGGCACAGAAGAACTGGAGGCCAAGTATCAAAATGCAAAAAAGCAAAGCGAGATTGATCTGCTACAAAAAGACCAGCAACTGAAATCGGTTCTGCTTAAACAAAGCCGCACGGTGCAAACTTTTATGGTAGTCGCTTTGGTGCTGGTGGTGATGATAGGCCTGCTGGCGATCAACCGCAACCGGCTGATCCACCAGTCGAAACAACAAATGGAAATCGAGCAGATGCGAAATCAAATTGCCCGCGACCTGCATGACGACATGGGCTCTACGCTATCGAGCATTCACATCATCAGCCAGCTGGCGATGAAACAAAGTTTGCCCGAGATCACCACAAAATATTTTCAGCGCATTGGCGAGCACACTTCCAAAATGATGGAGAGCATGGCCGACATGGTGTGGTCCATCAACCCCAATAACGACTCGCTGCAGAAAATAATGGCGAAGATGAAAGAGTTCTCGGCAGAAATTTTAGAACCGAAAAATATGAGCTACCAATTTAACGGTGATGAAATGCTGAGCGAGGTGATCTTGGATGTGGCCAAGCGAAAAAATCTTTTTTTGATTTTTAAAGAAGCAATAAACAACGCAGCCAAATACAGCGAAGGAACAATGGTGTGCATCAACGTTTCAAAAGAGTCAAACGATTTAGTGCTGAGGATTAACGATAACGGGAAAGGGTTTGATTTGCAAAAACCATCGAATGGCAATGGGCTTCGAAACATGAAAGAGCGTGCCCGCGAAATAAAGGCCACCATGGATGTGGAGACCGCTTTGGGACAGGGAACCACACTAACCCTGAAAATGGCCCTCACATGATTTGGGCATTTTATAAGAATTGGGTTTTAATTTTATTTGCTATTCAATAAAGTTTTATGGCTGCCTCTATTTTGATCTATGAAGACAACGAGCTGCTGCGCGATAGTATGAGCAGTATGCTCGTGCTCAATACACAGTTCAGAATTGGCGGCTCGTTCAGCAATGTGATGAAGGTGGAGGAGCAAATGAAAATGGTGAAGCCCGATGTAATATTGATGGACATTGATATGCCCGGGCTCAGTGGTATTGAAGCCGTACGAAAAATACGAAACGCAGGTTGGACCACTCCGATTTTGATGCTCACCGTTTTTGACGACAACCAACACGTGTTTGATGCCATCTGCGCTGGTGCTTCGGGCTACCTACTAAAAAAACATTTGTCAGCCAAACTGTTTGATGCCATTGACGAATTGCAATCGGGCGGTGCACCCATGTCGCCAAGTATTGCCAGCATGGTGTTGCGCTCCATGCACAAGCGGCCGGCACAAATAAATCCATACGGCCTCACGGCCCGCGAAAATGATGTGCTCCTTTCACTCTCGAAGGGAAACAGCTACAAACTGATTGCCACCGAATACAGCATCAGCATTGACACAGTACGCTCGCACATCAAACGAATCTATGAAAAACTGCACGTGCACTCGCAAACTGAGGCGGTGGCCAAAGCAATCCACGAAAAGTTGGTATAGATAACTAAAAAAAATTTATTGAGAATATAATTGAATGGAAAAAGAGGAGGGCAAATTTTACGAAGCGTATTATGATAAAGGGGGCCAATACATACCCGCAGAGGAAGTAGCTCCTAATTTGCTGCCTCGTGAACTTTTTGATTTAGCTCGTGTGCTGCCTACGTTTGAAGAAGATTTTTTAGAAGAACAATTGCGGACATTTGATTTGTTTTTCCCCTCACTGCCAGAGGGAGCGAGAGCACAAATGGCCAATCTTCTTATGAGCGTTGCTGATCAAGCAACGACCATGAAAACTAAACTGAGACTGCGCAAGGCTTATATTTCATTGAACGCGGGCGAACCCATTTGCAAACCGTATGATCATGCGGAAGAAATAAGAAAACACCAAGAACAATTCAAGAAGGATTTTCCCAACGCCACGTTTGATCTGCTTCCTAAGGATGCTAAGTGAGTATTAAACGCAGAGGGCGCGGAGGTGCACAGAGAGAATTCATAAGCTTTTCATCTTTGCAAAACTTATTGCGTAATTTCATTGTGCGTTTTGCAGTAAATCAAACCAAAGGCTTCCATCACATCATTGGGGTATTTTTCTATTTCTAGAATAGGTAAATCTTTACGTTCACAATTTCCTGTCTCCAAATTTAATAGCAAGGTATGATTACATTTAAAAATATTTTTCCGCTTATCGCAATCATGGTAGCAAGCAACCTACTCTTTGCGCAAGCCCCTGCTATCACATCGTTCACTCCGCAGAGTGGGCCGCTGGGCACACAAGTTACTATCACAGGAAATAATTTTAGTGCAATAGCTGCCTCCAACCGTGTCTATTTTGGTGCCGTGCAAGTAACGGTCGCTTCTTCTACACTTACCAGTCTTCTTGTCTATGTTCCGCAAGGCGTTACGTACGAACCCATCTCTGTTACCGTTGCAGGCTCCACGGCCTACTCAGCAAAACCATTTGCAGCTACGCGGCAAAGTCCTCTTGCGTTGAGCAACATTTCGTTTGGGCCGCACAAAGA
This sequence comes from Bacteroidota bacterium, assembly GCA_043780615.1. Classification (GTDB taxonomy): domain Bacteria; phylum Bacteroidota; class Bacteroidia; order Cytophagales; family Cyclobacteriaceae; genus ELB16-189. The sequence goes on along the minus strand of JAYWDN010000013.1, from coordinate 4,752 downwards.
TTTTGCTGTTTCGGCTACTCCCAGTTCCATAGCCCTTGCCGATTATGATTTCAATGGCGTGGCCGATGTTTCTGTTGTCACAAACTTGGGCGGAGTAAATAATCTTGATTTTGCTGTCTTTCGAAATACTTCGGATTGCCAAAATCTTTCGCTCGCTGCCGAGCAAGATTTCTCCACTAGCTTTAGTTTCCCCAACCCCGTAGGATTAGCAACAGCCGATTTGGATGGCGATGGCAAACTAGATGCCGCTGTGAGTATTCCTTCCGCCAAAGTTGTTTCTGTTGTCCAAAATTTTTCCAGCCCTGGCAGTACAAATTTTATTACTATCGGGGCGCGGCCCGCAGCAACATTGGCCACCGGAGATATTAAAATTGCCGACATGGATGGAGATGGCAAGCCGGATATTGTGGTGGGGCTTTTTAATGGGAGTGGTTCAGGTGGTATTGCCATCTATCGCAACGCAAGTACGGGGGTAGGCTCGTTTACATTCAGCGCACCACAGGTAATTAGTTTTGCTGCCGACCCAAAGAACATTGCCTTGAGCGATGTAGATGGCGATGGCAAGCCCGATATTATTATTACTGATGGCACTTCCACTGTGCGGATAAGAAGAAACAACAGTGTGAGTGGCACATTGAATAATACTTCGTTTGATACAGAAATTTCTTTTGCCACGGCTGCCGCACCGCAAGATGTAAGTGCTGGCGATATTGATGGCGATGGAAAAACAGATTTGATTGTTGCCTGCGCTGCGGCCATTTCCATTTTGCGCAACACGGCCACTTCGGGAGTTATCAATGCTTCTTCTTTCACATCCAAAGTTGACTTTACAGGAATTACTTCTGGTTCGATTGACCTGGGCGATCTGAACGGTGACGGCAAAGTGGACATCGCAGTAAGCAATGGCACCAATGTGGCGGTGTTTCAAAACCAATCCACTTCCGGGTCGATCTCGTTAGCGACAGGCATTAATTTTTCCATCGGCACAGCTTTGGTCAATCAAGTAGAAATAGCAGACATGAATGGCGATGGCAATTTGGACATCGCGGCCACGCAAACGGGAAATTTTATTTCGGTTTTCTTGTTCACGCCTCCGGTTACTCCTCCGCCTACCATTGCTTCGTTCACACCGAGCTCAGGACTTATCAACTCATCCATTACAATCACAGGAACTAATTTCGGAGCAAGCATCGCATCCAATTTAGTTTATGTGGGCGCGGTGAAGGCAACTATTACGAGTGCAAGTGCCACGGTATTGGTAGCAAGTGTTCCCGCTTACGCAACCTTCGGCCCTATCACGGTAGAAAATTTAACCACGCATCTTTCTGTTTATTCGCTCACCAACTTCACACCGCTGTTTGACAACAACAAAGATTTTGGTGGGCGCATCATTCCTTCCGCTATGGGATTAAAAAATGATCTATCTCTTGGCGTGAGCGGGGTAGCTCAATCCGTAAGCCTTGCCGACTTGGATGGCGATGGGTTCAGCGATTTGATTGTGCCACAATTGAATGACTCGCTTACTATTTTCCGCAACAAAGGAAATGGGTTGCTCACGCTGGCCGGCTTTGAAAAATTCCGTGTGCTTACCAATCAAGGCACGACCACCAGCAATCACCAGGCAGTTACGGCTGATATTGATGGTGATGGCAAATTGGACATTGTGGTGATAACACGGATTTTTGATACCGATGGTGCGCTCCTCTTCCGAAACCTAAGTACACCAGGCTCACTTTCATTTGCTCCAAGCTTTCTTGTGTCACTTCCATTTACTACCATCAACAATGCCGACCTTGCCGTGGGCGACATGGATGGCGATGGGAAACCTGATTTGATCCTATCCGCCTCGGGCAAACTTTCGGTATTTAGGAATACTAGCGCGCCCGGCAGTTTTTGTTTTGCGCCCAAAGTGGACATCCTCGGCACGGGCACTCGCGGCATCGGCCTTGGCGATATTGATGGCGATGGAAAGTTGGACATTGTCAATGCCAATGGCTATTTCAATGTCGCGGGTTTTAAACTGATACAGAATAATTCTACCATCGGCACACTTTCTTTTGGCGCACCTGTGAATATCGCACCGGTTAATGCTGGCAACATCAACAGCGTAGTGCTCGCAGATTTGGATGGCGATGGCAAATTGGATATTTCGTGGGTGGGTACTGTGGGCTCGGGTGGTATGGTCGTTATGAAAAACATCGCTGTTTCAGGAACACTTGATGCTTCTTCTTTTGCTGCGGCTGTTAGTTATGCCGAAGATCCTCAGATACTCAGCTATGCGGTAACGCCCTGGAGCTATTCGCAAGTGGCCGACATGAACGGAGACGGGAAGCCAGACTTCATTGGCATCGGAAATGGGGGGCAAGGTTTTTCCATTTCGCAAAACGTGGGGCAGCCAGGGGTGATTGATGCCACGAGTTTTCAAGAAGGAGTCCTTTTTCAAAGTGGCGGAAATTATTCTACCGGTCCATTAGCGGTTGGCGATTTGGATGGCGATGGCAAGCCCGAAGTGATCGTTCCCTACCCGAATGTTTCTATTTATAAAAACATGACCTACCCCGCACCGCGCATTGATTTGCTCAAGAACAGTTCGGCAGCCACTCAAATCGGTGCAGTGAGTTCTCAGTTATTCACACAAGGCGATTTTCAGTTTACAAATAACAACGCACCCACTGTTCGCTTTGGTGCTGTAGCCAGTACGGTCACTTCACCTACCAATACACAAGTGACTACCTCGGTGCCGCTCGGTGCATCACCAGAGCGCGTGGCCGTTACGCTCCATGGCCTTACGGGATTTAGCGCATTGCCATTCACAACTACTTTTGCCACAGCAGGCACATTGGATGCAACCACGTTCTCTACCAATGTAGATTTCGCATTGACTACCTCTGCCACAGGTGGATTAACGGTTGCCGATTTCGACAACGATGGAAAGCCCGATGTGGCCACGGGCGATGGAGGGAACATCAAACTTTTTCAAAATAGTCTGCCAACTGCGGGAACTGCAATCACGACAAGTACACTTACTGCACTATCAACAATCACTGCTTCCATCGGTGCTACCGCTATTGCCGTTGGCGATTTTGATGGCGATGGACTCATCGACTTACAAGGGAACTCAAACATTTACCATAACAACAGTGGCACGCAGGCACAGCCTATTTCATTTGAAACAAGTGTGCTGGGACTGAATTGGGCTATCAATCTCAACAAGGCCAAAACCAATGTTGATTTCAACCGCGATGGGAAAACAGATTTTGTTTCAGCAAATTCAGGTTCCCTTTCAGTAAATGAAAACTTTTCACGCAAGGGTTCTTTTGTCGCAAGCTATGGAGGTTCGTATTACAATTTCTCTACGTTCAATAATACCGTTACGATGTACACCGCTACAGGAAGTGAGCAGTTGGCACAAGCCAATGCGGGCGATTTTGATGGCGATGGGTTTGATGATGTGGTGTTTTTGGTGAAGGGCGTGAATGAACTGCGGAGTATGCGCAACACGAAGCGCATGGGCAGGATTACCACCGCTCAATTCAATCCGTATCAATCAACGGCTACTTTGGCATCGCCTGCATTGATGGTAACTGCCGACTTTGACATGGACGGAAAATTGGATATTGCCGTGGCCTACACCAGCCTTGCAACAATTTCGGTTTTCAAAAATACAAGCACCCTTGGCACGATCTCTTTTGTAAGGCAAGATTTTACTTCGCTTGCCAATACCTCTAACATCGATGCCTCGGATTTGGATGGCGATGGCAAAGCAGAAATTGTAACGATCCATGGAACTATTGCCCCTTTTAATTTTTCTATCTTAAAAAACACAAGCACCTCAGCGATTTCGTTCGCAGCAAAAGTTGATTACCCACTTGCCACACAGCCGCTTGGTCTCGCCCTTGCCGATGTGAACTTGGATGGCAAAACGGATATCCTCATCACTCGAGCCGGTCCTTTCCTTTCAGTATTCCAAAATCAACTTGCATCCGCCTCAGTCATCAGCATTGCTTCACAACCAATTACTGCCACTGTTTGCAATGGAGCAACCGCCACCTTCTCCACTTCAGCCACTGGCACCACCAACATAGTTTATCAATGGCAATTTTCAACATCACTTACTGGCACATATAATGATATTACTAATGGTGGTGGTTATTTAAACGCCACCACTTCGATACTTTCAGTAAACACCACCGGAAATTTTGGTGCGGGATTTTATCGCTGCAAGATCAATGGAGATTTAGCGGCAACCGTGTTCACCAATGCTGTGCAGCTAACGGTGAATGCCACCTGCTCCCCCGTGATCACCACCACTCCGATCGCCACTCAAGTGGGCGGGATCGTGACTTTGGACTTGGTCCCGCTCATCGCCACGGCCAACAACAACCTCGACATCAATTCCATCGTGGTCACGGTACCGCCTTCCAGTGGGGCGGTTGCTTCTGTGGCCAATGGGGTCCTCACCATCAACTACAAAGGCATCTCCTTCTCTGGCGTGGAGCAACTCACCATCAAAGCTTGTGATACCAACGGCAATTGCGCCACTCAGATCTTTGCGATTAACGTGACCGATACCACGCCCAGCGACATCATTGTGTACAACGCGGTGTCGCCCAATGGCGCCAACCCTATTTTCTTCATCCAGTACATCGACATCTTGCCTGACACGAAACACAACACCGTCACCATTTTCGACCGGTGGGAAAACCTGGTGTGGCAGGGCACCAACTACGATAATTCATCGGTGGTGTTTAC
>JAYWDN010000012.1:0-19640 GCA_043780615.1 Bacteroidota bacterium | reverse complement strand
TCTTCGTGAAAAGTTGTTCTCTTTTAATGTGCACTCTTCTGAAGGAACGAGTGGTGAGAAGGGCACCGGCTTGGGCTTGGCCATGACCGCGTTCTTCGTTCGGCTGAACGGAGGGGAAATCTATTTAGAAACTAAAGAAAGGGAAAGGCACACTTGCTTTATTATCGAGCTGCCTGCAACGGAAACTCAAACTGTCCCAGCTCAGATCGGTCTGGTCACCTCAAATTTTTCAAGATAGTCGGCCACACGCCTCACAAAACTTCCGCCCAGCGCACCATCCACCACGCGGTGGTCGTACGAGTGCGACAAGAACATTTTATGACGCACGGCTATCGCATCGCCATAAGGCGTTTCGATCACCGCGGGTTTTTTCTGCACCGCACCCAGCGCCATGATCGCCACTTGTGGCTGCATGATGATGGGCGTGCCCATCACATTGCCAAATGATCCGACATTGGAAACGGTGAACGTGCCACCCGCCAATTCATCGGGCTTGAGTTTGTTTTCGCGTGCGCGCTTGGCTAAGTCGTTTACCACTTTGGCCAAGCCAGTGATGTTGTATTGGTCTGCATTTCTGATCACAGGCACAATCAAGTTTCCCGAAGGCAAGGCCACCGCCATGCCGATGTTGATGTCTCTTTTCTTGATGATGCGGTCACCATCTACTTGCACATTGATCATTGGGTAATCTTTGATGGCGAGAATGATCGCTTCGATAAAAATTGGAGTGAACGTGAGTGCATCGCCTTCGCGTTTTTGAAACTCGTTCTTCATTTTGTTGCGCCAGAAAACAATGTTGGTCACATCAGCCTCCACAAAAGAAGTAACGTGTGCCGAAATCCGTTTGCTGTCAATCATGCGCTCGGCAATCATCTTGCGCATGCGATCCATCTGGATGATTTCATCCCCAGCATTGATTGAAGCCGGGACAAGCGGAGCCGCATTGACTGAACGTGGCACTATGCTAACGCCTAGCTTTCTATTTTGAACATAGCCCAAAATATCTTTTTTGGTCACGCGCCCTTCTGCGCCCGAGCCCGAAATGGTTTCCAGTTCGGCCACCGCGATGCCTTCTTCTTTGGCAATGTTTTTTACTAGCGGTGAATAAAAACGTGATGATGATTTGTAATCCGTAACATGCGAATGACCATTGGTGGCTGCGTGAAGCACAGGCACAGATTTAGCTTCAACAACCGGGGTAGCTTTTGCAACAACAGGAGCAGTTACTGGCACTTCAGATTTTCCTTGCATTGCTTCGGTGGTGATGATGGCAATGGGCTTGCCCACTTTCACTACTTCGCCTTCTTTGGCAAGAATTTCTTTCAGCACTCCCGCATAGCTTGAGGGCACCTCAGTGTCCACTTTGTCGGTGGCCACTTCCAGCACTGATTCATCTTGCTCGATCTTGTCGCCCGGTTTTTTCAGCCACTTCAATATCGTGGCTTCCATTATGCTTTCGCCCATCTTGGGCATGATCAGTTCTGCTTGTGCCATCGGTGTCAAATTTTTAGAAGGGTAAAGTTAGTGTTTTTTAGAGCCGCCTACTAACGATGAAAGCAACAGAATTTGATTTTGGTCTGATCCAATTGGAGTGAAATTTCCTATGGGAGAATTGTCGTCAAACCAAATGAACTTTGACGTCATCGCGAGCTAATGTGTGGGAAGCGGGAAAGGGCGAAGCGATCCCCGGAACAAGGGATTGCTTCGCCCATCACTCAAACCACCGCAGGTGCTCGCAAAGACGTTTCATTATTTTGTGCGGACTCACTTGTAAGTCAACAAGTTTTTTGTTTATTTACTTAGCAAAATATAAGGATATGGCTAAAGGGTACTTAGGTGAATTTGAAGAATTGGTTTTGACATTGGTAGCCGCCTTGCAAGAAGATGCCTATGGCGCTGCTATCACAGACGAAATAGAAACGCGGTTGAAACGTGAAGTAAACCTGAGTGCTGTGCATGTTACGCTCTACCGTTTAGAAGACAAGGGCTATATCAAATCTTCACTTGGTGGCGGAACCAAAGAACGAGGTGGCCGCAGAAAAAGAATTTACACCATCTCCAGTGCCGGCATGGCGATACTCCGGGCAATGAAAGAATCGCGGGTTGATTTGTGGAAGATGATTCCCCAGTTAAAAATTTCTTGATGTCAAATAAACGGGACCATCAGCTACCTCGTTCGGCAATTCCATTAACTGCAATGGCGATACTTGCCTTTACCCTATTTATTGTTTCGATCCAAGTGATGAAAGCGGCAATTGCTAACCCAGTTAATTCATTAAAAAGTGAATAGGTGAAGAAGGAAAGTGATCTGCTATCTATCTCGGCAAACTCAATCGGATCAAATTCAGCACTGCAATGGATGCTGCTTTGATGTTGAGTAGTCTGTCAGTTGAGAGTTGCAGTTTTCTTGTCACCGTGTGATGCTTGTCGGAGTAAGCAATCCAAACTAAGCCAACCGGTTTTTCAGGCGTTGCTCCTCCCGGGCCGGCAATGCCGCTGGTGGCCACGCCAACATCGGTATTGAATTTCGAGCGTACACTATTTGCCATTTCAATAATCGTTGGTTCACTCACAGCTCCATATTGTTCAAGTACCTCAGGTCTCACACCCAATTGTCGCATTTTAATTTGATAATCATACGGCACCATACTGCCGAGAAAATAACCTGAACTCCCCGGCACACTCGTTATCAGATGAGACAGATAACCGCCAGTGCAACTTTCAGCAACAGACAATGTCAATTTCTTTTCGAGCAAAAGTTTTCCTACCGCAGCTTCGAGTGGGTCTTCACCAAAGCCATAAGTATATTCGCTAACTAATGGTAAAAGTTGATCGCTCAAATTTTCTACTTCACCTTTCAATTTATTTTCGTCATCGCCAAAGCCAGTGATCCGCAACTTTACTTCACCAATTCCTGGCAAGTAGGCAAGTTTAATATGCGAAGGCAATGCTTTTTCCCATGCTACTATTTTATCTGCTAAGATCGATTCGCCTATTCCTACAGTGCGGATTACTTTGTGGACGATAGTTGGTGTTTTAAATTTCCTTTTGAGTTTTGGAATAACATGATCGGTCATCATTTTCTTCATCTCATAAGGAACTCCCGGCATTGACATAAATATTTTCCCGTTGCGCTCGAACCACATCCCTGGAGCCGTGCCGATCACATTGGTAATTTTGGTGCAGCAGACAGGAAGCATTGCTTGCAATTTGATTGTGTCTGTTAACTCACGTCCACGACTTTTAAAGAAAGCCGTCAATTCTTCCAGCGCTTCGTCATGCATTTTCATTTCGCAGTTGAAATATTTTGCGAGCAACGGCTTCGTGAGGTCGTCACTGGTGGGGCCAAGGCCGCCTGTGATCAAAATAATGTCGGCCCTTTTTTCTGCTTCCGCAAAAGCGGTAAGGATTTCTTCGGCCACATCGCCCACCGATGTTTTGCGCACAATCTTAATCCCTACTTTGTCGAGTTCCACACTCATCCATTGCGAGTTGGTATCCACAATTTGACCGTAAAGAATCTCGTCACCAATGGTGAGCAGTTCGGCAAGGATAGGTTTCATTTCAGCAAGAAGATAGAATTTAGAATATAAGAATTCAGAATGGACAAATATCTGAAAGATTAACGAATTGAAATCTTGTTTGTTTGATTGTAGATTGCCGGTGCAAAAAATCATCGCCATGAATTTCCCCACCCTCGATCGCCAAAAAGAAATTTACCTCAACGGATTTGCAGGTGTGAAGCCAGCAGTGCCCATTTCGTTTTGCGAGCTTGAAGGTGTGGCTAAAAAACGTTTGTCGCCCGAGGCCTACGGTTACATAGCAGGAGGTGCCGGCAATGAAAGTACACTTCGCGGCAACCGCACGGCATTTGAAAAGTACAAAATCGTGCCGCGCATGTTGCGCAATGTGAGTGTGCGCGACACACGCATTGAACTCTTCGGGCAAAAACTTCCTTCTCCATTTTTGCTTTGCCCTATTGGTGTTTTAGAAATGGCGCATACGCAAGCGGATCTGGCCGTGGGCAAAGCCGCGGCTTCGCTACACGTTCCTTACATTTTTTCAAACCAAGCCTCGAAGTCAATGGAAGAAGTAGCCACTGCCATGGGCAATGGCGCGCGGTGGTTTCAATTGTATTGGAGCAAGTCAAACGAGTTGGTGAAAAGTTTTGTGGAGCGCGCAGAAAGATGCGGTTGCTCGGCCATAGTGGTTACGCTCGATACTACTGTTCTCGGCTGGCGCACGCGCGATCTTGATCTTGCGTACCTTCCATTCCTTGAAGGAAAAGGAATTGCTCAATATACTTCCGATCCTGTTTTTCAAAAATTGATGGACGAGCCTGCACCTCTTTCAAAACAGAATGTCACTTGGCAGTCGGTGAAAGGGTTGATGGAAATGACAAAAAAATATCCAGGCAAAAACTTTTTTTCCAAACTGAAATCGGGCAGGCCAGTGAAAGCGGTCCAAAAATTTGTGAGCCTCTACTCTAATCCTGCATTGACGTGGGGGGATTTAAAATTTCTAAAGACCATCACTAAACTTCCCCTCTTACTCAAAGGAATTTTGCACGCAGACGATGCACGCAAGGCCATCGACTATGGAATGAACGGCATCATCGTCTCCAATCATGGAGGCCGCCAAGTGGATGGTAGTATCAGCACGATGGAAGCATTGCCTTCAATTGTGGAGGCAGTAAACGGAAAAATTCCGGTGTTGATGGACAGTGGCATCCGTGGTGGTGCCGATATTTTTAAGGCGTTGGCACTCGGTGCAAAAGCGGTGTGCCTCGGAAGACCATACGTCTATGGGCTTGCCATTGCTGGTGAAGCAGGCGTGAAAGAAGTATTGCAAAACTTGATGACGGATTTTGAAATCACGATGGCGTTGGCCGGGTGCGCCTCTATTTCAGAGATTTCGCGCGAAGCGTTAGTGTAGCCTCCTAAAATTATTTTTTTACCATCGTGCCATACACATAGTCCCAAAACGGGGAAGACACTCCGAAAACTTCTTCACCATTTTTGTAGTGATGGATGCTGTGGTTCACCCACAATATTTTCATGAAATTTTTCGGTGGCTGAAACGCATGCACCATGTAGTGGATGGAGAGATAGCCTGCATAGCCCACCAAAAAACCAGGCAGAAAAGAAAAAACAAAATCGCCTAGCAGCAGTCGAAACAAGAAAAGTAATAGTGTGGATAATGTGATACTCACTATGGGCGGCATTGCAAGGCGGGTTTTGTCTTTGGGAAACTCATGGTGCACCCCGTGCATGGTGTATTGCATCTTGGCACGTTTTTCTGTTTCCGCCTTCATGTGAAAAATATAGCGGTGCATCATGTACTCCACCCACGTAAAGGCAAGTAGTCCAAGAAAAAACATGCCCACCGTAGTAACGCCCGAAAGTAAAGTGTGGGTAATACTCCAATACAACAAAGCAGAAGAATACAAAAAGAAAATAATCAATGGCATCGCGATGTGCGTGCGCGATAATTTTTCAAGCACAGGGTTTTTAAATAACTGCTTAGTTCCTTTGCTCTGTGGCTTCACTGCTTCTTCCATGGCTATAAATAAAAAGACAAATTTGGTTTTAAAATAAGAACCCTACAAAAAAATCCTTTTGCTTGCTATACCGTTGCGCTCGCAGATGCTTTTTCTAGAACCTGGTAATAATAATTTTCGTACTGCGGCAAAATGTTGGTGATGTCAAACTCTTGCGCACGCTTCAGTGCGTTGGCCTTAAACTGCGGCAAATTATTTTTATCGAGTATGAAGAGCGACTTGCGCGTCATGTCATCGATGTCGCCAATGTCGCTCATAAAACCCGTGACTCCCTGAATCTGCAGTTCGGGCAAACCCCCTGCATTGGTGCTGACCACAGGCACTTCGCAGGCCATCGCTTCCAAGGCGGCAAGTCCAAAACTTTCTTTTTCAGAAGGCATCAAAAACAAATCCGCTACCGACAAGACTTCTTCCACCGCTTCGAGCTTGCCCAAAAAACGGACGTCATCACACACCCCCAATTCGCGGCACTGTTGCTCCGCTCCAGTTCGCTCGGGGCCATCGCCAATCATCAATAGTTTGGCGGGTATTTCTTTGCGGATGTTATAAAAAGTACTGATCACATCGCCCACCCGTTTTACTTTACGGAAGTTGGACGTGTGCGCCACCAGTGCTTCCCCATCAGGGCATATTGCTTTTTTGAAATGATCTTTCTTTTGTTTTTTGAATTTCTCCAAGTCAATGAAGTTGGGAATCACTTCAATGTGCTTTTGAATATCGAAATATTCATACGTCTGTTTTTTCAAATCTTCCGAAACAGAAGTTACGCCATCGGATTGGTTGATGCTAAAAGTGACCACGGGTTCGTACGAAGCATCGCGGCCTACGAGCGTGATGTCGGTGCCGTGAAGTGTAGTGACCACGGGCACATCGATGCCTTTGCTTTTCAAAATCTGCTTGGCCATGTACGCTGCCGAGGCATGCGGGATAGCATAGTGCACATGGAACAAATCAAGCTTTTCGTTGATCGCTACGCTCACCATTTTGCTGGCAAGCGCCAGTTCGTAGGGCGGATATTCAAACAGCGGGTACGAACGAAACTCCACTTCGTGATAGAATAAATTCTCGCTCAAAAAATCGAGACGGCTGGGCTGGTTGTAGGTAATGAAATGTACCTGATGGCCTTTTTTTGCCAACGCTTTCCCAAGTTCGGTGGCCACCACGCCACTCCCCCCAAACGTAGGATAACATACAATTCCGATTTTTATCTTTTTCACAGGATTTTACGATTGTTCAGTTAGTAACTAAGAAAAGAAATATTTTGTTTCATTTGCCGCTCTCCAAGAGCAAAGAAATTTATGATTGCAAGGTGGGCAAGTTCTTTTTTATGGTTACCCAAAGTGTGGAGGGCGAGACGACATCATAACCGCGTTCCAATATATTTTGCATTCTCCGTTAATGCCCACCAGTTTTCGCCCTGCTCAATGGGGTTGAGTCCTTCGTTAAAGTCGATAAGCAGGTCAATATCACTAAGCTCCTTGAAATTGTTTGTGCAAACCGAACCGAAAGCATAGGCTCGTTTTATTTGGTGCTTTTTTAAAAGTGCTTGCACTTCGGGCAATTTATCTTTCAGCGTTTGGTGTATCCTATTCAGTAAATTTACTGCCTGTTTTTGCAATACTCAAATATCGATTGGTAAATCACCTCTTGTATGCGTGGACGGATATTGGCCGCTAATATTTTAGTGTTGTTCATGTCGGGGTTCACGCGGTTCGACAAAAACACAAAAACCAAATTGAATTCTGAGTCCACCCAAATGCTGGTGCCCGTAAAGCCCGTGTGCCCAAAAGTTTTTGCCGATGCGAACATCGAGGTGGGACTATTCGGATCATTTACTATCGGTTTGTCCCACCCCAGGCCGCGCCTGCTACTTTCATATTGCTTTTCCGTAAAAAAATCGATCGTTTCAGGTTTAAAAATTTGAATGCCCCCATAGCTTCCTTTGTTCAACCCTAGTTGCCCAAGTTTTGCCAAGTCGTTGGCATTGCTGAAAAGCCCCGCGTGGCCGGCAACGCCACCGTGCATGGCAGCACCTTGATCGTGCACATAACCCATCAACAAACTTCTGCGAAACAGCGTGTCATTTTCGGTCGGGGCGATTTGTGAGCTTGGAAATTTCCGCAGGGGCAAATAGCCCATCGTGCTGGCGCCCATCGGTTGATAAATATTTTGTTGTAAAAATTCTTCCATCGGTTGGCCCAATATTTTTTCGACAACGTGCTGCAAAATGTAAAAGCCCATGTCGCTGTAACGGTATTCATAAACCATCCGCGCTGGCTTTTCTCTTACCTTCGATTTGATGATCCATTGCCAAAGTGAATCCTTCATTGCCTTTGTTGCAAATAATTTTTCGGCAACGGGATGTGGAAACTCTTCACTAAAATTGGAGCGGTAATATTTTTTTATCGCTGAAGAATCTTTCACCGTCTCTGCCCAAAACGGAAGGAACGGCCACAGCCCCGCTTGGTGCGTGAGAATATCTTTCAGTATGAAATTTTCTTTGTTCGTATTTTTTAGTTCGGGCAAATACACCGAGGCTTTTTTATGGATGTCGATCAATCCCTTTTCATGTAAGTACATCACTGCCTGCAACGTGGCCGCTACTTTCGTGATCGAGGCGAGGTCATAAATTGTTTCTTCCGTTACCAGAGTTTTTTTATCATACGTGAGTGTGCCGAAAGATTTTTCGTAAACCACTTTCCCATCTTTGGCCACCAACAAATGGCAGCCGGGCGTGGCTCCGATCGCAATGGCTTCTTGTGCAATAGTCTCCACTCTTTCCAATGTTTTGCTGTCCATGCCCACGGCTTCGGGCAACGCATAGGCAAGACGATTGATCACTTTAATAGATTCGCTTTTCCCTTCATAAAATAATCTTGAAACAGAAACCGGCAACACTCCCTTTGCGGGGATGGCACCAAAAATAATTTCAGCAGTCGTTTTTTGAATCTCCTCTTCGTCCGAATAGGCAGCAATCACCGCAGGGATATTTTCAAAATAGGCCAATGTTTGTGGTTCTTGAAAGCTGCAAACAATCATCCGATGACTGACCGAAATTTTTTTGATTTGTTCGGCAACATCTTTCGTCCATGACGATGAGCCCGGAAAAAAACCGACAACGATCACGTCTTTGTCTCTCACTTTTGCCTCGAGCCCAGTCGTATCGTTCAATGTTTTCAGTGACAAATGTTGGAAGTCTGCATACTTCGATAAATAATGGGTGAACACATTTTTACTCTCTTCGCCCACGCTCACGGAAACAAAATTTTGTCCGTCTAGTTTTTGAATCGGCAATACGCCAGAATTGTTTTGCACTAAGGTTACGGCCGCCTCGGCCAATTGTTGTTTGAGCAACCGTGCGGATGGCGTGTGAAGTTTGCTGACAATATTATCGGTGTCGATAAATTTATTTTGTGCTAAGCCCGATTCATATTTCAAGGCAAGGATTTTTTTTACTGAGCGTTCTAACTGACCGCTCAGTTCCCTATTTTTTCTCAATGTTTTTGAAATCTGTTTGATGGCGGCATCACTATTTTTTGGCGCGATCAGCAAATCATAGCCCATCAAAAAAAGTTGTTTTTCTGCATTGCCCTTTTTCTCTTTTGGCTTCGCTACAGTTTGGCGCACATCTACCCACAACAATCCATTCACAGAATTTTTATTGGGGATTAAATTCAAATTGATTCCGAGCAAATGCTGTTGCCGCTCAAGTTCTGTAGGGAGTGCCTTGTGCAAGCTATCGTTGGCCACCGCACTTAATGTGTTGGCGTTGTAAAAGGTCATTACACTATCAAAAAGCTGCGGCAATCCAATGGAAAGATCGGCCGCGACAAGCAACGGAATTTTTGATTGCACTTGCATCTTGTTGATGCCTTTGGCATGGCGCATGGGGCTGCTGTGCGCCAAGAGGAGTCCACCAATTTTTCCAGCTTTGATTGGCTCTTTCAAAATAATTTCATCGGCTGTAGGCATCACGGCCATCATCATCTGCCCGATCTTTTCGTCTATTCGCAAAGTAGAAAACACGCTATCCACCCATCGCGATTTTTTATCACTTTGCGCGAGACCAGAAGAACCAGCTGTTAGATAAAAGGCGATCAAAAAAAAACGAAGCATGTTCAAAATAAAATTAACTTACAGGCATCTCTAAAAATCTAAATCCAACGTCATTGCGAGGGAGGAACGACCGAAGCAATCCCATTGGCCGAAATTGGAGATTGCTTCGCCAGCCTTTGCCGAAACGGCAACATGCAGGCAGGCTTGCAATGACGGTAAGATTTTTAGAAATACCATTATTTATAATTGCATTCAAAGTTACACGAAGTTATTTCGGCAAGATGAAAAAAGTTTGTTGGGTTTTATTTCTTGGAGTGGCGTTGGTATCGTGTGCTCACCGCGTTGTAGAAAACCAATGGTTGGTAGAGAACCTGATGAAACAACGCCTGCACCGATTTGGAAAAATCTTAAAACAAAAAGATACCCTCGAAGTCCAGATCATCTATACTCAGATCAATCGCGATTCGCTGAACCGTCCGCACTTCCGTTCTTTTTATTTTCATATCGATTCTACAACGTATTTCTATCCGGCCAGCACGGTAAAGCTGCCCTTGGTTTTGCTCGCCCTCGAAAAACTAAATCAGTTGAACACCAAAGGCCTCGACAAGTTCTCGCCCCTATTTCACGACAGTGTTTATGCTGGCCAATTTTCGGTGAGGAAAGATTCTACTTCAGAAAATGGATTGCCTTCGGTGGCACATTATGTCAAAAAGATTTTGCTGGTGAGCGACAACGATGCCTCGAACAGGCTGTATGAATTCATCGGCCAAAAAGAAGTGAATGCAAATCTGAAAAGGAAGGGCTACAACATTCGTATCCTTCATCGGCTGGAGCGGCTGTTGCCGCCCGATCAAAACCGACACACAGAAGCTGTTCGCTTTATGCGCAACGACTCTATATTGTATAGTCAGCCGATGTTGGTGAATGAAGATTCGATCAGGCCCCCGCGAAAAGTTTTCAAAGGCATTGGCTACTTAAAAAACGATACGCTGGTGAACCTGCCGTTTGATTTTACGTACAAGAACTTTTATTCGCTGGCAGAGCAGCAAGAAATCCTGAAATCGGTTTTGTTTCCTCAAGAGGTAGAGCAAGCGAAGAAATTTATTATTAGCGAAGCCGATAGAAAATTTGTGATGCAATACATGTCTCAGTGGCCGCGCGAAACGAAATCCCCAGCTTACTACAAAGACAAATATTATCACGATGCTTATGTGAAATATTTGTTTTGTGGCAACACCAAAAAAAATATTCCCGCCCACCTTCGCATCTTCAACAAAGCAGGCAATGCCTACGGCTACCTCATCGACAATATTTATTTTGTTGATTTTAAAAATAAGGTGGAGTTCATGCTGGCGGCTGTGATCAATACCAACACCGATGGCATCTACAACGATGGCAAATATGAATACGACAAACTTGGGTTTCCGTTTATGCGCCATCTGGGCAGAGCAATTTATCGGTATGAAAAAAAGCGCAAGCGCAACAAGCCAGATTTAGCCGAGTTTAAAATGAACTACGACTGAGCTTCGGCCAGTGATTGTAGTGGAAATTTTTTAGTGTGATGGTTAGTGCGTAGGGAAAAATTGTAGCGAAAAGCACGGTGCCCGTTGCGCCTCGCAAGGGCAGGCCGCCAAATGCATTTGGTGGTTCGCCAACTTTCTGCGAATTTTCAATTTCAATATCCGCTATGATGAAAAGCAACGCCATTGTGATCACGGCAAATTATTTGGATACGGACAACGCCAAAACTGCGCACGGCCTTATTCGCGGCACGGAGCGGTTCAACATCCTTGCCGTGATCGATGAAAAATATCCGGGCAAAGATGCAGGCGAAGTGCTGGACGGGCGAAAAAGGGATATCCCCGTCTATGCTTCGCTAAAAGATTTTGCATCACAGTCAAAAGAGCGGGCAATGTATTGCATCATCGGGGTGGCCACCAAGGGCGGAGTGCTGCCCGATGAATTGCGTGCGATGCTGCGCGAAGCGATTGATCTGGGCTATGGAATTGTAAACGGCCTGCACGATTTTGTTTCTGATCACCCGGAATTGGTGGCGTTGGCAAAACAAAAAAATGTGGAGATCATTGATGTGCGCAAGCCAAAAAAATTCAACGACCTTCACTTTTGGTCGGGCGATATAAAAAAAGTACGGTGCCCAAAAATTGCGGTGCTTGGCACAGACTGCGCCATGGGCAAGCGCACGACTACGCGCTTTCTTGTTCAGGCCATGCAGAAGGCAGGCTACAAAGCCGAGATGATTTATACCGGCCAGACGGGCTGGATGCAAGGAGTGAAATATGGTTTTATATTCGACAGTACACTCAACGATTTTATTTCAGGCGAGATGGAGCATGCCATTGTGCAATGCTGGGACGAAACCAAGCCCGATATTATTTTCATCGAAGGGCAGTCGAGCTTGCGCAACCCGAGCGGTCCGGCCGGTGCAGAGTGGATCGTCAGTGCCGATGCCGATGCCGTGGTGCTGCAGCACAATCCCGCAAGGAAAAAATATAAAGGACTGGAAGACTACGAAGCGAACATTGCCGATGTGAAAGAGGAAATTGACTTGATCAAAATTTATGGTGCGCCCACGGTTGCCCTTGCGGTGAACACCCTGAAAATGAACGAAGCCGATGCACGTGCATGGGCCGCAACGAAAGAAAAAGAATTGAGCATCCCAGTTATTCTTCCGTTGGAAGATGGCGTGGAGCGATTGGTATCGATATTTAAAAAGATGATAAAATGAAAATCAAATCCATCAAATCGTGGACGGCCGACTTGGGCAACACCAAGCCCTACACCATCGCTTTTAAAACGATTGACGAAGTGAACAATGTGTTCGTAGAGATCACCCTTGATAATGGCGAAACCGGAATTGGGGCGGGCAACCCTAGTGAATATGTGACGGGCGAAAATTTTCATTCGTGCGCAGCCGCCTTACAAGAAAATAATATTTCATTCTTAGTGGGGCGCGATATTCGCGAATTAAACCAACTGACGTTTGAAGTGTGGCAGCAGTTTCCTAAAAACCCCGCAGCCTGCGCTGCGCTTGACATTGCGCTGTACGATGCGTTCACCAAATTTTTGAATGTGCCGTTGGTAAAATACTTGGGACAAAAAATCCAATCGCTGCCAACCTCCAACACCATCGGAATAAAAAATGTGGAGGAGACGCTCAAAGAAGCGCAAGAATATGGCGAGCGTGGATTCAAAGTGTTGAAAGTAAAATTGGGTATCGACTTGCAAGAAGACATTGAGCGGATGGTGAAGTTGCGCGAAAAATTTGGAAAAAAATTTGTGATCCGCATCGATGCCAACCAAGGTTATACCCCAGAAAAGACTATCGCGTTCTATCAGAAGACCAAGCATCTCGACATTGAATTGATAGAGCAGCCATTGCCCGCCAAAGAAATTGAGGCCATGAAAAAACTACCCGAAGAAATTAGAAAAGTGATCGCTGCCGATGAATCGTTGCTCACTCCGAAATCGGCACTTGAATTAGTGAAGCCACCGTGCGCTACGGGTATTTTCAATATCAAGTTGATGAAGTGCGGAGGCATCAGTCAAGCGTTGAAGATTGCCGACATCGGCTTACAAGAGGGTGTTGAACTATTCTGGGGATGCAATGACGAAAGCATTGTGAGCATCACGGCCGCGCTGCATGCTGCATTTGCTTGCGCTAATACCAAATACATTGATCTTGACGGAAGCCTCGACTTGGCGCGCGATGTAGTGAAGGGCGGGTTTATTTTGAAAGAAGGCGTGATGTATTGTTCGGATAAACCCGGGCTGGGTGTGGAAAGAATTTAATTTTTGTGTCCACTAAGCACGGGGGTTTTTCATGTGTATGTATGAATTTAAAATTGTAAATTAGAGCAAATAATTTTTTTTATGTCCACCATAGAATTAAGAAAGCGACTCATCAGCAAAATTGAAAAGACAGAAAATGATGGGCTGTTGGAAGAAGTGCATAGGCTCTTGAATATAGAAATGCAAGATATCGAAGAGTATAAGCTTAGCGATGAGCAAAAGAGTGCTGTTGTCGAAGCAAGAAAACAAATCATAAGTGGCCACACATTGACTGATCAGAAAGCTGACAATGAAATCAACGAATGGTTAAACAAGTAGTCTGGACGCTCCGCGCACGAGACGATCGGAAAGAAATTTTGAGTTATTGGCGTGTGCGAAATAAATCAAACGTCTATAGCAAAAAATTAAATCTTCTTTTAAAAGAAGCAATCAAACTAATCTGTGAATTCCCTCAAATAGGGAAACAAACTGACGATAAGGATGTAAGGGTTAAAATTGTAAAAGATTACCTAATCCTTTATGAGCAGTCAGAGACAACGATCTACATCTTAACGATTTGGGATAGTCGGCAACGTCCAGAAAAACTGGAGAATATTTTGAAATAAGCTTCAAGAGATTTCTATCATGTGTCTCATTTTTATTTCTGTCAATCAAAACCCAAACTACAAGTTAATTGTGGCGGCCAACCGCGATGAATTTTATGCACGCAAGACTGCTGCCGCAGAATTTTGGGAAGATCACCCACAACTCGTTGGTGGTAGGGATTTGGAAGCGGTGAAGGCCGATGGCACGTGCGGCACTTGGATGGCGATGAACAAAAATGGCCGCATCGCGATGGTCACCAATTACCGTGATTTAAAAAACATTAAGTCAAACGCTCCTTCGCGCGGTCATTTGGTAACGGATTTTTTATTATCGAATGAACCTCCTGAAAAATACTTGAAGTCCATTGAACCCAATGCGAGTTCCTTCAACGGATTTAATTTGATCGTTGGCAATGCTGACGGATTATTTTATCTCTCCAACTACAAAACAGAAATCATAAAAATTGAAAGTGGCTTTCACGGATTGAGCAATCATCTGCTTGACACTCCTTGGCCCAAGGTGCAGTATGGAAAAGAAAAGATGAAGCCGCTATTTGCCGAGCGCAAAATTGATAAATCAAAAGTTTTCGAGGCACTCCGTGATGAACGACAAGCCCCCGATGATCAACTGCCCAACACGGGCGTTGGCCTTGAGCGCGAGCGAATGCTTTCTTCGATGTTTATCAAAAGCCCGAATTATGGATCGCGATGCTCTACGCTGGTGACGGTTGATCGTCAAAACAAAATAGAATTTTCAGAGCGTGTTTATGATTTGAAAACAGTTGAGTTTACTGAACAAATTTTTGTTTTCTAAAACTGCGCAGTCATTGGTCTTTTCCTTACCTTTTGAAAAACATTTTTATGGTTGAAGCAAAACAAGTCAAGGATTCGCAAACCACCATCACCGAGTTGATGATCCCATCGTACGCCAACTTTGGTGGAAAAATCCACGGAGGCATTTTGCTTTCGATGATGGACAAGGTCGCGTATGCGTGCTCCAGCAAACATGCAGGTACCTATTGCGTGACGGTGTCGGTTGACAAAGTGGAATTTTTGCAGCCTGTAGAAGTAGGCGAATTGGTTTCGCTGAAAGCCTCTGTCAATTATGTGGGGCGCACTTCGTTGATTGTCGGCATCCGCGTAGAATCTGAAAACGTGAAAACCGGAATGGTCAAGCACACCAACTCTTGTTTTTTCACCATGGTGGCCAAAGGCGATGACAACAAGCCGATGCAGGTGCCTGAATTAATTTTGGAAAATGAAGAAGACATCAAACGCTTTATAGAAGCCATGCGCGTAAAGGAGATCAGAGAAAAAGTGCGCATCGAGATGGACGATGCCAAATCAACTATTGAAGTGGCCAACGCCAAAGAATTGTTGAAAGGTGAACGGTGCGTGATAAGACTCCAAAAGTAGGGATGGAAGAACAATCGAATAAAGAAACTCCAAAATGGCTCAAGCACCTGCAGGAAAATTCCTGGGAGGCTGAGATCCTTATTTCAGGTGGAGCAATTTTTTCTTTGTTTCAATTAGTTGATCTGTTAATTTCTTTTCGACAATCTCTTATCGAGACATCTCAATTATTTGGAACTAATGAAGTCTTAGTTGTTTTAGTTCTGATCTTACAAGGTGTGACGATCGGGTTTCTTTATCTTGATCGCATTCCAAGTGGTGAACTGGTTCGCTGGGCGTGCATTCAGTCGGACTTCATTAAAGATGATTTTGTAAAGGTATTTGTCCCTTACAAAGCATGGTATGACCAGGAGATATCGAAGAAAAAAAATAAAGTCTTATCCGAAATTGTGACGCTGTCATTGAATGACTCTGTTCGGGTAAACCCTGAATGGTTAAGGTATTTGGTGAAATCCTCAAATCAATATGGGATCGTTGCGTACGTGCCCATTGCCAAATTGCCAAAAGGGAAGAATGAACTAACCGTTCAAATACAAGGCATGCAGTTTTTTTATTCACAGGAAAAACTAGTGATTCCATTTTGGAAAGAATAATCAAACGTGATGCGAATTTCGAAATGAAAATCTTAAGAACAATTCACACGGCATACGGCTTCTTCGTTTTTATTTTGGTTTTTATTCTGCTGTTCTCATTTTTATCAATCCCGATAATTTTTCCATTGCAATTCAAACTCACGGGCATCATCAACCGTGCATGGGCGAAACTTCTTTTCACGCTGATTTTCATTCCATACAAAATTGAGTGCCGCACTAAGCTCGACCCAAAGCGCGTGTACATTTTTTGCCCCAATCATTTTTCGTACCTCGACATCCCCACCATGGGGCTCAATCCCATCAACACTATTTTTGTGGGCAAAAGCGACATGGAAAATGTGCCACTCTTTGGCTACATGTACCGCAAGCTGCACCTCACTGTAGATCGCAGCAGCCTGCGCAGTCGCGGCAACACTTTGCTCGCCTCGATGAATGCCATTGACGAAGGGAAAAGTTTGGTGATCTTCCCCGAGGGCGGCATGATCACCCAGCACGCACCGCAAATGGTGCCCTTTAAAGACGGGGCTTTTCGCGCGGCCATCGAAAAACAAATCGCGATTGTGCCCGTCACCATTCCATTCAATCATAAAATGCTGCCCGACCAATCGCCTATACGCCTTCATTGGGGAGAGGTGAAAATTATTTTTCATGTACCGATTGAAACCTCCGGCATGACCTTGGCCGATACTGAAAAACTAAAGCAAGAGGTTTATTCCGTCATTGACATGGAATTGAAAAAGCAAAACGGATAACAGGAGTTGGCCTTTGTGTTGATTTTATTTATTCCCATCTTCGACAAATTTTTTTCAAACTACGTATGCCCCCAATTAATTTCTGGAAACACTGGATCAAAGCCGAACGAATCATTTTCTGGTTTCTGATTGCGCTCATTTTAAGTGCACTTGTTTTTTTCTGGCAGGGCAAGCTCATGTACCCCGCACCTGCCATCACCTTCGAACATTATCAGCAGTTGCAAAAAATCGAAGTTCCATCGCACACGTTTGCTGTTGGCCTTACCCAGCTCTCCGTACCTGCCGACAATTATTTGATTTTTGAAAATGTTTTTGGCAGCGCGCTGCAACCCAATGTACCGGCTTTCTATTTCTTCCTGGCTGCACTCACAGCTTCCTTTCTAATTTTCATCAGCCTATTTTCGTCCCTCAGTCGGTTTCGTTTTTTAATAGGCATCGGGTTGATCATTTTATTTTTTGCCAGTCTGCGAGCCGATGCACTTCAGGTTTTTGGGTTGGGGAGCAAAACCATCACCACGCTACTTTCTATTTTATTTGGCGGCCTCGCCTATTATTTTCATGCTATAAAAAAAGAAACCACTTTTGTAAAACGACTCGGTTGGTTTTCGTTGTTGACACTTTCTTTTTTTGTTTCGTTTTTCTTTTTTAGCAAAACAAATGCGCCTTTCCTTCACTTGGCCGTGAACGGGTTGATCGCAGGCATCATGTTGTTTTTGGTTTTTCTTTTCACCGTGGCGCACGAGATTGTAGCTTCATTTGTAACAATCACTACACAAAGTTTAAAGTCAACCAAAAGCCTTCAGCATTTTTTAATCCTCACCTCCATTTACCTCATCAATCTTTTTTTGATGTTCGCTTCAAAGATGGGCTTCATCGATTGGGGGTTTTTTTCCATCAGTTCATTTTTTGTTTTCACCATGTCGGCTGCGCTGGGCTTGTGGGGCATCCGCCAACGCAGCACCGTGCATGAAGCGCTCCTGTTTGAAGAGCCCCAACGTATTTTCTTTTTTCTGTCGCTGATGATCACGGCCATTGGCACGATGGGCTTCTTCGCGGCCACTGCCAGCGACATGATGATGGACGCGTTCGATGACTTGATCATGGCGGCACACATTGGGTGCGGGCTCATCTTTGCACTGTACGTCATCGCCAACTTCGCACCGATGCTTGTCAAAAATTTGCCTGTGCACAAAGTGCTTTACAAACCCGACACCATGCCGCACTTCACCTTCAGGATCATGGCCGTGATCGCTACGTTTGCGTTGCTGTCCTGGGCCGTGCCGTGGAAAACGTATCTCAACCAATCCATCGCTTCCTATTATCATGCCTATGGTGATTTGTATTTGTCGCAGCACGATGACGGTACAGCCGAAGCACTCTACACCAAGTCAGTACAGTTTCGCAATCAAAACTTGCACGCTCACTATGCCCTTGCGGGGATTTATGCAGCGCGCTACGATTCGTTCAAAGAAAAAAAGGAACTCGAAAAAGTCAACGAATGGACACCGAGTGTGCACGGCTATCTCAACTTGGGCGGGACCTATGCGCGCCAAGGCAACTTGCTCGAAGCCGCGCTGGTGTGGGATGAAGGCAAAAAGAAATTTCCAGAAAGTGGTGAATTGAAAAACGCAGCGGCACTTTCATTTATGAAACTGAAAGCGATCGACTCGGCCCTGTATTTTTTTAGGCAGGCAAAAGAAGAAAAGGCTACGAAGCGAATTGCGGAGGCCAACCTGCTTGGCGCCCGTGCTTTGTTTCTGGTAGCTGACCCATCCGATTCTTTGTTGTCGATCAACGAGCAACAGAGCGAAGGTGCAAAAGTAAATGCGCTGGCACTGGCCAACTTGAAGCAGCAAAAAATACAATGGGCTTTAAAATTCTCTGCCGACACGGCACTCTCCGTTTATCAAGCTACACTGTGGTGCAATTATTTGATCAACCAAAAACAAAATGCGGACTCATCGTTGCTGAACCGTGCTATAAAATTAGCACGGTTGCCGAACAACGAAAATTTTAAAGAGCAACTGCTCATCACCTCGGCACACGCACAGTATGCAAGAGGTGAAGTGAAAAGTGCACTGCAAACGGTGCGCGAAATAGCATACGCTTCGGGCAGCGCAAATTATTTTTCACTGCTCGGCCTTTGGCTGCTGGAGCAAAATAACCCGTTGGCTGCGAGCGGATATTTTAAAATGGCAAATGAAAAGTACCAACCGTTGGCGCTCTACTATCAGGCTATCGCAGAGACTGAAGCTGATAGTTTAGATCAGGCTTTTGTAAGTTGGGATAGCCTGAATCGCTCTACAAATAAAGAGACTGCTGCTTTCGCTACAACGATGAAAAAAGTTTTGTTGAGCAAAAACTCCGAAGTCAATAATTTATCTGACCAAGAAAAATATTATTTCTGTCGATACAAAATCGCATTGACCGATTCTTTGCAATTTGAAAAGACATTGAACGTTATTGCCGATGAAAAACTGAAAGCCCGCGCAATGGTAGATCGCAGCAAAAAATGGTTTGCGTTAGATGAAATTGAAAAGTCATCGCGACAGCTTCAACGGGTTTCAGGCAGCGTTGATAAAAACCTGAAAACAGAAATCGATCAACTCAGTTTAATGCTCGCAGCTGAAAAAGGAGATTGGAATTTTGTGGGAAAGAAATTGAATGGTGGAGTTGAGATTCCGTTCAATCAACGAGTTTATTTGGAAGCGCTTCAGGCGGAGCAAAGTGGAAATACAAAAGAGGCCGCAGTGCGCTACACTTATCTCGTCAATGCCAACAACCAATTTGAAGAAGGGATCGTGGCAGCCTCGCGTTTCGTTGCTAATGACACTACCGACCGACTCAAGAATTTTTCGTTGTTGGTAGATGG
>JAYWDN010000011.1:0-7831 GCA_043780615.1 Bacteroidota bacterium | reverse complement strand
AATTCACCGCTACCGCTACGGGTTTCATCAATGTGAAAGTGAACACGGGCGGTGCAGCGGGCACGATGCAATACGATTGGGTGACCTTGTGGGATGGAAGCGGAACACAGCTGGCCTGCTCGCCCTTCATCTCACAACCATTCGGCACGATGGGGTTCAGCTACCTCGGCCTGACCAACGGCACAACGTACTATATCTCTGTGGACAATTATGTGGGGGCCGGCTACCGGGGCACGTTTGCATTGTGCCTGAGCGATGTGGTCGATTATGATTACTATCAAGGCGCAGTCTTATTGACTAACCTAAATAATTGGTGCTCGTCAAATGCCGCCTACACAACGATAGGAGCGAGTCCAGACAAAATAAAAGGCTCGTGCTGGAACAATGGCCCAACGTACAATCGCTGGTTTAAGTTTGTTGCAGTAACAGCCAATGCTACTATTCAGGTGCAAACCGGAGGAGCACTTGGCACATTGCAATATCCCTATTTGGCTCTTTGGCAGTCAGATGGTACAACCATGATTGCCTGCACACAATATGCTTCACAATATGGCACGATATCTATTTCAACCGCTGCCTTGGTAGTTGGAAACACCTATTACATTTCAGTTGATAACTTTGCTTTTATCGGTTATACTGGCTCATTCAAACTCTGTATCAACAACATTGGAACAACTTATTATTCGCGGGCAAGCACTGCATGGAACAATAATTCAACGTGGTCAACGGTAGGATTTGGAGGTGCAGCAGCAGCATCGTTCCCCAATGCCGGTGATATTGCCTTGATTAGAGATAATACGATCACTGTTTCATCGAATCAACAAGCAGCGGAGATAGACATTGATGTTACTACCGCTATCACAAGTCTTATTGTTGATAATTGCTCCCTCACCGTAAACGGATTAGTTTCATTGACCAATGCGGGGAATGACTTTAACGAAGACATCACCATCCAAAACAGTGGGACGATGTTCATCAATGATGTGCTCAACTTGACGCGATCGGGTGGCAAAAAAAAATTTGGCGTGACCATCAACTCGGGTTGTTCGCTCACCGTCAATTCTGATTTAAATTTTAATAGTAGTTCAGGTTCTGTTAAGAATACGTTGGTAAATGCGCTCGGCACAGGAACTATAAATGTTAATCGCGACA
Source organism: Bacteroidota bacterium (assembly GCA_043780615.1). Taxonomy (GTDB): domain Bacteria; phylum Bacteroidota; class Bacteroidia; order Cytophagales; family Cyclobacteriaceae; genus ELB16-189. The sequence continues at coordinate 6,679 of JAYWDN010000011.1, read as the reverse complement.
TCAATTTTACATCTACGGGTGGGCCGCTATTGAATTTACAAATGGATGGAACTTCTATTCTTACTGTGAAAAGGGATATTAATTATACGGCTTCTGCCGCTTCCTTAGAAACATTGATATTGAACAACACCGCTAAATTGCTGATCGGCAGGAATATTGTTAGGGGTGCCACACCGTTTGGATCATTGGCTTGCAACAATACGTCAACCGTAGAGTTCAACGGATCGAGCAACGCACAAACTGTTGGTGGCGATGCAGGCTCGGGTGGAGATTCGTTTTCCTATTTTAATGTGATCGTGAACAACGCTACGATATTCACTCCGCAGATTACATTGGGAGGAAGTACCACGGTGAATGGTACCTTGACAATGACTACTGGGATTGTTTCTACAACCGCTATTAATATTTTGAACCTTAAAAATTCGTCATTGACAACGATTGGGAATGCTAACTGCTTTGTGGACGGACCGATGACTTATGAAGTGGCCACCAGCGTGGCCAACACCGTGCGGAACTTTCCGATCGGCAACAACGGAGATTATCGCCCAGCCATCCTCACCGTAACCCACACCGACAACACTTCAGTAATTTATACGGGGCAGCATATTTCTTCTTCGGCCTCAGCGTTAGGCTATACGTTGCCCGGTACTGTCGATAAAGTTTCGGGTGTGAGGTACTGGCAGCTCGATCGGCAGGCAGTCGCCAATATATCAGCAGCCACGGCTACACTTTATTATGGAATTGGAACAGGCGATGGCGTAACCGATTTCACCAATCTTACGGAAGTGAAAACTACGGGATCAGGATCGCCATGGATAGACATTGGAGGAGTAGCAACGGCAAACGGAACGGGCAATATTACGTCCGGATCATTCACGGCATTCAACAGCAAGTTTACTTTAGGAAACCGCAATGGTGGGACCAACCCACTGCCCATCAATCTCATTGACTTTGTGGGCAACTATACAGGCACACAAGTCACTCTTAATTGGTCAACAGCAAGCGAGCAAAACAATTCATATTTTACTATTGAAAGAGCCTCAACTTCGGGAAATGATTTTGAGAAAATTTTTCAAGTAAAAGGCGCAGGCACGATATCTTCGCTAACAAAATATCAGGCGATAGACCATGAGCCCCTTACGGGTATAGTTTACTACCGACTTAAGCAAACTGATTTTGATGGAAAGTCTATGTACAAAAGCACTATCGCTGTGGTTTGCAACACCGATGGATTCATGCCGTCATTAAAAATCTATCCAAATCCTTTTGCCGGAAGCGAGTTTACCATTTCTTCTGAACTGGCTATGCCGCAGACGACTCCACTGGAAATCTTTGAAACCACCGGGCGAAGTGTAGGCCAATATTTACTGGACACTGGAAAGCAGAAAGAATTTAAAGTGAGACTAAACCAACCGCTAAGCCCAGGCTTATACTTTCTTAAATTCTATTTGAATGGGAGAGTCTATAACACGAAAGTAGTTGCTGAATGATTATCGAACCTCGAATTTAGAGGGTGATAAATCTTTCAGCGTTAATTTATTATTCTTCCTGTCGATGTCGGCCATTTGCTGCGATGGATCGATCTCCATACTTTCAATCTCAGAAATTTTTTTACTGAGCTTTAAGGTGTAGTTCGGATAAACCCACGGCCAGGTTTCGCCAACGATTCGCTTTTGATCGTCTTGCGGTTTGTTTCCCAGCAACTCATTCATGGGCAAATAATAGTTTTCTTTTGACCCGTCTTTATACGTTACGGTCAGGTCAATTGGCATCGGGAAATCACCAATTCGTTTTAGTTCCACCAGTGTTGACGTTTCATTGCCGACCACTTGCCCAAATCCATAATCAATTCTTTTGGTCGTGCCAATCCAATAGCGCAAGTACCAACCCAACTGCAGACCAGAAGTCTTCTCCATCACCCTGACGAAATCATTCGGGCTTGGGTGCTTCATCTTAAAGGTGTTGTAGTAGCGGAGCATCCCTTTGTAAAAATTTTCTTGACCAATCAAATATTTTAATTGGTCGAGAAAGACCGCACCAATACTGTAGGCAGCTGTGCTGTAGGCCCGGTTGGTATTGAAATGATCAGCGTGCTGGCTGGCCGGCTCTTGTAGGCCGCTGGCCACCAAACCAAAATAGCTTGCATAACTTCCTGCATGCGGATTCTCTGAACCGCCAATCGAAGCCATCGCTTCACTGCTTGCAAAATCCGCAAAGCCTTCGTCCATCCAAGCGTACAATGATTCGTTGGAGGCCAACGTCATTTGATACCAACTGTGGGCTACTTCGTGTGCCATTGTGCCTGCTAGACCAGCGAGTGAGCCTTCGCCCAAGATGAGCGTGCACATGGGGTACTCCATGCCGCCATCACCACCTTGTATAATCGAATACGTATCGAACGGATATTTTCCAAAATGCAGATTCAGATATTGAAATACTTTCACGGCCATCTCTTCCATTTTTTTCCAATTGTCGGCAGTCTTTTCATTTTTCTGATAGAAGAAATGCAGCATCGGCCCGTTGGGCATTTGTGCTTTGTCGTGGGTGTAGTCGGGGTCAGCTGCCCAAGCAAAATCAATAACATCTTTGGCAATAAAATTCCAAGTGAGATCGTCATTTGATTTGCTTACAGTCACGCCATCTTTTTCATAACCGAATCCAACCTTGTCGGGATTTTGAAGTTTGCCCGTGGCGGCCACCACATACTTGTGGTCGATGGTGATGCGCACATCAAAGTCGCCCCATACGCCATGAAACTCGCGCGCTACATATTGGTAAGCATGCCAGCCTTGATAATCATATTCGGCCATTTTTGGATACCACTGGGTCATCGACAGCGCAATGCCTTCACGATTGTCGCGGCCCGACCTGCGTACTTGCAACGGCACTTGGCCACTAAATTTCAATTCAAAAATTGATTTTGATTTTGGCAACAACGGCTTAGTCAATGTCACCTCCAAAATAGTACCGTTCACTTTATACGTTAAGTCTTTTCCATCTTGCTTCAACGAAGTGATGTGTTGGTAGCCGATCTCATCGTCTTTCAATTTTGAAATGCGGTCGCCCACCCTGCGGTCGGGGTCAGCAATATTGCGCGAGCGTACGTCCATCATGCTGCCCGGCTGAAAGGCATTGAAGTATAAATGATAATACACTTTCAAAAGCGTATCGGGCGAGTTGTTGTAGTAAACTAATTTTTGATCGCCATCAAACTGATGGCTGGCTGCATTCATCTTCACGTTCATCGTGTACTCTACACGTTGTTGCCAATAGGCTTGGGCGTTGACTGAGGATGTCGCGAAAAGAACAAAGGTGCTGAGTAGTAGAAATTTTGAATTCATAATTTTTAAGTTAAAATCACTTTTGCAATTTATAAAAATCAATCAAAGACGTTTTCGATTTGAAATTAAAATTTCGGATGACGCTAAAGGCAACATACCCACTATTGTAAACGATCTGTTGGTCGTTGGGCAATGTCCGCGGGAAATTGTACGTATAGCTGAGGATGAATGTCCAATCTTTTATCGATATGCTGGTTGGCACGGAGATCACATAATTCAATAAACCAAACTTATTATTAGTGTCGGTCTGCAAATAATAAAGTGGCAGGTTGTGCCGAATGCGGTAAACTATTTCCGCTAGTTTTTTTGTGTAAGGCACATATTGCGAGAGTTGCCAGGTCTCATTGCCAAAGAGTACACTGAAAGTTGGGTAGAACAAAATACGGTTTATTTTATGCCAATTTTTTTTCTCTAAATTAAGTGAGATCGCGGGCACAATGCGGTGCGCGGTGTTGCTGCCGAAGTAGAACGAGTAGTCAAGCCGAAAGAGGAATGGTTTTATTTTTAAAAAATTGGCAAGGCCTATGTATTTGTCATAAGGATTGTTCAACGTAGAATCAGTAGGCGTGAAGAGGTAATGGCTGTATTCTAAATTGAGCGTATATTTTTTTATGGACTTCAAGAAACCGACCGAAGGCACGGTAAGGTAAAAACTGCGCAAATACTCTTGGCTCCAGTAAGCGGTGACATCGAGGTACAAACCCGATTTGTGGTAGTAAGAAATGCCGGGCGATATTCCAAACTGATTGAACCCAAAAGAAATGTTGTTGGCCACCACGTTGCTGTTGTAGCCAAGCCGTGCCACAAGGGTTGAGCCCGTCTCCGTTTCGATAGGCATTTGCACAAGACTGTCGATGAGCTGAAAAATAGAAAGCGAATCCAAAAGTGGATCCGCTAACAGAGGGCTTTGCTTTTTTAATGAATCAGCCGATTGGGCCACCGCGAAATGAACCCCACTGATTAAGAGAAAAAAGAAAATGAATTTGCGTACCAATCAATCGGGTAAGGCGAGGGTTTTATTTTTTTCGCTCTCGCAGCCTTAAATTTCTATCGCGAAAATTTTCTTTTCGCTGTTGCTGCACTCTGCGGGTGTTCAGCATGTTGATGATGATGTTGCGAAAGTCGTGCTCTGCCTGTCGTAAATTTAACATTTGCTGTGCAGTAATCACACTCATCATTTTGCCTGAATATTCTTTCTCCAAGCCTAACTGGTCTTGTTTTATTTTCAAACCAAGGTCAATGAGTGCCTGCTGTTGCTTAGGGTCTGCATTTTTCGGATTGATGTTTCGTTCTGCTTCTTTGTACGGTTTCATCAACTGCGAACGTTTTTGTGCATACTCGTTGTAGAGGGGCCAGAACTTTTCGGCTTGATCGGGGGTGAGGCCAAGTCGTTGAGAGATAAGCCCAATCCGAGCTGCCTTGATTTTATCTTTGGCGGCATCTTTGGCCTGTGCTTCATCAAGGTCTTGTGCTTGTATCGTCACGCAAACCCAAGTAGCAAAAAAGAGGTAAATAATTTTTTTCATATTCTTCAGAGTTCGTTTTCCAACTCGTTTTTTAAGTCCTTCATATCTAAACCTTCAAGCAAATAATTTTCATTCACATGCACCGTCAGCGAGTCGGCATCAGCTTCATTCAGTGCAGCCACTTCCAGCAAGTCTTGCTCGCTCACATCGCTGTCGTGCAAGAAGGCCACCAAATGATCAGAACCAATCTCGGCCAGCAACCCTTCAGGGTCGTGCATTGTTTTGGGTTTGAAAATAAAAACCAAGGCAAACCCAACAACAATTACTGGCAACGCATAGCGCAAGGCCATGTTCCAAACTGGCAACGACCATGCTTCTGGCTTTTCTAAACGAGCCTGGATTATTAAAGGCAGCTTGTCGAAGTAGCCATCGGGCACTTCAAAGATGTCCCTTTTTGGTATGTCGTCAAGTTTTTTCATTTTCTCTATGATTTATTCTTGTAGCTAAAGTTTAATCTTGTGAGAGGGAATCTTCAATTTTTTTTACGGCATGGTGGAAACTGGCCTTGAGTGCACCCACACTCGTTTTTGTTACCGCGGCCATCTCTTCGTAAGGCATCTCTTCAAAGTATTTCAAGTTGAACACAAGTCGCTGTTTATCAGGCAGCGTAAGGATTGCCTTCTGAAGCCTTTTCTGAATATCGTCTGCGGTGATGTGAGCCGAGCTGTCGAGCTTTGAAACAAGCAGGTTGGCCACATCTTCGATCGGTAAAAAGAACCGTTTTTTCTTTTTGTTGAGGTACGAGAGGCACTCGTTGGTGGCGATGCGATAGATCCATGTGAAGAGCTGTGAGTCTTCGCGAAAGTTGTCTATGGCTTTGTGCACTTTGATAAAAACTTCTTGCGTAAGATCATCGGCATCGTCATGGTCGATCACCATCTTGCGCACCAGCCAGTACACACGCTTTTGGTAGGCGCGCACAAGCATATTAAACCCATAGTTTCGGGTTTCGGGGTTTTGGATTTTCAGCAGGAGGTCTTTGTCTTCCAAAAGAAGGCAATGGTTTAGATCAGAAAGTTAGACAATCGGTTTGCCCAAAAGTTTAAATCATTTAAATTTTTCGAGGCTGTCCACCAACAACTCAACTTGCTCTTTGGAATGTGCCGGAAAATTGGCAAAGCGCAACTGCGATTTCTTCAGTCCGCCATAGCCATCGCCCGGATGGATGCCCAGCTTCTCAAGGTAATCCGCTACTCGGCTGGTATGCTCACCACAATGAGCAACAATGACTGTTTTGGAACGCGATTTTTTTTCTTTGACAAAGGGTGAGAGCAATAGATGATTTTCAAGAGCCTGATAAAGAATGGCCGCTTTATATTCCGTATCGCTCCTTAAGGATTGAACTCCTTTTCGTAAAAAATCTTCCACCACTTTCGATAAGAGATAGATGCCCAGCACGTTTGGAGTTTCAGGCGTCTGATTATTTTTTGCGTTTTGCAAATAGCAGGGCAGCGAATGATAAGTGCCGATTCCATGTCCGCTCGACAAAAGTTTTTCGGCTTTAGCCATGCAGCGATCATTCACTATCCAAACTCCAAGTCCAGCAGGAAGTCCAAAACCTTTCTGCACAGAAAAGAAAACAGAATCAATTTTTGCGAAATAAAAAGAGGGGTAGGGCAGTGATGAAACCGCATCGACCACAATCAATGCATTCGGGTTTGAAGCTCTGAACTGATTAATAAAATCCATCGAAAGTGAAACCCCCGTGCTGGTTTCGTTATGTGTGAGGCCAATCAGCTCCGCATCGGCTGGTGCTTGCGTTGTTGAATCAAACGATTGCCCAAATGGTGCTTCCGCTTTTTCGGAGGATTT
>JAYWDN010000010.1:0-7872 GCA_043780615.1 Bacteroidota bacterium | reverse complement strand
GAACGTCTTCAAACTCAACATTGGTTGCCTTCAAAGCATAGAGCAGCAGACGAACTTCTTTGATGTGGATTTGATTGTCGGCTTGGGCCAGTTGGTAAAGATGAACCAAGGCACAAAGTTTTTCATGATCGGAACAATGGTTAAGATAGTTCAAACCTTGCTCGTACACTTGCCGTTCAGATTTGTGCGACACCATCTTTTTAAAATCCTGTAAGATGGGCTCAGGAATTTGTTCTTCGAATTGAAGGTTCTGTATGGCCGATTGTTCGCGGTCGTCAATGAAGCCATCAACGGTAATCAAGAGGTGCGCAAAATGCAGAAGGCCCAATTGATAGTTTAGTCTTTGGTGGTTGGCTAATGTTTTCATATCGCTTACGTTTAGTTATCTTCTAAATTTCTCATTTCGGTTACTTCATCCATCGTCATGATGTTGGCGTTGAGCAGGCGCAAAATGCGAGCGTGTTCTTCGGTTTCGCTTCCATCGGCCAGCAGGATCACCGGGGTGCGCTTGTTCAAGCTGAGGTTGCGAATGGAGCGAACCATTTCAATACCAGTAACCACCGGCAAGTCTTGTCCGCAAAGGATCAAGTCAAAAGATTCCTGCTTGGCGGCCAACAGTCCGTCAAGCCCATTATCGTAGGGCTTAACGTACCATTGCCTCAATTGGAGTTTGATATTTTGCAATACGGCCTCTTGCCGGTGGACTACTAATACTTTCATAATGAAAAAGTTTAACCCTAACCCTGATGATCGGCTTGATCACCGCCTCGAATGTCGGGTGAAAAAAATTAGGCAATTTTCGATTTGAGGTAGTGAAAAAATGAGCGTGCAGAGACACCCTTGAATTTGGAGCAAAAACAAAGATTCTCGACTTTTTGCTAAAATTTTTGGTAAGGATATCCTTAGAAAAATCAGGATATCCTTAGAGAGAGAACTATAGGTTTTCGCGGAGAAGCCCCATCTCGAAAGCAGCTTTCACTAAGCCAACAGTACTTTTCGCATTGAGCTTCGACTGGATATTGAGCTTATGCGTCTGCACCGTTTTTTCGCTTACAGAAAGTCGTTCTGAAATTTCTTTGAGGCTCATCTCATCGCAGATCATTTTTAAAACTTCACGTTCGCGTTCGGTGAGTTCGATCTCTTGCTTGACATTTCCAAACTGTGGACGTTCTTGTTTTGCTTTGCCCAACAGACTGCGATGGATAGCCGAATTAAGCAATTGATTATAATAAAAATCATGATCGACTACCGAGTGGATTGCTTTTTCCAATTCATCGGGCCCTGTGTTTTTCAAGAGAAAAGAATTCACGCCCAACTCCAGCATGAACATCATGTACTTCTCGCTGTCGTGCATGGTGAGCACAATGATCTTCACACCCGGATATTTATTCAGCAACTGCTCGGCACATTCAGTTCCGTTCATCACGGGCATTTCCAAATCGAGCAGCACCACATCGGGCGCTTTTTCTTTTACCGATTGAAGGCACTCTTCCCCATTGCCCGCTTCGGTGATATCTCCAATCCGTTTAAAAGTTTTTAGCAAGCGGATCATCGCCTTGCGGAAAATTTGATGGTCGTCAACAACGCAGATGTTAATTTTTGTCATGGGCGTGGAAAGGGGAAAATTATTTTGGCAACAGTACCGTGCGGAATATTTTTGTCAAATGAAAATTTGGCAGGCAGCAATTCTGCCCTACTTTCAATACTAAACAAACCATAACCAGGGCTCATGCGCTGTTTCATGGTTGAAGGACTAAACCCAATGCCATTGTCGATCACATTGATTTGCAAATGAGCTTCGCCCCAAATAAATTTTATCAGCATAGCGGAAGCGTTGGCGTGCTTTATGGCATTGTCCGCCAACTCTTGCACCATGCGGTAAAGCAACATCTGTTTATTTTTATCAATGGAAGTCTCCGTACCCTTGGTAGAAAACGTAATGGGCACGTTGCCCCGTTTCGTGAGCCGGTGGCAAAGCTCATCGACTGTTTCTGTCAGCCCAAAATATTCAAGGCTGCTGGGCATCAGATCCCAGCAAATCCTTCGCACCGTATCGGTCACTTCGCTCACCATTTGCTGCACATCGTTGCGGTCTTCTTTGGGCGCATCTTTAAGCACAGCCAACGTGGTGGTGCGCAAGGCTTGCAACATTAGGCCTACATCGTCATGCAAATCTTTGGCCACTCGCCTTCGTTCATTTTCTTGCGACTCCATTTGCGCCAACATCATTTGTTGCTGATGGTTGGTTTCAAGGGCTTGCTGTGCCATCTGCTTTTGAAGCATTTTTTTTTGATAAAAAACCATGAGGGTAATAAGTGCCATGGCAATGAAAAGCAAAACCGATGAGCCGATAAGAAACGGTACGATGGCATCATTGGTGGAAAGGGCGACCTGAAACATAATGCCAAACTAACTAAAAATATACTTTGTTTTTTTTGAGAAGACCTTGCTTATCTTTACCAACTAATCTGACAGCGATGAAAAAGACAACTTCCAAGCTCACACAAAGTGTTCATGTAGGCTCCGTGGGCGACCCACTTTATGGCGGGCTCGTCAACCCCATTTATACTTCTTCTGCCTACGACTATGATACGGTGGTGCGCTACCCGCGCTACTTCAACACGCCCAACCAATTGGCCGTAGTAAAAAAAGTTGCTGCTCTTGAAAATGCCGAAGACGGGCTGCTCTTTAGCTCGGGCATGGCCGCCATTATGACTTCTCTATTTGCGATGCTGCGCCAAGGCGACCACATTTTATTTCAAAATGATTTATATGGAGGCACGCATCATGCTGCGTTGAATGAGTTGCAACGATACGGCATTCAACATTCGATGGTGGACGTTTCTGATTTGAAAAAATTTGAGCGCGCCATTCGCCCCAACACAAAAGTGATTTTCATTGAAACACCTTCTAATCCATTATTAAAGATCACGGACATTGTAAGTGTGGCCAAGTTGGCCAAGAAAAATAAAATCATCACCATCATCGACAACACGTTTGCTTCACCGGTCAACCAAAACCCAATCAGTTTGGGTATCGATATTGTGACGCACAGCGGCACGAAATACATTGGTGGCCACAGCGATATTTGCTGCGGAGTAGCCGTGGCTTCAAAAAAACTTATTGAAAAGATTGGGGCAAGCGCAAAACACTTTGGTGGCAGCCTCGATGCCCACACCGCTTACTTGGTAGAGCGTAGTTTGAAAACAATTGTATTGCGCGTGCGCCAACAAAATAAAAATGCAATGACGATCGCCAAATTCTTGGAGACGCAAGCAAAGGTTGGTGCCGTTTATTATCCTGGCTTAAAAAATCACCCCGGTCATGCCATTGCAAAAAAACAAATGAAGGGTGGCTTTGGGGGTATGTTGTCGTTCGAGGTGAAGGGAGATACGGAAAGGTTTTTGAAAAAATTAAAGATCATCCGTAAAGCAATCAGCTTGGGTGGGGTAGAAAGCACCATTGCACAGCCCGTAAAAACTTCGCACGCGAAACTCAGTGCGGCCGAGCGCAAGAGCCTTGGCATTTCCGATAAACTTCTGCGCTTCTCCGTTGGTATTGAAGAAGCAGAGGATTTGATCAATGATATCAAACAAGCACTTTGACTTACGATTGCCGATTTACAAAGTACGATTTGCGGGTGAACACATAAAACTGTACCTCGCACTTCTTAAATCGTACCTCATGTTAGTTCGCGAAGCCACCTCCAAAGACATTCCAAGTCTCCTCGATTTTCAATTGAAGATGGCACTGGAAACAGAAAATATTACGCTTGAAATCAGTGAACTCACGATGGGCGTGCAGTGCCTGTTCAAAGATCCCGCCAAAGGAAGGTACTATGTGGCGGAAGAAAATAATGAGGTGATCGGTTGCCTGATGACCACGTATGAATGGAGCGATTGGCGCAATGGCACGGTGCTGTGGATTCAATCGGTTTATGTTCCCAAAGAGAACCGAGGCAAAGGTGTTTACAAAGAAATGTACAATCACATTAAACAGTTCGTGGAAGACATCCCTGACCTAAAAGGCATTCGCCTGTACGTGGATAAATCAAATAATGCTGCGCAACAAGTTTACCGAAACCTTGCGATGGATGGAGAGCACTACCAAGTTTTTGAGTGGATGAAAGATTAAGGGTCAACTACCAATGAACCAATTGATAATTTGTTCGTGTAATAAAACTTCATCGGCTAATTTTCAAATCGGCTAATCAACACATTAGTCTTCCACTTCTACAATCATCTCAATCTCTACGGAAATATTTGAGGGCAGCATGTACATGCCCACGGCCGAGCGCGCATGTTTCCCTTTATCGCCAAAGACGCTGACCATCAAATCCGAAAAGCCATTGATGACTTTGGGCTGGTCAACAAAATTTTCGGTGCAGTTCACCATGCCCAAAACTTTTACAATGCGTTTCACTTTGTTGAGGTCGCCCACTTCGGCTTTCAACGTAGAGAGCAATGCAATGCCGGTTTGTTTGGCCGCTTCATAGCCTTGTTCGAGTGTGAGGTCTTTGCCCACTTTGCCGGTGATGTTGCTATTGTCGGCACGGGTAGGGCCATGCCCTGCAAAAAATAATAAGTTGCCAGTGCGTATTACTTTTACATAGTTGGCCATTGGTTTGGTGGGCATGTAAAGGTCGATGCCTAGTTCTTTTAGTTTTTTATCGAAGTCGATATTTTGGCCGCTGAGTTGTGTTGAACATAGAGCCATCAATACTAAAATTTTTAATTTATTCATAAACTGGTTTTAAGAATCGGCTAATTGATCATTGGCATATTGACAAATTAATTTTCACCGCCACGGAAACACCAACTTGAGGCCACGTTTGTTTTTCCCCGAAATGTCGATGAAGCCGCGCATGCCCCTCAAGTTGCCTTGCACATCCCAATAATAGTACGTGCCAAATTTTCCTTTGTTGAACGACAGCGAAGTGACCGTGCCCGTCCAGAAAAAATTATTTAGCGCTCGCCCATCCATACTTGCCGAAGAAACCATGATGGGCGAGATCAATCGATAATCTTTTGCAGGATCGGATAGCAAGCCGGGGATAATGGTTTTCTGGGGCGTAGCAAAAATAGGTTGAGAAAAAATATAACGCACTGATGACTCTGAGCGATATTGTGAGCATGCGTTGATTTGAATCAGAATGGCAGCGGTAAAAAAAAGAAATTTCATAATGCTGTTGGCTCTGGAAGTTAAGAATTAATTCGTTAATTCGGTGATGTGATGATTCGTTGTTAGAAAGCGTTTACGGTTCAGGAGTAAATTATCGAGTTAGCAAATCAACTTATTACCGAATCATGGAAGAAAGATTCCGTTGCCCGTGGTGCCTCAAGTTCGATCAATACATCCGCTATCACGATGAGGAGTGGGGCGTGCCCGTGCATGACGACCAAAAGCATTTTGAGTTTTTGATTTTGGAAGGCGCGCAGGCAGGCCTGAGTTGGAGCACGATCTTGAAAAAACGCGCGGGCTACCGAAAAAACTTTGCCGACTTCGATGCAAAAAAAGTAGCGCGGTTTACCGAAAAGAAAATTGAAAAGATACTGACAGACCCGAGCATCATTCGCAACAAATTAAAGGTGCGCGCAGCCGTGAACAATGCGCAACGGTTTTTAGAAGTGCAAAAAGAATTCGGCAGTTTTGATCAATACATTTGGGCGTTTGTGCGAGGCAAGCCGATCGTCAACAAACAGAGTTCCATCACACAAGTGCCCGCCACCACCAAAGAATCAGATGCCTTGAGCAAAGACTTGATCAAGCGTGGGTTTAAGTTTGTGGGCAGCACGGTGATCTATGCGCACATGCAAGCGTGCGGGTTGGTGAACGATCATCTTGTAGCGTGTTTTCGATACAATGAAGTAAGTGGGTAATACAGTAGGCAGTAGGCAAAGGCAATAGGCAAAATAGTTATAACCTGTAGAACAATTAAGTTATGTTGCTCTTTACTTTGCCTACTGCCTATTGAGAATCGCCTACTACTTAGTTGGCGTACTCGCTCAAAAATTTCACACGCATCAGGCGCACATCGTCTTCGCTGAAGCCTTTCAATTCGGCCATCGCATCGTCCATGCTGTCCGATTCGCTGTTGAGGAAATAGTCAAAGATTTCTTCTTGCTTGCTATCGTCCAGTACATCGTCTATGTAGTAGTCCACATTCAACTTAGTGCCGCTGTTGCAAATGTTTTCCATCTCGGTGAGCAATTCTTCAAAGCTCAACGCTTTGCTTTCGGCAATTTCTTCGAGGTCCACCTTGCGGTCGATCTGCTGGATGATGAAAATTTTTATTTTCGATTTGTTCACCGATGATTTCACCACTACTTCGGCTGCGGTCTCGATGTCGTTGTCGTCAACGTATTTTTGGATCACCTCCAAAAACTCTTTGCCGAACTTATTCACCTTGCCCATGCCCACACCGTTCACACCCGCCATCTCTTCTTTGGTGGTGGGGTACGTGGTGGCCATCTCTTGCAAGGAGGGGTCTTGAAAAATTACCCAGGGTGGCAAATCCACTTCTTTTGCTTTCTTCTTGAGAAGCATTCTCAGCATTTCAAAAAGCTTTTCATCGTATGAATTGGAGTTGATAAGCGTGCGCTCGCTCGATTCTTCCTCGCTAACGGTGGTCGTAAAATCATGGTCGCGGGCAAGCTCTATTTCATGTGGCTTCTTTAAAAAGGCAAATCCTTTTTGTGAGATTTTCAGCACGCCAATGTTGTCGATGTCCTTTTCTAAATATTGATAGATCAAGGCTTGGCGGATCACCGATTTCCAAAAGTCTGCATCTTCGGTATCGCCTGTGCCGTACACGGGCAAGTCAAAGTGCGCATAGCTTTTCACATATTCATCTTCTTCCCCACGGATCACGTTCACTAAATGCACCAAGCCAAAGCGTTCGTTGGTTTGTTTCACTGCTTCAATGGCCGTCTTCACAAATTTGGATCCTTCAAAACGCTCGCGCGGATTGGTGCAATTGTCGCACATGCCGCAGTTGTTGCCTTGATACTCTTCGCCAAAATAATGCAGCAACTGTTTACGCCTGCACACGGGCGACTCGGAATAAAATTCCATTTCCTGCAAAAGGATGCGTGCGTTCTCACGCTCTTGTACGGATTTGTCTTTGTTGAATTTTTCGAGTTTGCTCAAGTCGTTGTGGCTGTAAAACATAAGGCAAAGCCCTTCCAATCCATCGCGGCCACCGCGGCCCGTTTCTTGATAATATCCTTCCAATGACTTGGGCACATCATAGTGAATCACAAAGCGCACATCGGGCTTGTCGATGCCCATGCCGAAGGCGATGGTGGCCACAATGATGTCCACCTCTTCATTCAAAAAGTCATCTTGGTTTTTGATGCGCACATCGGGGTCAAGCCCAGCATGGTAGGGCGCGGCCTTGAAGCCGTTCACATTGATGAGTTGTGCAATCTCTTCTACTTTTTTGCGGCTGAGGCAGTAGATGATCCCCGATTTCCCTTTGTGCTCTTTTAAAAAACGGATGAGTTGTTTCTTCGTTTCTTTTTTCGGGCGGACTTCGTAATACAAATTTTTTCTGTTGAAAGAAGAGATGAATACATCGGCTTCTTCCATCTGCAAGTTTTTTTGGATGTCCAACTGCACCTTGGGCGTGGCGGTGGCGGTAAGTGCGATCACATTCAGGTTGCCCAATTGTGCAATCATGGTTTTGATCTTGCGGTACTCAGGACGAAAATCATGGCCCCATTCTGAAATACAATGAGCCTCATCAATGGCAACAAACGATACGTTTACCTTTTGCAGGAACTCGATGTTCTCTTCTTTGGTGAGCGACTCGGGTGCTACGTACAATAATTTTATATGACCCGACACACAATCCTTTTTTAGCCGCGTGAT
>JAYWDN010000009.1:0-19832 GCA_043780615.1 Bacteroidota bacterium | reverse complement strand
AAATCGTATCGGCTGCAGTGGTGGCGGGTATTGTAGTGCTGGCTTCTTGCCAAAAAGACAACAGCGTCCTCTCCGCCACCGATACGCAAAGTGTAAACTCTGAAGCGACCTCTGCTTCGTATACTTCAGAGACCTCAGACATGAGCAGCACAGTGATTAGTGGAATAACCGATACAAAATATGGAAGTGGTAGAACAGATGGCGATATCCCAGGATTGGGATCGCGTGACAACCGATTGACGGGCGCTATTATTACCATTGTGCCAGGACCAAATAGCAATAAGCTTAATCCAAGCGGAATGATAACGATTGATTTTGGCACAGGCCAGCTGGATGCTAGAGGAGTTACACGCAGTGGTAAAATTGTAATAACTTACTCAGGCCGCAAAATGGCTTCTGGCTCAACTCGAGTTTTGACTTATGTCAATTTCTCCAGAAACGGTACGAAGATCGAAGGTATTTACACGGTGACCAACGAATCAGACTCAACCTCTACCTCCATTAAACTTCATCATGTGCTTGCCGGTGGCAAAGTAACCTTTGGTGATGGCACTTCGGTTACACGCAATTCTGATATTCATGTGGTTTGGAATTTCGTGAAAGACACACCAGCACAATCTACCTTTACTCATTTGGCTGGAGGTACAGCAAATGGTACAAATAAAAATGCTAAAGAGTATGCGATGCTGATCACCAAAGATTTGGTTCACAATGCTGCTTGTTTAGAAAGCAAAGTGTTCATTGCGGTAAGCGGAACAAAAACTATAACGGTGACAGGTGGAAGTGTTTATACGGTTGATTATGGCGATGGCACGTGCGACAATATCATCACCGTGACGGTGAATGGCAAATCAAAATTGATCACTGTAAATGGTGATGGAAATTAAAAAAAGTGAGGGGAGTAGGTGAGAGAAGCCCTCGCAGCAATGCGAGGGTTTTTTTGTTTGCTTTCTCTTCGGTTATTTGCATTAAATTTCATTTCCTATGCGGCAGTACCTTGAGTTGATGAACGATATTTTAGAAAACGGAGCAAACAAGACCGACCGCACGGGCACGGGCACGCGCTCGGTGTTTGGCCGGCAGTTGCGCTTTGATTTATTAGAAGGATTTCCGTTGGTGACCACCAAGAAACTTCACCTGCGCTCCATCATCCACGAACTGCTTTGGTTTTTGAAAGGCGAGACCAACATCAAATACCTAAAAGAAAACGGGGTAACGATTTGGGATGAGTGGGCCGATGAAAATGGCGACCTGGGGCCAGTGTATGGAAGCCAGTGGCGCAGTTGGCCTGCACCTAACGGGCAGAAGATCGATCAGATAGAAAACGTGATCCATCAACTAAAAACCAAACCCGATTCGCGCAGGCACATCGTGTCGGCATGGAACCCTGCCGAGGTGGACAACATGGCGTTGCCTCCGTGCCATGCACTGTTTCAATTTTATGTGGCAGACGAAAAACTTTCGTGTCAACTCTACCAGCGCAGTGCCGATTATTTTCTGGGCGCACCTTTCAATATTGCCAGCTATGCCTTGCTCACCGCAATGGTTGCACAGCAATGCAACCTAAAGCTGGGCGAGTTTGTGTGGACGGGCGGAGATGTGCATTTGTATTCCAATCATTTTGAGCAGGCCAAGTTGCAACTGTCGCGCGAGCCGATGACGTTGCCGCAATTAAATATCAAACGCAAACCCAACTCTATTTTTGAATATGTGTTTGACGATTTTGAAATTGTGAATTATCAGTCGCATCCAGCTATCAAAGCGCCCATTGCAGTATGATTTTTTTTGTAAGCCCAGTGATTAAATTGCTCCTGCAAATAGTACTCGTCTTTGCGAGCTCCTGCGTTGGATTTGTGTGTGGCGCGAAGCAATCTCTTTTTTTGGAGATCGCTTCGCCCCCCACTTTCGTGCTGGTACTCGCGATGACGGTTTAAATTATTAGACTCTGTAACATCAACTATCAATAATTTCTTACACTATGGTAAACTACAACCCCAAAGTATGGCTTCAACTGATTTTCCATTCGTACAGCAAGCAGGTGGTGAAGACGCTCCTGCCCGCGCTGCTGTTTATGGGTGGATACACGTTGGCCATTTGCGTGATCGTGTTGGATTATTTTGACCTGCAGCCAAATGAATTCCCCTCCTCAACAGCCGTACATTCTTTGTTGGGCATTGTGCTCGGTTTGTTCCTTGTCTTCCGGACTAACTCGGCTTACGACCGGTGGTGGGAGGGGCGCAAACTTTGGGGCGGGCTAGTAAACAGTGCGCGTAATTTTGCCATGAAACTAAATGCGGTCTTGCCATCCGAGCAAACCCCAGAGCGGAAATGGTTTGCACAAATGATCGGCAACTTTGTTTTTGCCTCCAAAGAACATTTGCGAAAAGGTGTCGATTTTTCTGAATTGGAAATAGTTGATGAAAGCTTTATTCAGGAATTGCAAAACGCAGAGCATAAGCCCAACCGAATTGCCACAGCGTTGTATAAAAAAGTAAATGATCTTTATAAAACCAACGTGTTGTCGGGCTACCACCTGCTCAACCTCGACAAGGAGCTTAAAGATTTTGTTGACTTACTTGGAGCGTGCGAGCGAATCAAGAAAACACCGATACCATATTCGTACACGATGTACATCAAGAAATTTATTTTTATTTACATCATCACCCTGCCTTTTGGTTTTGTCACCACGCTGGGGTATGTCACCGTGCCAGCCGTGGTGTTGGTTTCTTTTATTTTGCTGAGCGTAGAGTTGATAGCCGAAGAGATTGAAGATCCGTTTGGACTTGACATCAACGATCTGCCCACCGATGACTTGGCCGAAACGATCAAAGCGAATGTGCGCGAGATTTTAAATTAGATATTTTAGCAATACACTTCAGTCACCCTCTCCCTGGAGAGGGACGGGGTGAGGTTATTTTTTAAAATCCGAATCCAGGATTTTATCCCACAAAAAAGTACTCACGCCATAGCCTTTGTCGGGTTCGTGGTAGTGGTGGCGCATGTGGTGCTGTTTCATTTTCTTCAACAACGGATTCTGAAAAGTGAGATGATGAAAAGCATAGTGCGACATATCATACACGAGGTAGCCAATAAGAAACGCGGCAAAGAAAAACGGTAGCCATGATGCGGGCAGGGCCAACTGAAACATAAAATAAAAACCAAGGGAAAGTGGAATGCTCACCGATGGAGGCATCACCAAGCGCAGGCGGTCGTTGGGGAAATCGTGGTGCACGCCATGAAAAATAAAATGAAGACGCTGGCCCCACTTGGAGTTGGGCACTAAATGAAATACAAAACGGTGCAATGAATATTCGGTGGCCGTCCACACGAGCAAACCAAAACCAAAACTGAGAATGAAAGTCAACAGGCTGAAATTTTCAAGCAAAAAACCTTTCCACAAAAAGTACACGATCACCGGGACGAAAACAATCAGAGGCACACTATAATGTACTTTGGAGACAGACTCCAGCAAACTGCTTTGGAACATGCGACTGGAATCTTTGGAATCGGAAACGAAGTTTTTGCTCATAGTGCAAATGTAATCAGCGCAAGTTGTTTTTCATGTGGCTTTAAAAATCTAATTTGGCCTATGCGTAACAAGATTTAAGTGACAATGTAGCTGACAAGCATTAAAATACTCCATCGGTCATAAATTTGTGCTTGGGTGAATCCTTTTAGGCTAATATTGCGTTTTGAAGAAAGATTTTTAAACCATGCCCGAAAAAAGCAGCATTTTTGATATGATCGGCCCGGTGATGATCGGCCCATCAAGTTCGCACACGGCTGGTGTGGTGCGCATAGCCCGGGCGGCCATCAAAATATTAGGCGGTGTGCCCGATGAAGCCGAAATTATTTTTTATAATTCCTTTGCCCGCACCTACGAAGGCCACGGCAGCGACCGTGCCATCCTTGCCGGGATGATGGACTTTGAAACGGACGACAAGCGCATTAAAGAAGCCATCGAGTTGGCAAAGGAAAAAGGATTGAAGTACCATTTCAAATCGGTGGGCAATGCCTCAACACTACACCCGAATTCTATCCGTTTGAAATTAAAAAAAGGGGCGCGCGCGATTGAGGTATTGGGCGAAAGCAAAGGTGGTGGCATCATCAACATTGCGGAAGTAAATGGCTTCAAGGCCGACTTCACCGCCAACCTGCACACCACTATAATTTTTGCCGATGATGTGAAAGGCAGCATCGCTTTTATTGCCGATGTGATTGCCCATGACGATTGCAACATTGCCACCATGTCGGTATCGCGCAAAGGAAAAAATGATTTGGCTTGCCAAGTGATCGAGATGGACTCGGGCATCAAGCCTGTAACATTTGAGTATCTCAAAAGTCTAAGTTGGATAAAAGAAGTGATCTACATACCCCAGATATAATTGATTATGAAAAAATCAGTACTCTCCGCCATCGCCCTTGTTTTTTGTTTGTCATTGGCGCAAGCCCAGCAGATGACTTTGCAAGAATGTGTACGGGTAGGCCTTAGCAACAACCTCACCGTAAGGCGCGCACTTTACAATGTGAAGAGCAATGAGGTTGGATTGTTTCAAGCGAAAGGGAATTTTCTCCCAACCATAAACGCAAACGGAAGTTTCAACCAAAACTTTGGAAGGAATTTAAATCCATTGACATACACTTACGTGAATAACGTTACGAAATCAATTAACCCAAATGTGTCAGCTTCGCTTTTGCTATTTAATGGATTGCGTTTACAGAATACGTACCGCCAAAACAAAAAAAATGTAGAGGCGTCTGATCTTGATTTTGAAAAAGCAAAGAATGATGTGATCATTACCGTGGTCACCAATTATACCAATGTGATTCTCAACAAAGAATTGTTTGAGAATGCAAAATATCAACTCAACTCAAGCCAACAACAACTGGAGCGGATTCAAAAACAAGTAGCGGCTGGCGCGTTGCCAAAGAGCAACGAGCTGACACAAGAAGCCACGGTAGCGACCAATGAAACAAATCTCATTATACAGGAAAACATTTATAACCTATCCCTGCTCCAACTCAAGCAATCTATGCAGTTGCCCGCTTCAAATAATTTAGAAGTAGTGGTTCCTGACATTACGATGGAAGACATGACCATCAACCAAACACCCGAAGAAATTTATGACATCTCCGTGAAAACACTTCCGCAAGTGAAGAGCGCATTATTAAAAGTAGAAGCAGCACAATTTGCAATTGGTGCGGCCAAAGGCAGTTTGTATCCTCGCATTTCTTTGGGAAGCTCAGCGGCTTCAAATTACTCTTCGGCTTCTGATGGTACAGTACGTTATTCCTCTGACCCAAGCACCTATTCTAAAGCTCCAGTTAATGGATTATACGATGCCACTAACCAACCGATTTATCAGTTTGCACCTACACCAGGCGTAACACCATTAGTAACTACTAATTATGGAGTAGGAAATCAACTCAGTGATTACCTTTCAAAAAATATTGGAATATCTGTGAACTTACCAGTCTTAAATGGTTTGCAAAACAGGGCCAATGTTAAACAGGCATTCATCAATCGCGAGTTGGCAGACATTACCGTAAAGGAAACTGAAAATGCACTTCGCCAGTCCATCGAAACGGCATACAATAATGCTTTTGCTGCTGCGAAAACATACACGGCTGCTCTGAAGCAAGTCAGTGCAAATCAAGAGGCTTTTCGGATGACTCAACAACGCCATGAAAACGGAGCAGCCACTTACATTGAATATCAAGTTGCTTCTAATGATCTTTTTTCTGCAAAGTCTTCTTTGGCACGCGCCAAATACAATTTTATTTTAACAAAAAAAATCCTCGAATTCTACCAAGGCAAAACCATTGAATATTAATTTTTTAAAACCCCTTTCACCACACCCACTCATCGTTTTTTTCTATGGCAAAACAAAATAAAAAATCAAATCGATTAATGTATTGGGGCATTGGCGCTCTTGTAGTGTTGATCCTGTTTCTCATCATTGGCAAATCGCAAGGCTGGATTGGCAAGTCGCGCGAGCTTGAGGTGGAGTTAGCGAAGGCCAAAAAAGTTTCCATCATCGAAAAGGTAAGTGCATCGGGCACGGTGCAGCCTGTAACCGAAGTGAAGATCGCCCCGGAAGTTTCGGGCGAACTTATTGAACTCAGTGTAGAAGATGGTGACTCGGTAAAGTTGGGGCAGCAGTTGGTAAGAATTCGCCCCGATGTGTTGCGCAGTCAACTTGAGCGCAACGAAGCTGCACTTAATCAACAAGGTGCCAATGTGGAAGCGAGCAAGTCTGCGCTGTCAGTGGCGAAAGCCAACTTCACCAAAGCGGAATTGGATTACAACCGCCAAGAAAAATTGTACAGCCAAAAAGTAATTTCAGATGCCGATTGGCAAACAGCCGTGCAAGCATACAATGTGGCTAAAAATAATTTAGCCTCGTCCACACAAAACCTAGAGGCTGCAAAATATGTGGTGAACAGTACGGAAGCATCGGTGAAAGAAGCGCGCGAAAATTTGCGCAAGACCACCGTGGTCGCCCCGATGAAAGGAATCGTTTCGAAACTGAGTGTGAAAAAAGGCGAACGGGTGCTGGGCACGGCCACCATGGCGGGCACAGAAATGCTGCGCATAGCCGACTTGAACAAAATGGAAGTGCGTGTGAATGTAAATGAAAACGACATTGTGCGTGTTCATTATGCCGACACCGTGCTCATTGATGTGGACGCTTACTCTAACACAGGCAGGCAGTTCAAAGGAGTGGTTACCAACATTGCCAACACGGCCAAAGACAAAACCTCAACCGATGCCATCACCGAGTTTGAAGTGCGCATTTTGATTTTGCGCTCATCGTACCAAGAACTCGTGAAGAAAGGGAACAAGTTTCCGTTCCGCCCCGGCATGACGGCCAGCGTAGAAATCATCACCAGCAAAAAAGACAATGTGCTCTCGGTGCCACTTGCTGCGGTGACCACGCGCAACCCCGATGACAAGAATGCAAAGGCTGCCGCCAACCCCGATGATGATAAACGAACCGTGACATCGGGCAAAGATAAAGCACCTCACAAAAAAGAGGACAAAGTGGTGGTGTTCATCAATGAGAAAGGCATTGCCAAAATGATTGAAGTTAAAACCGGCATCAGCGACTACGACAATATTGAAATTGTTTCGGGCATTGCCGATAGCGTTGAGATTGTCACGGGGCCGTTCTTGATTGTTTCCAAACGATTGAAAGATGGCGACAAAATCACCTTGGCTAAAAAAGAAGAGAAGAAAGATAAGACAGAAGGCAAATAGAGTAAGGCGAAACGTGATAAACTCACCTCTCAAGTAGGCAGTAGGCAAAATCAGTAAGCAAATAGTTGATTCTATATTTGCCTATTGTTTGTTTGCTTACTGCCTACTTCTTTATCTTCGTGCATGATCAAACATCCTTGGCACGAAGCACCCATTGGCGAAAACCCGCCCGAGTTCATCAACGGCATCATCGAGATTTCTACGGGCATGCGCACGAAGTACGAAGTGGACAAAGAAACAGGCCTGCTCAAGTTGGATCGTGTGCTGTACTCGGCTGTGTTTTATCCGGCCAATTACGGGTTCATTCCGCAGACGCTGGGCGATGACCACGATCCGCTTGACATCATGATTTTGTGCCGTGAACCTATTCAACCTTTGTGCCTTGTGCCCGCACGCGTCATTGGCGTAATGCGCATGGTGGATCAAGGGCTGGGCGATGAAAAGATTTTGGCGGTGGCCGATAACGATGCCAACTCTAAACACCTTAATGATATCAGCGAGCTGGCCGAACATTTTAAATTGGAGTTAAAAGAATTTTTCGAGAGCTATAAAAAATTAGAAAACAAAATTGTGACCGTTCCGGATTTTCAAGGAAAAGAAATTGCGATGCAAATTATTTTAAAGTCTATCGACATGTACAAAGTGGAATTCAAGAAATGATGCCATCACGTACTGGTTCGTTTTTGATCATTCAAACTGCTTTTATTGGCGATGTGATTTTAGCCACAGGCCTCATCGAAAAACTCAAACAACATTTCCCAGAGGCAGTTATTGATTTTCTTTTGCGAAAAGGGAACGAAGGCTTGTTGGCGGGCCATCCGCTGTTGCGGAATGTTTTGATTTGGGATAAGAAAAAATCCAAGATTAGAAATTTATTTAAGATCATCGGGCAGGTGAGGAGTAATCGGTATGATTGTGTGGTGAACGTTCATCGGTTTGCGAGTTCGGGCTTCATCACTGTGTTTTCAGGGTCGAAACGTAAAATAGGGTTTGACAAAAACCCGTTGTCGTTTTTTTTCGATAAAAAAATCAAACACCAAATTGGCAGCGTGCATGAAGTGCAACGCAACCACCAGCTCATCGAAGCATTTACGGATGCTGATTTTTCAAAACCAAAATTGTATCCACGGGCAAGCGACTTTGAAAAAGTAAAACCGTTTCAAAACGGAAAATACATTTGCATAGCTCCAACTTCGGTATGGTTCACCAAGCAGTGGCCAGCCGAGAAGTGGATCGATTTTTTGAGAGCAATCAAAAATAAATTCAACAAGATTTATTTATTGGGTGCCCCAGCCGATCATCATATTTGTGAGTCGATACGGTTGGCTACGGCCGATGAAAGCATCGTCAATGTGGCGGGCAAGCTTTCATTTCTTGAGTCGGCTGCGTTGATGAAAAATGCCGTCATGAATTTTGCAAACGACTCGGCACCGATGCACATCGCCTCGGCCATGAACGCGCCCATTATCGCTATCTTTTGCTCTACCGTTCCTTCATTTGGTTTTGGCCCGCTCTCCGACAATTCATTTGTGATTGAAACAAAAGAAAAACTTTCGTGCCGCCCGTGTGGGCTTCATGGATATAAAGATTGCCCAGAAGGACATTTTAAATGTGCTTATTTGATTGAACATGAAGAGTTGGTTAATTCATTAAAGTCTTAAAGCACAAGCGGACTCTTGCGCCAGTGAAAATTCAATTGCTTACCCATTACTGAAAGTCGTTTGGAAAAAGTTGAACTCGATTATTTTCATTCTGTCGTTGGTTTTTTGTAAAAAATTTCAAGTTAGCACTGTCGCCAAAGCATGACGCAAACTTGTGGGCAGGAAGCTTACACCGCTTTTGGATTAAGGTTTTCTAAAACTTCAAAAGCTCTCGTTACTCTGTCCTTTATATATTCTTCAGTCTCTCGGAAATGTTTGTCATTGAATGATTTGTATTTTGTTTTTACAATATTACAAAAGGTTCGTATATCCGTCAGAAGCCACAGTAAAAGCGAACACAGAAATTCTAATTTTAAAATAGTTGCAACCGCTCATACACCTTATGAATCGGCAAGCCCATCACTGTAAAATAGGACCCCGCAATTTTTTCGATGATCACTATTCTATTTTTAGTCTGCGATTCGGTGATAGTATTTTGTATTAGGGTGGTGTTATTGATGTGGTGTAGAAAATTAATTTCTTTGGGCGAGCAGGGGTTCATTCCAGAAGGGAGGCAGTCTTGCGCCCCGTAGGCTCCGGCCTTATCGAATGGCTTGAAATTGTCAATGTAGAATTCGATTTCAGTTGATGAAAGTTTTTTGAATGTGACATTGGTGCGATCGTCAAAGCAATCCGTTTTGTTTTTACTAAGCAAACAAACACCGGTGATTACGGTATGTGTGTGGCCGCTTAAGTCACTAAGCATTTGGATTGCCTCCTTGCGATCGGATGGTTTGTTGAGGATTCGTTGATTGAGAATAACAACAGTGTCTGAAGCAATAACAATTTCGTTGGTGATTTTGCCTAACAATGCCTTTGCTTTTTTTTCTGCAAGATAGGCGGGGACTTTTTCTATGGCCATGTCGGAAGGAAATGATTCGTCAATGTGTGGCGGATCGATGCTGAACTCTAAACCGATTTCTTTCAATAAAAATTGTCTGCGAGGTGATGCTGAAGCAAGGATCAGGGGCCGGTTTATCGAAAGCATTTTATTACATTTAAAGTAAAGGTAACAGCTTAGTGAAAAATCTTTGCATGCTCCTGTAACCTTCGATTGTTCTTTTAGTTTCCCTACTTGAAACCTCGAATTTGGAAGCACTTTCAGACAATTACTTAATGGCAAAAGTGCGGGACGGTGATCCCGAAAAACTTGGCATGCTCTACGAACGCTACAAGCGGCCATTGCTTGGGTTCTTTGTGAGCATGATCCACGACAAAGAACTGGGCGAAGATTTGGTGCAGAATACGTTCATGCGGATTTTGAAATACAAGCATCTTTTTCGCACCCGCCTGCACGGTGAAGTTTCGGACGAGCAGGGCGCTGGTGATTTCAGAACATGGATGTTCCACATCGCGCGCAATGTGAAGAACGACCATTTCAGAAAGAATAAAATTGTGCATGAAAAAGTTGAGAAGTGGGAAGACAAAATTAGGGACGAAGGGAATTTGATGTTGGAATGGCAAAACGAAGACGAGCAAAGGATGTTGGCGATTGCGATGGACAAATTACCTGAGGACAAAAGAGAAATTTTGTTGCTGAGCAAGTACCAAGAAAAACGAAGGGCTGAGCAATCCCTTCGTTTTTCTTGTCATCTTGAGTTTTAAAAATATTTTTTTGTTGCGCACGGAGTTTGATACCTTAGCATTTTATAAAATGCGTGGCTCATCTTGATCCCGAAGTTTTGGGACGGAGGCGAGCATAATCAATTTTTAAAAGCGGGAGTAGCTCAGTTGGTAGAGCATCAGCTTCCCAAGCTGAGGGTCGCGAGTTCGAGCCTCGTTTCCCGCTCTGATAATCAATCACTTACGGCAACTTCAAAAAATCTTAATAGGGATTTGCACAGCACTTTTTGACCCAAGTATTCACTGTAATAGGCCGTGACCAACTTATAAAGGTGGGCTAGGTTGGAGATACAAAAATGTCACAGTTGAAGTTATAAACAGAATTTCCTCAAAATCACTGAGTTTATTTGTAAGATTAAATTACAAACACAATGAAAGAAGAGAAGGAGGATTAAACTGCGGGTTAGGTTTCCCTTGGCGGACTCATTTGGTGACCTTATTTTAGGCTAAGGCAGCAAACTCAAATCTTCAATAATGTATAATCTTAAAAAGGTAAAAGGAAGTAGAAGCTGTTTGATTATTTTTTTTAGCATGAAATATTTAGCGACACTATTCTGGATTTTTACTTTAATGTTCTCCAATACTCTATCCGCTCAGGATCTTGAGTATTACATAGAGAGAGCTAAAGCCAATAGTCCATTAATTCAAGATAACAAAAACCAAAGCGAGGCGGCACACCTGGAAGCTGAACGATTAAAAGCTTTTTATACAAAATCTCAGATTTCAATAACCGGAAGTTACATGTTTGCTCCGATTATATCGAGAGATAATGGGCAATCAAAATTGGATTTAAACCCGGCAGGTTCTGCTGAAAAATATTCAGGATATGATCTGGCCGCCAGTAACGGAGGGGTTTACCAAGGTTTATTGAACATAAATCAACCCATGTTCAATGGTGTGCGATATGAAACTGCATCTGAGCAAGTTTTGATTGGTGCTCAAATCAATCAAAACAATATTCAACTCACCGCCCACGATTTAGAAAGATTTATCACCGATCAATACATCCTTTGTCTCCAGGACTATAAGCAGACCGAATATCTTGATAATCTAGTTAGGATTATCAATGAACAAAAGAATATGGTTTCAAAGCTTGTCGAAAATGGCATTGCTAAACAGTCTGACCTTTCTTTACTTAACATTGAACAAAAAACTCAGCAGACAGCATTGAACACTTTTCGAGCTACCTACCGTAGAGATTTGATGGACTTGCGTGTTCTTTGCGGCATCTCGGACACCACTTATCAAGTATTGAGTGATATCGATCTGCAGCCCCGGGAAGATGTTAGGTTATCAGGGTTCACTGAAAGATATCGGTTGGACAGTTTGAATCTTGCTGCAGCGCAAAAAGTATTTGAATTAAAATACAAGCCAACAGTCGGTTTATTTGCCAATACCGGATTGAATGCTGTTTATGCCCCCACCATTCCAAACAGGCTGGGTATGAGTGCCGGAATAAATTTTACAATGAATTTGACCGATGGTAAACAACGTGATATCACGCAGCAAAGGACGGCCGTCTTGATGAAAACAACGCAGCTATATAAAAACTTTTTCTATAGCCAAAACAGCGTTCGAAAGAATCGGATACTGACGGAATTAAAATCAGTTGGAGAACGACTCACACTTACTGAGGATCAACTGAAAGAATATCAGAAACTTCTTGTATTTTATAAACAAGAATTAAGTCGAGGTCAAATATCCGTGATCAACTACATCACTACTCTAAAAAACATGGCAATCACTCAGCGTGATTTTGTAATTCTCAAAACAAACAGAGAGTTGTTGGTCAATCTTTACAATTATTGGAACTGGTAAAATATGCGCACAAATTTAAACTTTACTATCCTGGTAGCTATTGCGATGAGTTCCTGTGGCAGAACTTCCCCAGTAGAAGAGTCAACCGTAAAAGCAAAGGTCTCGGTAGAGGTCACGGGATTAAGTAAAGGAATTGTTAAGGATGAACTCACACTTTTTGCGAATACCCTCTACTTAAAGCGAAACGTAGTGACATCACCTATTCCAGCTTTTGTTACACAAGTGTTCATCAAACTCGGTGACCCGGTAAAACAAGGTCAGGTACTTTACTTGTTAGAGACAAAGGAGCGAAGGGCATTAGGATCTCAGGCTGTGGCCCCTGATTCATCTTCGGCTTCTTTTGGAAAAATTACCATCAAAGCTCCTGCATCCGGGATTATCAGCACATTAGATAAACAGCAGATTGGAGATTACGTGCTGGAAGGTGGCCAACTGTGTACGATTGCTGAAAGCACTGCCCTTGCTTTTGCCGTTAATGTTCCGTTTGAATTTACTGCTTTTGCAAAAACGGGAAGCAAATGCTCATTGGTTTTGCCTGACAATTCACGTCACCAGGCAACTTTTACTACGCCACTCACCACCATGAACACCCTGGCCCAAACACAAACGATATTGGCAAAGTCAGATAATGCCATGTTTCTTCCAGAGAACCTCATTGTGAAAATAATAGTAAATAAGAATGTGGAGACAAAGCAACAAGTACTTCCAAAAGCATGCGTGCTCACTGATGAAATGATAGAGAATTTTTGGGTGATGAAACTATTGAATGACAGTACAGCCGTAAAAGTGTGGGTGAAACCAGGGATCAGGAATCGCGAATCGGTAGAAATCATGGAGCCAATATTTAATATTGATGACAAATTTTTAATAACAGGGAACTATGGGTTGCCTGACACAGCAAGAGTTGTGGTACTGAAGAAGTAACTATCATGGATAACAAAAGTTACTTCCAGGTTTTTGCCAAGCCTATTTTGTTTGTAGGGATTTTGCTGACAGTCGCAGGTGTATTTTCCTATACGCGCATGCAGACCAATCTTTTTCCCGAAGTGCTGTTTCCACGGATCACCATTATAGCAGACGCTGGACAACTACCGATTGACAGAATGATGATCACTGTCACCAAGCCGGTGGAGAGTGCAGTCAAACGGGTTCAGGGTGTTACTGTTGTTAAAAGCAGCACGAGCCGCGGTGTTTGCACCATCGATGTTTTCTTTAATTGGGGGCTGGACACTTACTCAAAGAAATTGCAAATCGAAAGCCGCATCAATGAGATCAAAAATTTTCTCCCACCAGGCGTAAACCTTTCTATCGAAGCAATGAACCAATCATTGTTTCCTGTGTACGGCTTCACCTTAGAAAGTGCCGAACATAGCCAGGTTGCTCTTCGTGATCAGGCAAACCTATTGTTACGTCCAATTTTCTCACAGGTAAGGGGTATTTCTAATGTAGTGGTGAGAGGAGGACGGGCTAAGGACTTTGTTGTAATTCCTGATCCGGTAAAACTTTCTTCTCTTGGGCTTACCCCAACCACGTTTATCACCGTCTTTAACAGTAATAATTTTGTACTCTCAAACGGATACGTTTCGGATTACCGGAGGCTTTATCTCTCTTTAACCGATACTCGTGTAAGTAGTCTTGAGACATTGCAAGATATCATTCTAAAAAACGATGGCAACAGGATTGTCCGGTTAAAAGATGTTGCAACGATTCAGATACAAGAGCAGCAGGAATTTGTAATCATCAATGCCAATGGGAGTAATGCAGTGCTGGTTGATATAGTCAAGCAGCCGGGGATAAATCTGATTGACTTTGCCAATGATGTTGAAGAAAGAGCGAAAGAAGCAAAAAAGATTTTACCAAAAGGCTATGAGTTGAAGCCCTATTACAATCAGAGTGCCTTCGTAGGTGACAGCATTGATAGCGTTGTGAGAACAATTTACGAAGGTTTGTTCCTGGCACTTATTGTAATGATCATTTTTCTTAGGTCATGGCGGTCGAGCCTGGTGGTGATGCTGACAATACCGGTAACGCTTGCTTTTACGATACTCGTACTTTACCTGGCAGGCATCACAATTAATATCATGTCGCTCGGTGCTATCGCGGCTTCAATCGGATTAATCATTGACGATGCCATTGTTATTATCGAGCAAATTTATCGTGGCCATGAAGATCATCCGGAAAAAGATCGGTTCACTGTGGTAAGAGAAGCGATTCATGGTTTATTCCCGGCAATGGTCGGATCATCGCTGGCAACTATTGTTATCCACTTTCCATTTCGATTGATGAGCGGGCTGGCCGGTAGTTTTTTCAGAGAACTGTCCGACACCATGCAGTTGACGATGGTCACTTCTTTTTTAGTTACCTGGTTACTTTTACCTGTACTACATTTGATCATCGGTTACAAGGCTTCTTTAAAACCACAAGCTCACAGCGTATCGGATTCTGTAAACCGACTGACTTGGTTAACCTGGTTCTTTAACAAACCTATCATTGCAATCCTTTTAGTAGTTAGCTTAGCTGGCTCAGCATGGTGGGCCTCTGGCAAAATTGAAACAGGCTTCTTGCCTGAGCTCGATGAAGGAACTATTGTATTGGATTACATCTCGCCTCCGGGTACTTCACTCGAAGAGACTGATGCCATCTGCAAAGAAATTGAGAAGATCATTGACGTTCACCCCGATGTAGAATCGTATTCACGGAGAACGGGCATACACATGGCTTTCAAAAGTGACCCATCTAACATTGGTGATTACTCCATCCAACTAAAAAGAGATCGAAAGAAAACGACCGATCAGGTTATTAACGAACTGAGAAAGGAAATTGAAGCCAACGTAGTGGCCATGGCAGAAATTTCTTTTGGTCAACGTATTTCTGATCTGTTAGGTGACTTGATGAGTACACCGCAACCAATTCAAATAAAAATATTTGGTAATGATTATACTATTTTGAAAGTATTGGCGCGAAGGGCTGACACACTGTTACAGCAAATACCAGGAATCACTGACATTAATAATGGTCTCGTTACTGCCGGACCCTCCATCATTTTCATACCAGATCAGGAAAAATTGAGTTTGTATAAAATTTCTTTGTCTGATTTTCAAACCCAACTAACAGCCTATACTGCTGGTGTGCCGTTAGGCTTAAATGCCAATGTAGCGATCCCATCACCATTCCAGGCGGCAATGACGGGTGGCTTACAGATTGGGCAACTACAAGATGGAGAACAGATGCGCAGGGTGTTACTCCGCTTTACTAATTTCAAAGACAATGATTTAGAAAGGCTAAAGCGTCAATTCATTTTTTTACCTGACGGTACAACCAGGCCATTATCCTTTTTTTGTAATGTCAAAATTATACCCGGTGAAATTGAATATCGCAGGGAGGATCTTAAGTCCAATGTTATCGTTACAACACGCCTTGAAAATATTGATTTAGGTACGGCCATTAAAGCAATTCAAAAGAAATTGACCGAGCGCCTTCCTTTGCCACAAGGGTACACAATTGTTTATGGTGGTGCTTATGCAGAACAACAACAGTCATTCAAAGAATTGTTGACCATTTTAGCTATGGCAACTCTATTTGTATTTGGTGTGCTGATGTTCTTGTTTAAAGAATGGAGAATATCATTCCTGATCTTGTTCATTTCTGTGACCGCTATCAGCGGATGTATTTTGGCTCTTTACACCGTTGGAATACCATTAAATGTAAGCAGCTATACGGGCATCATTATGATTGTCGGCATTATTGCCGAGAATGCAATTTTTACTGTCAACCAATTCAGGCAAAATTTAAGAGAAACAGACGATGTCGATCAGTCGATCAATTATGCTATAGCCTTACGCATTCGACCTAAATTAATGACTGCAATCGGAGCTATACTTGCGTTGATGCCGCTTGCGTTGGGTATTGGTTTGGGTGCACAGATGCAACAGCCCTTAGCGGTCGCTGTCATAGGAGGATTTCTGGCGGGGCTTCCATTGTTGCTCTTGGTGCTTCCAAGTTTAATGAGGGTATTGTATAAGAAATCAAAATAAAGATTCTTTCTTTTAGATATAACTTTTGCCCGATGGAAACGGACTGACTTTTTTGGTGCGTTTATTTTTATTATGCACAACATCATGCTGTGTCTAAGAGAATGTGGGTGCCGCCAAGATCGGCAACACCCACCTCAACCAAAATAGTATAGCTCTATTGATACTACTAATGTTCATGCACTTTTGTGCTGTCGGTGCTTTTTACCAGTTCTAATTTCATACCGCACTTGGAGCACTTGTCGCCTTCTTTTCCTATGACTTCCGGATGCATGGTGCAGGCATAGACCATATCGTGGTCGTGATCTTCACCTTCTGCATGTTCGTGATCCTCGTCTTCTTTTTGTTCCTGCTGTTCGGTTTTCTTACTGTTGCAGCTTGTGACCAAAACAGAGCCTGCTAAAAAACCTGTGATAAGGACGGTAATAATTGCAATTGACTTTTTCATAGTTTTTGTGTTTAGTTTAAGTTGTTGATAGAGTAAAGAGTTAATGATGATGTTTCATTTCAAGATATTTTCCCTGCGGGCCGATTCCCTCGATGTGAACCAACTGTGCACCATAATGCCCTGCATGCAGAACAGCATAGGCAGACATTATTAGCACAACGGCTACAATGGAAATCGCCCAACGCTTATTTCTGAAAAGAAAAAGATTGACACCATGTAAGCCCACGCCTGCAATGCCAAAGTAAATAGCCCAGTCCGCCCATTTATCATGCTGGTCTAATACCAGTTGAGCATGCTCGCTGATGCCATGAGTGTGTGGATGAAAGTTCTTTCCAGCCAGCCATGCAGCCATCACTCCAATAAATAAAATAACAAAGACAATCCAAGTAATCTCTCTCTTTATCAGAATAATGTTGACCAATTGTAAAGCGGCAGCAACAATGATTAGGACAATAGCAAAATGAACAATCATAGGATGCAGTGTAGGGAAATCACCAAGGTCGGCTGCTACTTTAGATTCATCCACCGCCATACCTTCATTGTGGTGGTGCACAGTATCGCCCACCACGTGCTGATGTTCTTCGCCCTTTTTCATGGTGGAGTCCGTGTGGACTTTGGTCGAATCCTTTTTATGTTTTTTTCCTCCATGGGCAATTGCAACTGTTAATGCGGTGAACAAAATAAAGAAACACAGAATAGTTGTTTTCATAATTAATCGAGTTTACGTTTTGTTATTTTTATCCATGGAAAAGGAGAATCTGTGATCACGAGCCTCTTCAATCTCCTATATCGAGAGGAGGGGTCATAGAGCAATTCATATGGAATAGATTGAAGTAATTCCCATTGGTGGTAGAAATAGTAGTTTTGCATTAACGATTGACCCGTTTCCTTAAAGTGTTCCCTTCCTCTTTTCTTTGCAGTGTCTAAATCTTCGTTACGATAAAAAGGACTATCAATAATATGGATCTCGCCTCCTGGCATGAGAAGTTTCAGCAGTCTTTGAAGTAAGGCCGGGAGATTTGAGAAGTATTGAACAACGCCCCCGGCCAAAATGAAAACGTCAGCAGGGAAGCCGGTAAAACTTGACGAAAAAATATCTGCGCAAACAAAACTTCTTTTTTCATTGCTGCCAAAAAGCCTTGTGGCTTGTTTTAACTCCACCGCGTTGATGTCCACTCCACAAAAATCAAATGGGAGAGACTTAGACAAATAATTTACAAGCCAGCCATTGCCACAGCCGATCTCGATTACTTGTGCATTTTGTTTTGCATTAAGGTATCTGATTAATCGATTTGTTGAGCGTCTGCGGATTTTCCACTCTTTTAAATGAGGAGAAGTGATTTTAATTTTAGGAAGATTCAAAACTACATCATCGGTGTAAAGCCTTCCCTCTTTTTGTCGGATATCCAAATAACTTTTAGTAAAGGCCATATCCCCTTCAAATCCAATTTGATGAAATAGTCCCTCATCAAATCGAAAATCCGGATGAGTTTGCAAATATTTTTTAATCGTTACTGGCACAATCCCATTTTAACTGATATATGTTTTGTTTTTTTGGATCTTGGGTTTTTAGGAGGAACTATGTGTTTGTACGATTTTCCAAATCCCTTTTTCCTTCTTTAATATCGAAGTTGTCACACCTTTCCGTTCAGCAACCGAATTGTCCTTCTTAATCACTATTGTGTACGTGTTAGGATTCAGCTACTTCGGGTGTCATACTTTTGCCTCATCTGCGTATTGTATCTAGTGTGTTTATCAAATTTATCTGCGTCATCTGCGTTCCTTTGTAAGTTTCTCAATGATGATGGCCAGTCATTGGATCTCCGCCTTTTTTCAGTACGAGTTCACCGTATAACAAATACGCCCCGGTGATCACTACATTTTCTTTTTCTTCAACCCCCTCGGAGATTTCCACTTTTTCAAAATTCTCCAAGCCTGTTTTCACTATGCGCGGTTTGAAGGAACCGTACTTATCAAGAACCCACACATGACTTCCTTTTGCATCGCGTATCACTGCGTCAACAGGAAGAGCAATGGCTTTTTTTTCTGAGTGAGAAAGGATGACCGTGGCTTGCATGCCTGGAAGAAATTCGCGTTTAGGGTTGGCAATCACCGCGCGTAAGGTTGTGATCTGACTGCCCTGACGGTACTCAGGGCTCAAGAAAGTGACTCTCCCTTCAACCGGTATATTTTCAAATCCGTTGACTTGAACCCGCACCACATCTCCAATTCTCACCAGCAAAGATTCACCAGGATAAAGTTCTGCCTCCACCCAAACCTGATCCAATTTTTCGATGCGGTACAGGGCACTTCCTTCCGATACATACTGTCCTTCCGTGGCATCAATCCTTGCAATGATGCCTGACACAGGAGAATGAAAAGTGACCCTTGAATCCGCTTTTTTTCGTTGGGCGAGTTGTCCTACTTGTTCTTTGGTCATTCCGAAAAGAACAAGTTTCTTTTCCGATGCTATGAGAAAAGATTCGTACCGTTGTTCTTTCAATTCTTCGAATTGGCGAAAAGCCAAAAGGTATTCCTGCTGAAGTGTCAGCAGTGGTTCGCTGTAAATTTCATAGAGCGTCTGACCTTGCATTATGCGCTGACCAACTTCTTTAAAGTATAATTTGTCAATTCGACCCTGCACCCGACTACTGATCACTTCGGTCTGCTCTTCATTCACCATTAATTTTCCTGTGAGGATGGTATTCTCACCCATATTTTCAA
The DNA here is from genome assembly GCA_043780615.1 of Bacteroidota bacterium. Taxonomy (GTDB): domain Bacteria; phylum Bacteroidota; class Bacteroidia; order Cytophagales; family Cyclobacteriaceae; genus ELB16-189. The sequence continues at coordinate 227 of JAYWDN010000009.1, read as the reverse complement.
ATCGCGTGAGCGTGGTTGTAATATTTGCCAATTTGATCTGACTTTCGTTGAGCATGATCGAACCGTCAGCGCCTGTCGATGCACCCATCTTTACCAAATCCATTCCGCAGATCGGGCAAGTGCCGGGCTTGTCCTGAACAATTTGCGGGTGCATCGGACACGTATATTTTTCTGCGGCTTCGATATGCTGTGCATACTCATCTTTTTTTACGCAAGCGATAAACGCG
>JAYWDN010000008.1:0-2724 GCA_043780615.1 Bacteroidota bacterium | reverse complement strand
CCGAAGTGTAGCCGATGATGATGGCGAGAATGATCGCCTGGCTCAGCCAATAATAAGGAGTCTTCTCAATGGCAATGGCAACCGGTGCTGCACTGTTTTTAAATTCGGTGTAATGCGCCAAGCCCGTCATCACAAAACTGAACAAGCCAAACAGAAGCGTACAAATAATCAGTGACCCGATGATGCCGATGGGCATATTCCGTTTAGGGTTTTTTGTTTCCTGTGCCATGGTGGCCACAATGTCGAACCCGATAAACACAAAGAACACTACACCGGCTCCACGAAAAATTCCGCTGATGCCAAACTCACCAAAGGTTCCCGTGTTGGCCGGAATGTACGGCACATAGTTTTCGGGGTTGATGTAATTCCAACCGAGCATAATGAACACCACCACTACCCCCAACTTCAAGGACACCACCACGATATTAAAAATCGCGGAGCCTTTGGTGCCACGGATAATGATTGCGGTAATGAAAATAATGATCAACACAGCGGGCAAGTTGATCCAGCCGTGCACCGTTGTGCCATTGGCAAGTGTGATCGTTTCAAAAGGTGATGAAGTAAGTTGTGCGGGCAGATGAATATTGTACTTGCTCAGAAAGCGAACAAGGTATTGCGACCAGCTAATGGAAACAGTGGCGGCACCCACCGAATATTCTAATACCAAATCCCAGCCGATGATCCACGCAAATAATTCTCCGAGTGTTGCATACGCATACGTGTAGGCACTGCCTGCCACAGGCACCATCGAGGCGAACTCGGCATAGCACAATGCACTGAACGCACAACCTACGGCAGCGATTAAAAATGAAAGTGTAACTGCAGGCCCCGCATGGTTGGCGGCTGCAATGCCGGTGAGCGAAAACAATCCAGCGCCAATGATCACCCCAATACCGATGGCCACTAAGTTGACGGCACCCAAACTTCTTTTCAGCGAGTGCGCTCCAGTTTCTGCGGCTTCGCGCTGGAGCGACTCGATCGTTTTTCTTAGCATCACAAAATTATTTCAGGCAAGATGATTAAAAAGAAATTAAGTTGCTGTTAACCGATCTTTCAACCGTGTTGCTCATTGGTGGAATAGGCTAGCTGGGCAATCTACTTTTTGGGTTGCCTAACAAAGTCATTTTGCTGCCCAACATTGAAGCATTGTAGGGCGAGGCCACCGCCAGCATAGAGCCTTACCCCAAAGCAAAAGGCTTCTCGTTTGCCTGGACGGCCGACCCCATCACCAATGCCAGCGTGTGGACGGTGGTGCCCAGCCCCAAGCGCACCTATACCTTCACCAACTTGCCCAGCAGCACCAAAGTGTGGGCCAAAGGCGGGGCCGTGAGCCCCGATGGCATCATCAACTACAGCGACCCCGTGAGCCGCGTGGTGCAGTAAAAAATTGTGCACCGATTAACCAAGGCTGCCCCAAAAGGGTAGCCTTTTTTTTGGGATATAAATGAAATATATTCACCTTGGTGCAAGGCGTGCCTAAAAGGGAGATACCCGCAACTTGGTAGCGGGTATTCCTTGATTTCGGGCGGGTATGCGCAACGGAGTTGCGCGTGTAGTAATGTTATGTGCAATGGTATTGGCGACCTGCTAACTTGAAACTGACGAGCTTTGAATGAACATTTTTTGCATAACATGGACAACAACCGACACCGCTTTGAACGGACAGGCAACGCTTCGTTTTTAAATTTTTTTTTGCCACCGCACGAAATTTTTAAAAATGATTTTTCTGCCACCGCACAAAAACACACTTTCATTTTTTTGCCATCACACGAAGCCAACCCGAAAAAAAATGAAAGAGTGTTTTTCTCCAACGCTTTAAGAAATCCAGCAGTCAGAATCATATCTTTGACTACTTTTAAAAACTATAAATAAGAGAACGAAAACATAAATGTCAAATCAAAATCCTGAACAAATAGCAAGAGACCAAATAGACACCGCTTTGCAGCGGTGTGGTTGGGCTATTCAGGATAAAGCACGAATAAACTTACAGGCAAACATTGGTGTAGCAGTTCGTGAATTTCAAACCGATATTGGACCTGCTGACTATGTTTTATTTGTTGACGGCAAACCGTGTGGAATCATTGAAGCCAAACGGGAGGAAGAAGGACACCGTTTGACTTTTCACGAAAGCCAAAGCGAAGATTATTCAAAAGCAAAACTCACACACCTTGACAATAAACCTTTGCCATTCGTTTACGAAAGCACAGGCGAAGTAACACGGTTCACCAATTTCAGCGACCCAAAGCCACGGTCAAGAGAAGTTTTTTCTTTTCACCGACCAGAAACTTTTCGTGAGTGGTTGAAGAAACCAAAAACTTTAAGAGGAAGATTTTCTGATTTACCCATTTTACCGATTGATGGTTTAAGAGATTGCCAGATTGCGGCTATCAATAATTTGGAAACTTCTTTCAAAGAGAACCGACCAAAGGCATTGATACAAATGGCGACAGGTTCAGGAAAAACTTTTACCGCCATCACTTCTATTTATCGTTTGCTGAAATTCTCAAAAGCAAAACGCATTTTGTTTTTGGTTGACACCAAAAACTTAGGCGAACAAGCGGAGCAAGAATTTCTCAATTACATTCCAGTTGACGACAACCGCAAGTTCACAGAGCTTTACAATGTGCAACGCTTGCGTTCAAGTTTTGTAGCAAGTGATAGTCAGGTTTGCATCAGCACCATTCAACGCCTCTACTCTATTCTCAAAGGAACAGAGTTGGAAGA
>JAYWDN010000007.1:0-7978 GCA_043780615.1 Bacteroidota bacterium | reverse complement strand
TAGGCGAGGCACTTGTCATCTTGCCCGAGACTCCGTTGATGTAGTTTCCGTTGCGGCTGCCACCAAACGAAAACCCGATGGCATCGATGTTGAACCCTGCTGTAAATTTTTTGCTTACTTGATAATCAATGTTGATACTCAGGTTGATGGAATTGACTTGCGGAGATTTTACCAAAAAAGTGTCAATGTTGGCAGTGATGTTGTCTTTGAAAATAATCAGCGGGCCGGTGCTTTCAGAGGTAAGCTGCGCAGGTGCTGTGGCGTAGTATTGGTTTGCACCAAGATAGGAGGTGAACCGCCCACCGAGACCGATCCCCAATTTTTGTTTCGCTCCAAATTTCCAACTGTGAACATAAGACAATGCCAGCGCGCCTTGGGATTTTGCCACACCAAAAGTGGCATCGATATAATTTTCTGAAGCTCTTTTTGTGGATTGAGAAAAACCTTCGAGCGCAAGGTGTACCAGTACTGCAAGAAAAAATAAAATCCGTTTCATAAATTGATTCACCGGCAATTTACGAAAGATTGTGTGTTAACGGTTGTCAGGTGGGAGACATTCAAATGGAATATCAGATTATCTCCTTCTTCGTGCGGGTTTTTTGGGCCCACTGCTAGTGCCCGTAAAAATCAGGCCTACTGAAAATTCAAAACCAGTAAAATCGACTTTGGCATTTTTATAATCGGCTGCCACAGTTTGCAAAGGGCCAGAAGTATTTCCGCCCACGTACTGGCCGGTGAGCGGCATTTTTGCCGTGCCCATCAAGTAATTCGTTTCAAAAGAAATCCCAAATTGATTATTGATATAAATGGTTAGCTCCGCGCCAACGTGTGTGCCAAAGCCGGGATTGTTTTGAAAAGAAAGATCGGAATTGGCCACTTCCCAATTTTGATATTGCCGAATGGCGCGATCAAAATTTCCGGTGTTCAGTTTTTGCGCAAAGCCATAAAAGAAAAACCCACCGCCCTTAACATCAAACTGCACACGGCTGCCCTTCAATTGAAAAACCAATTCGGTAGGAACAAACAGCGTGAAGTTGGGCCCGAGCAGTGGCTCGTGCGATTCAAACGGAAGGTCGATCATGTTCAAGCCCGTCATGCGGTACAGGGTAGCACCGGTCTGCACCGCAAAATACTTGTTGAGGTTGAAGCCCACGCCCCGCAACGAAAACGGACTGATGGGTGTAGAGAACGATCCATTGCGCGGCACAAAGTATGAAAACGAAAGCCCCACTTGTTGCGCGCGCAGTGTTGCCGCACAGCCTGCCATCAATACCACACAAACAAATATCTTTTTCATAACCCTGATTTATCGTTCGAAGATAAAGTGATTCTTTCTATTTTTAAGGAACATAATAATTGCAACCATGAAATACATACTATTCCTTTCCGCAGCCTCGTTATTATTTTCTTGTTCAGAAAAAAAAAATCAGGCCGACCTGATCATTCGTGGAGGCAAGATTTATACAGTTGATGAGGCAAGTCCAACAGCCGAAGCAGTGGCGGTTAAAGACGATAAAATAATTTTTGTTGGAACTGAAAAAGAAGCTGAGAAATTTAAAACCGATCAAACTAAAATTATAGACCTGCAAGGCAAGACCATGACGCCCGGGTTCATTGAAGGACATGGCCACTTGCTGGGCTTAGGGTTTCAAGAGCTTACGCTGAATTTGTCAGACATAAAAAGTTTTGACGAGATGGTGAGCCGAGTGAAAGATGCCGTAGCAAATGTGAAGCCCGGTGATTGGATCATTGGCCGCGGTTGGCATCAAGACAAATGGAACACCAAGCCTGCAAAAATGGTCAAAGGTTTTCAGACCCACGAGATGCTTAGCGCAGTCTCACCAAACAATCCTGTATATCTTACACACGCCAGTGGTCATGCGGCTTTTGCCAATATGAAAGCCATGCAGTTGGCAAGCCTCAATCAATTATCAAAAGAACAACTGCAACAAAATAATTCAGAAGGTGGTGAGATCATCCGCGATGCGCTCGGCAACCCTACAGGAATATTTATTGAGCGTGCACAGTCGTTAGTAGGGAAATATATTCCACGCACAAATGTGGAAACAAGAACCAAGGCACTGGAGTTGGCGTTGGCAGCTTGCTTGCGCAATGGCATCACAGGTTTTCATGATGCAGGTGCAAGCCGTAAGGAAATTGAATTGTTTCGAAAATTTAAAAATGAGAAAAAGCTCAACGTGCGCTTGTACGAAATGTTGTCGGGGTCAGATACTGATTTGGTGCGCGATTATTTTTTGCGCGGCCGCGAAATTGATTCCACGGGTTGGCTTACAGTGCGCTCTGTAAAATTGTACAGTGATGGCGCACTCGGCTCGCGTGGAGCGTGGTTGCTACAGCCTTACACAGACCGCACCGAAACGGTGGGCATGGCCCTCATGCCGATGGATTCGCTCTTGCAGATTTCGAAAGAGGCATTGAAGGCAGGCTTTCAAGTTTGCACCCATGCCATTGGCGATCGCGCCAACCGCGAAATTTTGGATCGCTATGAGATTGCCTTCAAAGAAAACCCCGACAAGGCACACGATGTGCGCTTTCGCATTGAACATGCACAGCACATCGACCCCAAAGATATACCGCGTTTTGCACAACTCGGTGTGATCCCCGCGATGCAAGCCATTCATCTTTCATCCGACAGGCCGTGGGCGATTGATCGACTGGGAGAGAAACGAATCAAGGAAAGCGCCTACATGTGGCAGTCCTTATTGAAATCCGGAGCGCATATTGTTAATGGTACCGATGTGCCAGTCGAGCCGATCAATCCCATTGCTAATTTCTTTGCGTCAGTCACTCGTCAAACTTTGAAAGGAGAACCGAAAGGTGGCTACGAACCAGAAGAAAAAATGACGCGGGCTCAGGCGTTGATATCTTATACCCTTGATGCCGCTTATGGTGCTTTCGAAGAAAAAGTAAAAGGATCAATCGCGGTTGGCAAGCTGGCCGACTTCACTATTTTTTCGCAAGACTTGATGGGCGTGCCCGATGATCAAATTCTTTCCACCAACGTAGAGATGACGATTGTGGGCGGGAAAGTAGTTTATGAAAAGAAATGATCTCGATTTTTTTAGAAACAAAAATGCCAGGCTTTCACCTGGCATTAACTTCCTAAATATCGATACAATAATTAATTGAAATCGTTTCTGCGGAAGCCACCGGAACGAGCAGGGCGCTCTTCACGAGGGCGGGCTTCGTTCACCACTAAGCTCTTTCCTTGGAAATCACGTCCATTCAATTCGTTGATGGCGTTGTGGCCAGAGGTATCATCACCCATTTCTACGAAACCAAAGCCGCGGCTGCGCTGCGTTACTTTGTCCATGATGATTTTTGCTGAAGTCACCTCGCCATACTGGCCGAATAGTTCCTTCAACTGCTCCTCGGAAGCCTTCCAGGGAATGTTGGCTACATAAATGTTCATTTGTTTTTTTAATTAAGTGATAAATGTTCTTGCTAACTCAATGAAGCCAGACTGACAATAGACAAAGGTTGGGATTGAATACTACCAGGCGGGATTATATCATTAACGGGGTCAAAGGTAATAAATAATGTGAAATTGCAAAATCGGGTTTACGCATCGTGTCCACCAACTGCACGTTGATATTGGATGTGCAAAAATACAGGTATTCAGTTTTGAAGGGTGTATCCGCGCTCTTTCGGATACTTCTACTTTAAAAAACAAACAAAGGGCTTGTATATTGCCTGAAAGGTTCTCTCCTCAATGCTTCACAAACTCTACTTCCACTCGGTCATTGTATTGACCCAGTGTTCCGCCTTCGGGGTAGAGTGGCACTTTTCCACCTTCGCCTTTGGCACTGAGGCGCGCGGCTTCAATGCCCTGCTGCACCAAGTAGGCTTTCACGGTTTCGGCACGTGCCAGCGAAAGTTCTTTCGATGAGAGCGTTTCTTTTTTGTTTGCCTTGGGGTCCATTCCAAAAAAATTGGTGCTGGTACCTATCGTGTAAGTTTCGCGGTTTTGCTTGCCGTTGCAGTGCCCAATGATTTTGATTTTGTATTTCAAGTTTTCTTTCAGCAAGGTCACTAGCCCATCCAGTTCGTTTTGCGATTCGGGCTGCATCACCGAAGTGTTCTTAAAAAAATGGACGTTGTTAAAATCAATGTAGTCGCCCTTCTTTGCCTTGGCCAGCGTGAGCGTGATGATCTCTTCATTCTGTGCGCCTTTTTCGGCTGCTGCCGCGGAATACGAAAACACTACGTTGCTTTGCTTGTAGCCCGGCACTTGTGCAATGATGTTGTACGATCCTTTTTTGTTGCGGGGCGCTTCAATGTAAATGATCTCGCCACTCTTCAGGGCCTGGTACTGCGATGCGCCCACGGACTCTTGCAACTGCAGGGTGCCAAATAATTCTTTGCCATCATCGGCACTCAGCACCTTAAAATAAAATGGTTTGCCCTTTGGCTTTTTAACTTCAACGGGTTTGGGCTCTTCAATTGGTTTTTTTATGGAGGTTGAATCTATTTTCGGTGGTGCGATTTTCGTGGTGTCTTTCGCGGTTTCGATCACCGCCTCGATCACTGGTTCTTTTGCGGGCTCAATTTTCGGTTTCACCTTTGGCTCTATCTTCACCAATTCCTCCGTTCCCAATTTTCCGGTGAAGACCCACGCGTCTTTAAATACTGTCTCCACCTTTAGCTTGATCAATAAATTGTACGCCTTCTTTTTGTCATCAGTATCCAACAAATAAACATAATAAAGTTGGCGGCCTGGGTTGATGGCATACATGGCCGTGAACCCATTTTTGTTGGCCAAGGTGGTGAAGCGCGCAGCATTGTCAAGCACTTTAAAAGCACCGATCACTACATAGTGCGAGCTATTGTTTTGGGCCTGTGCAGATAGGCCTGCTGCAAACAAGAAAATAAGAAGTGAAACCTTAAAGAATTTCATAGGGTGGCATGTTAATCGGTAATCAATAATATAAATATTTACTGGATTAGAATGGTAACTGATGTTATGTGCAAAGCCCCGCCTGATTCCTTATTGCTTTACGAGTTTGTCTTTGATCTCTTGCAGCATCTCTATTTGGATGTGCTGTATCTCAAACAATCGTTGCTGTTGGTGTACGATCAGGTGGTCAATTTTTTCGTGCATCATCCGGATTTCTAATTCAGCTTTTAAGTTTACTTGATAGTCGTGCTTGCTGCGCTCGCGGTCTTTTTCTTCTTGTCGATTTTGGCTCATCATAATCACTGGAGCTTGCATAGCCGCAATGCAAGAGAGAATGAGGTTCAGCAAAATGAACGGGTAAGGATCAAAAGGTCTGGCGAAGTAATAGATATTAACAACGATCCATAACGCGAGAAAGAAAAAGAAGCTGAGGATGAACGTCCAACTTCCACCAAAAGAGGCAATCTTGTCAGAGAGTTTTTGCCCGAAGGTTATTTTTTCGTTGGCCTCACTGTCCACGTTTTCAGAAATCAGCTCACCTTGGCGCATTGCTTCCAGCACTTCTTTCTCCAAATTAGAAAGCGACCCGAGTTCTTGCTGAAGACTTGTTTCTAAATAACGATGGCGATAATGGCTGAGCTCGGTAATAGACAAACACCCATCATCGTTGAAATGCGGGTGTTCGTCTTTGATGACATCGAGTATTGGAGTGCGCACCGACTTGGCGGTGATTTTTTCTTGTACTGGAAATTGTTTACCGGAAAGATCGCTGGTGAATGTGCCCATTGAGGCAAGGTCACTATAAAAAATTAGTCTTCCAAAATTTCGATCTCCACCCGTACGTTGGCGTGGGCTTGCTGCGAATCTTTTTCATATATGGGGCGTTTGCCACCCCACGCTTTGATCTGCATGCGCGCAGGGGCAATGCCTTGCGATGCCAAATAACTTTGGATCACCTTGGCACGCTCTTCCGACAATTTTTTGGCCGAGCCAAAACCTTCTTTGGTATCGGTGAGTGCAAAGAAATTTTTTGATTCGCCTATCGAAATGATTTTGCCAGCCGCATTGCCGTTGGTGTGGCCGTGTATTTTGATTTTGTATTTCGGGTTTTCTTTCAGCATCTCCATCAGGCTGGTCACTTCATAGCGCGACTCGGGGCGCATCACACCTGCATCTTTGTAGAAATATACATTGTACATGATGGCGATGTCTCCTTTTTTCAATCGCACCAAATCAAACGGCACCGTGATTTTATTCTCATCGACCAATACACCCTCTGTAGTTTGAGGTTGATTGAAGTTGATGGTTTGCTGCACCTTGCGGAAGCCAAAGACTTCGCACACCAAAGAAATATTCCCCGATTTGTTGAAGGGTTTTAGGTTCACCACTTCGTTGCCTCGGTAAGAAGCCATCTTGCGCGGCTTCGTTTTTTCAATGTCCATAACATCCACATCGCCACCCAATTCTTTTTCGCTGGTGAAAATTTTGAAGAAAAATTTCTTGCTGCCTTCGGGCACTTCTTCAATCAAAACCGGAGGAGTATTGATTTTTTCTTCTTCCTTGGTTTGATTTTGCGAATTGTTTTCGATCACTATTTTTTCTTGCACTGACTCGATCGGGTTGCTTGAAATCTCTTTCTTGTCGGCCGCTTCGATGTGAACAATGTCTTTTCCGGTCATCGGGTTGATGTCGGTTCCTTTCATGTTTTCATCGCCAAGGATGCCCGTAAAAACCCAGGTATCGTAGTAGGGTGTTTCTTTTCTTAATTTTTTTGCCTCTTCAATCGCGGCTGCGGTGTTGCCCGTGTGCATCACATACACATAGAAAAGTTTGCGCAAGGGGTTGATTGAAAACTGCGCCTCAAGTTTGTTTTGCTTGGCATGTTCGGTAAACTCGATTGCATTTTTTGGAATCGTAAACGCACCAATCACCACGTAACTTGATTTTTCTAAAACAGGTTGGCCATTGCTGGCCGATACTTTCATTCCTGCCAAGACAAGGCAAAAAATGGGAATTAAAGCCAATCCTTTTTTCATATCTTTTTTTGTTTGGTCGATGCAAAGATGGTTCATATTGTTTATTTGATTTAACAAATTACGATCAAAACATTACATGTCAAAGAGTTATGTGTTATTTTTTTGACGAAACCACCGAAAATGGCCTGGAAACCGATTCCCCGGCATCGTCTATCAATAGTAGCGTGTGCTTTCCGGCAGCTGGCCTAACGGAAAGCTTATGCGATTGGCGCGTGGCCGCCAAAAAATTGCCATCGATGTGCCAGAAAATAGTAGCGGCAGGGTTTCGATGGGCGGCCTCGAACAACGCACTGCCTGTGCTGCCGTCCAACTCGAAGGGCACAAAGACTTTTGAATTAACCTTCGGGTAGATCAAGTCCATGGAGGACACCGTGTTGGGGTTGTCGCAATCTTTTCGCAACGGGGGCAACGAGCGATAACTTAAATTTTTTGATTTGAAATAAAACTCTTGCACCGGAGGCAACACAAACCACGATGCTTCGATTGCTGTGGCAAGAGGCTCGCATCCTGAATGCACTCTGAATTTTTGATCACCCGATAAAAATATTTTTTTATGGTAAGGGCAGGGTAATGTTGCCAATCCAGATTTCGCAATCTCTATGGTGTCTTGTTCTGTACAAAGTGCAGTAGCCCGATGGCCACTTTTCTTGCACGTTGCAATTTTTTGCATTTCGGAAGTCGGATCATTGAACCATTTTTTCCCAGGAAGCAATGAAAACAGATCGAATAAAATAGGTGCTGCTGCTTCGGTGCCGGTGAGGCCGGGCCTGCCTTCGCCATCGGCATTGCCCACCCACACGCCCACGGCATAATCGGGCGTGACGCCCACGGCCCACCCATCGCGAAAGCCGAAGCTCGTGCCCGTTTTCCATGCGATTTTTTTTGCGCTGCTAAAATATTTCCATCCGCTTCCTTCGCCTGGGCGATAGACTTCCTTTAGCGCATCAAAGGTTTGGTAAATAGAGGCCGCACTTAGCCAAGACGATTCTTCTACCGAGTCGTGGGGGGGGGGGGGGGGGGGGGG
>JAYWDN010000006.1:0-8011 GCA_043780615.1 Bacteroidota bacterium | reverse complement strand
GTCCATGTGAACGATACGCTTACCGCGATCAGCCAACCTGACATCTTCACTTTCCCCAATATCAACCGTATTCGTTTCTATTCTGATGCGGCCAAGCTCAGGCAGATCAAAGAATTGGATGCACCCGACAAGCAGCAAGAAATGTATGCCGCCTTGAAAGTGTACGTGAAAAATTTTGGGATCGAAAACTTTTCGAAGAACGTGCCGATGATCTGGAAACTCGCGAGCCTTTCTAAAAAATTTGGTTCGAACGAAGAAGCACTTTTGCTTTATCGGCTTGCCGTAAAGCATCATCAACAGGGCGTGAACATCAACGAACTCTACAAAAACTATGAAACGGTAGAGCCCGACAAAAAAGAATATTACGTGCCGCTCGAACAATATTATCAGCTGGTGAACTACCGCAAAGAAGTGGACACGCTGCGGCCACCGCACTCTGAACTCACGCACATGGGCGACCACATCAACTCGCCCAAAGAAGATTATGGTCCGGCCATCGGCAATGTGGATTACGTATTGCTCTTCACGTCAAAGCGAAACTCGCACAAGCAGCGCGCCTACGATGAAGATATTTTTTTTAGTTTAAAAGTAGATGGTGCCTGGACGGAAGCGAAAGAATTTAAAACCATCAACACCGGTTTCAATGAAGGCTCTGCTTGCCTGAGTTTGGATGGGAGATTTTTGTTTTTCGCGCGCTGCAATGCGCCCGGCTCGCTGGGCAACTGCGACTTGTACATGGCGCGCCTCGGCAAAGACAGCACGTGGAGCAACATCAAAAATTTAGGGTCAAATGTAAACAGCCTCGGCTGGGAATCGCACCCGGCCGTCACACACAGTGGCGACACTCTTTTTTTTGCCAGCAACCGAGTCGGTGGCTTTGGCCTCTCCGACATTTATTTTTCTGTAAAAGATAAAGAAGGAAATTGGGGGCGCGCCCAAAATGCCGGCCCCGTGATCAACACCGTGCGCAGCGAAGTGAGCCCTTTCTTCCATCACCTATTCAATGTGCTGTATTTTAGCTCCGATGGGCAGCCGCTCAATTTTGGCGACTTTGATATTTATAAAACGTACCGAGGAAAAAACAATTGGAGCGAACCCAAAAACATTGGGCCACTGGTGAACGGTGCCGGCAGCGAATATTATTTCACCATCGACTCGAAGAGCCACGATCTTTATTATGCGCGTTCCTCGGAAGAGGAGATCAAAAACCTCGATTTGTTTTCTTTTCCTGTGCCCATGGAAGCACACCCCGAAGCAGTGGTAACACTAAAAGGTGTAGTACGCGACAATCAAGGCAGGCCGGTGAAGGGCATCGTATCCATTATTGATTTAGAGAAAGGCGTAGAGGTGTCGCCCAAGTTTTTGCGCGAAGATGGCTCGTACGATTTTACCTTGATCAACAAACGCAACTATTTATTGGTAGTGCAAGGCGATGACTTCTTCCGCATCGAAGAATTGTTTTTTATGGAAGGCGACAAAGCCGTGGTGCACACAGCCGAGCCGATCGCCAGCAAGATCGCTTTCAAATCGGTGGAGTTTGAAAACGGCAAGGCCGATGTTTTGCCGATCATGCACCACGACTTGGGAAAGATTGGAAATTTTTTGATCGACCATCCCGATGAGAAATTAAAAATCGCGGGCCACACCGACTCTTCGGGCAACGAAGAACAAAACTTACAGCTCTCGCAAGCACGTGCCGATGCCATCAAAGAATATTTGATCAAGGAATTTAAAATCGATGCACAACGACTTACCGCCATCGGCTACGGCAGTGCCAACCCGATTGTGGAAGAAGTGACGGATGAACACAAGCAACTGAACCGCAGGGTTGAATTTGAACTGATAAGGGAATGATCACGGATTATTTGGATTCAAAGATCACGCGGATTAATAACTCTGCTCTTTGAAAATGACATGGAATTAAAATATAAAGATATAACCGAAAAAGTTATTGGAGCTTCCTTTGAGGTTCATAAGTTTTTGGGCAATGGATTTCCAGAAGTTATTTACCAAAGGGCACTCGCTTATGAGTTGACTCAATGTGGGCTTAGCTTCAAAAGAGAAATTGAACATGAGATTTTTTATAAAGACTTGGTTGAACCAATTGGCAAAAGACGTGCAGACTTTGTAGTGGAAGGAAAGGTATTGGTCGAGCTTAAAGCAGTTATACAAATGGAGGATGCACATTTAGCACAAGCTCTTAATTATCTCAAAGCTTACAAGTTAGAAGTAGGGCTTCTTATTAATTTTGGTTCGAAGAGCTTAACCTTCAAGAGAGTGGTGCTTACACCAAAATGAATCAGTGTAATCCATAAATCCGAAAAAATCTGCGGTCGGTCACGAGAGAAACTGCGCGGTCTCTTCGGCATCGATCACAATATCGTCTTCGCCCACTTCGTCAAACGGGTTTTCGAGCTGGTCTTGAATGTTGTCTAAGCTCACCAAAATAAAACTGTACATCACCGGCATCACGTATTCCAACTGTGCAGAAAAATCGTGAAACGTGCTGGCGAAGTAGGGGCCATAGATGATAGGGAACGAGTAGATAAAAACTTTGCTATAAGCACGTAGTGTTTTAGGGGTGTGGTAGTGATGGATGCTGCGCAGATTGTCGAAGGCGATGATCATCTTGCTCACGTACTGGCTCACGCGCGAGATCTCGCCACTCTGCACCCCGTGATCGCGAAACTGCATGGACAGGTGCGAGAGTTTTGAAAAAAGGTTGTAGATTTTTTTCTCTTGAGCATCCCAGGCAGCGTGGTCGGTTAGCTTTAACATTGACTTCAACGTGAAGAGCAGTTCGCGCACCAACCCGCGTGCCTGCTCGGACAAATTATTTTCTTTGGGGGAAGACCAATCGCGTGAAGCATAATAAATAGCAATGGCGTGGCCCTTGAAATCGGAGAGGCGCTGTAGCGCGGTTTCCCTGCGGGTGTAGGCCGAGCCGATGCTGAACACCACCGGAAAAACAATGGCCACGCCCACCAGCATGTCGGGGAACTTGGCCGTGAGGCCCCACTGAAAACACAAGTAGCTCGACAGCACCGACAAGCCGGTGACGATAAAAGTCTTGTAGTTTATGATCAGCCGGAAGCTCTTAATGATTTTGCGCATTTGGATTGTTGATTTCAATCCAATTTTAAAAAAGAACTTGGTATTAACAAATTGTTAAATCGACATAAGCCATCACCATACAGTTTTATTTAGATAAATAAAAAAGCAGCGTCCGCGAAACGGGAGACGCTGCTTGGAAAAAGTTTCAGAACCTTGCGTAAGGGCTATTCAATTCTTCTTCTCCAACTCGGGCAACGTGAAGTCATCTAATGCGCTCGGCAATTTCATGATCGCTTCAATGTCTTTCACTGTGCGGGGTGCCGACACGGAGAGGTGCTCGTAGCCGTCTTTGGTCAACAAGTAATCGTCTTCGATGCGCACCGCAATGCCCCACCATTTTTTGTCGCAAGCCGCATTGTCGGGAATGTAAATGCCGGGCTCGATGGTGATGATCATTCCCTCTTCCAATTTTTCATACGCCCCACGGTCGTGCACATCCAAGCCTATGTGATGGCAGCACCCGTGGGGGTAGTAGCGGTGCTTGTCGGTTTCATCTTTGATGATACCCAATTCTTTCAATCCTTTGTTGATCACATCGCGTGCTGCTTTGTGCAACCCGCTGAACGGCTCGCCCGGCTTGCACACTTTCATGGCCTCTTCTTGCGCTTTGAGCACCAGTTCATAAATCTGTTTTTGTTCGGGTGAAAATTTTCCGTTCACCGGAATGGTGCGGGTGATGTCGGCCGTGTAGCCGTGAAACTCTGCGCCCAAGTCCATCAAGATCAATTCTTTGTTGTTCACGCTCGGCTTGTAGTTGTCAATGTAGTGCAAGATGCAGCCGTTGTGGCCTGCACCTACAATGGAAGGGTAGCCCAAATCTTCGGCCTGGTATTTTTTGAAAACAAATTCATGGATGCCTTCAATCTCGCGCTCGCTCATGCCGGGCTTGATCGCCTTCAACACTTCTATCTGACCCGCACAAGAGATGCGCACTGCCTTGCGCACCATTTCCATTTCTTCTTTGGTTTTGATGCCACGCAGGTTGTCCATGATCGGGTCGAGCGATTTGGCATCGAGGTTATTTTTTTGCGGCTCTATCGTCAATGCAGAATTATTCTTTTCGGGGTAATGGGTTTTGATTTTAAACTGCGCGATCAAATCATACAAGTCAGACGAGTCGCGCGGGTTGTTGCGCACATCGTTATTGAAATCAAAAAACAGAACAGAAGCAAACTTGGTAAAGTCGACATTGTAACGCTTGAATTCAGAATTGTTAAACGCTTGATCTAAGCCAAGTCGCTCTTTCACCCCCTTGTCGCCAAGCCTGCGGCCCGTCCACATTTCGGCCTGCTCGCTACGGGGCTGCACAAAAATAATTTCATCGTACTGCGCCCCGTTGTTCGAGGTTTGCTTTTCCTTGAACACCAGCAGCACCGCATCGGGTTCTTTGTATCCCGTAAGGTAATAGAAGTCGGGGTCTTGGTGGTAGGCATAGTCCACATCGTTGGCACGGTTGCGTACGGGGTTGGCAAAAAACACGGCCACCGAATTGACCGGAAGCTTTTCGCGCAGCTTCATCCTGCGCTCGTTGAAAAAAGGTTTCGTTAAAAAATCATTGGGCTGATCGGCCTCTTGGGCGGCTGCCTGAAAACACAAAAACGACAAAAGGAGCAAAGCAATCGGTTTCATAAAATGGTATTTGATGCAAAATAATGTTTCTTTTCTAACCCTCGCAAATTTTTTCCACGATCGGTTTAACATAGATTGCTTTGCTCCACAGCGTAGTCAGTGCAAAGGCGTATTTTTACAATATCAATTTTTTACCCATGCCTCACATCGTCATACTTTCTACCAGCGTGCGCACTGGCCGCCATAGCCACAGGGCTGCCCTGTACTTCAAAAAGTTTATTGAAGAAAATAAATTGGCTACGGCAGCGATCGTTGACCTGAACGAATACCAGTTTCCAATTTTCAATGAGCGGCTGAAATTTCTTACCGCTCCATCAGAATCCGTCATTGAATTTGCCAACAAAATAAAGTTGGCCGATGGAGTGATCATCGTCACGCCCGAATACAATGGCGGCTATCCGGCAAGTTTAAAGAACGTGATCGATCTGCTGTACGAAGAATGGTTTCGCAAACCCGTTGCCATCGTCACGGTTTCAGACGGGGCATTTGGCGGCACTCAAGTAATCACCTCGTTGCAGTTCACACTTTGGAAAATCCGCGCATGGACTGTGCCCGCTATGTTCCCCGTGCCAAAAGTGAACGATACTTTTGATGAAGCTGGCAACGCGCTAGGTAAAGCGCAAACCGACAAGCGAGCAGCAGGTTTTTTAAAAGAATTGCTCTGGTGCGTGGAAGCGAAGAAGCGGATGGATAATTTCAAATATATGCCAGATTAAACCCTGAAAAATTAAAAATATAGTTTCAATCATTCTTGCCATGAAGCAGGCGTTCCTAAACCATATCGCTCAAAAAAAACTCTTTGGCAGTAAAGAAAAAATCCTGCTGGCCGTCAGTGGCGGGATGGATTCGATGGTGATGTTGAGTTTGTTTCGCGAATGCTCGATCGACTTCAGCGTGGCGCACGCCAATTTTCAACTTCGCGGTGATGAATCGGAGGGCGATGAAAAATTTGCAAAAACATACTGCCAAGAATTGTCTGTTCCTTTCTTTTCTAAAAAGTTTGAAACTAAAGAATACGCTGCGCGTCATCACCTCTCCATTCAGATGGCCGCGCGCGAATTGCGCTACACATGGTTCGATGAATTGCTGAGCGAACACCATTTTGATTTTGTGGTCACCGCCCACCACGCCAACGATTCGATTGAAACTACGCTACTCAATTTGACAAGAGGTGCTGGGCTGGAAGGGCTGGACGGAATCACTTCAAAGAACGAAAAGGTCATCCGCCCCCTGTTGTTTGCCACCCGAGGGCAAATCGAAAATTATGCGAAGGAAAATAAAATCTTGTGGCGAGAAGACCGCAGCAACGCCACCGATGATTACCCACGCAATTTTATCCGCCACCATGTTGTTCCGAAATTGAAAGAATTAAATCCTTCGTTGGAAAATTCATTGCGCGAAAGCACAGAAAAAATTTCGGGGGCGGTGGAACTCATGGCATTGGGCATCAAACATTGGAGGGAAAAGTTTGAGACGAAAAAGGATGAGCAAATCTTGTTCGATAAAAAAGGATTGGAACAGTTCGACCATGCAGAAAATGTTTTGTGGAATCTGATCAAAGGTTATGGTTTTAATTTTGATCAGTGTGGGCAAGCCGCCAAAGCATTTTATGGACAGGCGGGTAAAAAATTCTTTTCAGAAAAATTTGAATTGATTGTTGATCGTGAGCATCTGATAATCTGCCCTCGCCCTGCCCGCAGGGAGTTTTACGTAGGCGAGGGTGTGATCTTAATACAAAAAAACCAAACGGAGGCAAGGCTCGGAAATCTTATTTTAGAAATTGAAGAGGGTGAAAAAACTGAATTGAAAAACAATCCTTCAGTTGCCCAGCTCGATGCAGCCAAACTCCAGTTCCCGTTGCGTTGGCGCAAATGGAAACCAGGCGATTATTTCTATCCGCTCGGCATGGTCAACAAAAAAAAACTGAGTGATTTTTTTATCGATCAAAAAATTTCGTTGGCCGACAAAAAAAACATTACCATTTTAGAATCGGGGAATGAAATTGTTTGGGTAGTGGGCTTGCGGATTGACGAGCGATATAAAATCGCATTGGATACTAAGTCCACTGTCCTCTGTCGACTGTCCATCGTTGGCTGACCTCACTAAAAAAAATTAGCTATTTCTTTTTTTTGAACGCACTATAATAAAGGCATCTCTAAAAACCTTTCGTTGACCACCTCAACCCCTCGCCCTTCTCCAGAAGAGAAGGGTACAAGGAGTTTTTAGAGATGCCCATAAATCAATCCGGTGAGGCCGGAAATAAAAATAAAACCAACGAGCCACATGAGTTTTATTACTGCATCGAGTTTTTTATTTTCAAACACATCTGTGGTCTGTCGACAGTCCACCCTTGACGGATCTCACAAATGTTCTTTCTTGTTCTTCACCAAATCAAACATCAGTTCGCGGGCGCGGTGTAGTTGGGCTTTCACGGTGCCCAGCGGGGCATTTAATTTTTCGGCAATTTCTTCGTAGCTCAATTCATCATAGTAGCGCAGTTGCACCAGCCGCATGTACTTGCCGGGCAACATATTCACAAACACTTTGATCAATTCTTCTTTTTGCGAACGGATCGCCTCCTCTTGCGGATCGAGGTTTTCTTTGTCTTCTACATCAATGCCCACGGCTTGCCCGTCATCATCGGTGTAGGTGCTTTGAATGCTGAGAGTATTAATTTTTTTCTTGCGAATGTGGTCGATGGTGTTGTTGGTGGCGATGCGGAAGAGCCACGTGCTGAACGTAAAATCTTTTTTGAATTTGTGCAAACTGCGGAACGCTTTGCTGAACGACTCCATGGTGAGGTCTTCGGCATCGTCTATGTTGCGCACCATTTTCAAGATCATGTGATAGACGGGCCGCTTGTAGCGCTGCAACAATTTGGCGTACGCTTTTTCGTCACCGCCCACGGCCCGATCGATCAACTTAAAATCTTCCAGTGCCTTTGACGAGAACCGGCCTTCCTCTAACTCTTCCATTTTACTTTTTTAACTAGCAATGCCTTTGCGCCCGTTACAAGATAATAAAAGGCAAACATAAAATCTAAAAGTGGCGACTTCCATGCTTCAAACGGAGCGCCCAATTTCTTCGGACAAAAATACATGACCATCGTCAGCAATACCCATCGCACCGTAAATAAAATCAACAGGGTTTTTATCCACGGTAAAAAAAATAAGCCGGGCAAAACCAAAAACCAAACCAACATCCACGAAAGTGAAAACAAACCAGTCAATACTTTATCAGAGAATTTATAGTGCTTGCCCACCGACAA
>JAYWDN010000005.1:0-20087 GCA_043780615.1 Bacteroidota bacterium | reverse complement strand
AAACGGTTCGCAAAATTGCCCAGTTGATGGTGCTCTTTTTAATCGCTACCTCGGCAGCCAATTTGCTTTCGCCATAGTAACTGATCGGGTTGGGCTTTGCTGTTTCATCGAGCGGGCCATGTGTGCCATCAAAAATAAAATCGGTGGAAAGATGAACGAGTCGGATTTTTTTTTCGTCAACTGCCCTTATCAAATTCTCAACAGCGGCAACATTGTTGAGCCAGCATTTTTCTTTTTCGGTTTCGCATTGATCCACTTGCGTCATCGCTGCCGTGTTGATCACCACATCGGGTTTTGTTTTTGCGAGCACCTGGTTCACTTCAGTTTGTTGTG
The DNA here is from genome assembly GCA_043780615.1 of Bacteroidota bacterium. Lineage (GTDB taxonomy): Bacteria > Bacteroidota > Bacteroidia > Cytophagales > Cyclobacteriaceae > ELB16-189. The sequence continues at coordinate 19,754 of JAYWDN010000005.1, read as the reverse complement.
TGATGTCGAGTAAATGAAACTCGCCTCGAGGCAAATCAATCACTAATTTAGATTTTGCTGTCGCGATGAGGGAATGGTCGGGTTGCACAGAAATCAACGCCACCAATTTCTGGCCGAGCAATCCATTTGAGCCTGTGACGAGTATTCTCATTTTTTTATGACCGGGTACTGATGGCCGTACAATTTTGTGATTTTTTTCTTCGACAGTTCTTGCACCGATACAAACATGTGCACATCTTCCAGAGGTCTGTCGGCTGCATCTTTTTGTACGGCCGCAATTTTGTCGATCACGTCAAGGCCTTTGATCACTTCGCCAAATACCGTGTACTCGCCATCCAAAAATCCAGCACCGCCAACGGTGGTGTAGGCAGCGATCTTTTCGGGCGCAGTGTCTTTCATGATTTTAATTCCTGTTTCCTTTTCTACTTGTGGAGCAAGGGCAAAGATTTTTTTCTTGAACGCCACCATGTTGCCCGCTGCATAAAGTTTGCCGAGGCTGTCGCGTAGATCTTGATGTTCGGGCTTATTAAGAAATTGTTGCAGTCCTTGGTTTAGTTTGGTTTGATCAATTTTTAGTTCATCGGCAGCGTCAGCCGAAACTACTGCGCCTTGCACAATATAAAATTGACTGCCGCTTGAAGCCTTCGTAGGATTGGAAGGGCCACCTGTGCGCGCAGCAGCCAATGCTCCTTTTTTGTGAAAATATTTCGGGCTGAATTCGGCATCGACCGTATAGCTTGGCCCGCCACTGCCAAGGCTTGCGCCCGCTTTTGCTTTTTTAGAATCGGGGTCGCCACCTTGAATCATAAACGCTGCGATGACACGATGAAACAGCAAACTATCGAAGTAGTGCGCCTTGGCCAGCCTGATAAAATTGGCTTTGTGCTTGGGCGTTTCATCGTACAAGATGGCGACCATCTCGCCATAGCTGGTCTTGAGGGTGATTACAAAATCTTTTTTTTGGGCGTGGGTTGCCGTTAGCGTGCAGCCAGAGATTAAAATGAAAACTAAAAATTTGTTCATGTATCGATTGTTGATTCGCAAAAATAAAAGAAATATGTATCGCTCAGATCAAGTTCAATCAACATAAATTTCCTGTATTGTTGTTTTTACTTTGTCAATTTCTTCTTCTCTCAATGATCCTAAAATTTTCACAACACGTTGCCTGTCTATCGTTCGGGTTTGATCAAGCACAACCCAGCCCTTTGTCTGATGATGCTTCACGGCCACTCTCGTTGGGTACGATTTTGAACTGCTTGTCATGGGAGCAACAACAATGGTGCGTAAATGTTTATTCATTTCATTGGGAGAAATAATTACGCAAGGGCGTGTCTTTCTCATCTCACTACCAATGGTAGGATCTAAATTGACCAAAACAATTTGGTATTGGCCTAAGTCCATTCCTCAAAATGCTCATCATCAAAAACATCTGCCATTAAGGATTTGTCGTCACCGTTTTTATGCATTTTTTTAAATGATTTCTCCCAACCTTTTCGGGGTGAAGATTTAGGTTTTAAGATGATGTATCCTTTTTCAAGAATCAATTCCACCGTATCCTTAATGTTGTATTTTTCTATCAATGATTTGTTTAAGCGGATTCCTCGAGAGTTTCCGATAGGGATTACTGAAATGTCCATGATGAGTGGTTCGTGTGATCACAAAGTAATTACATTTTCAAGCATTGTCCAAATGAATATTAGAGTTGCTCACCTACTGTGTTCATATTCCTCTTCATGCTTTTTCGTGCCCACACGGCACTTACCAATGTGAGCACCGCACCCAAAAGCATTGCGGCACCTGGAAAATAAATCGGGGCATCGGGCCCGGTGAAGTAGGCAAACAATCCATTCATCACGGGCGGGCCGATGATCGAAGCGGCACTCATCATGCTGGTGAAGCCACCTTGCAATTCGCCCTGCTCGTTGGGCGGCAAAATCCCCGACATGATTCCTTGCAGTGCGGGCCCAGCAATCCCGCCAAGGCAATAGACCACGGTGAACGCGTACATCATCCAACCCTCGGTGGCGAATGCATACAACAAAAACCCGAGTGCATACAAACCCAAGCCAACATAAACACTTCGGTACTGACCAAGTTTAGGAATGATGATGCGGATCAACCCGCCTTGCACAATCGCAAAAACAATTCCAATAACGCCTAAAGAAATTCCGATAAGCCGCGGTGTCCAATGAAATTTTTCAATCGTGTAATACGACCAGTTGCTCTGTACGGCATGAGCTGAAACGTAAACTAACGCAAGAGATATAAAAAGTCCCAGCACTACTTTAAAGCGAAATAAACTTTTGAATGTGCCGATGGGGTTGGCGCGCGCCCAAGTAAAAGCTCTGCGGTTTTCTTTGGCGAGCGACTCGGGTAAAATAAAATAACCATACAAAAAATTAAGAAGGGCAAGTGCAGCGGCAGCAAGAAACGGAATACGTGAACCAAAGCTGCCCAGCAAACCACCGATCACAGGCCCCACAATAAAGCCGAGCCCGAAAGCTGCGCCCATCATTCCGAAATTTTGTGCTTTGTTTTCTGGTGTGCTGATGTCGGCAATGTAGGCTCCAGCCGTGCTGAAGCTCGCGCCCATCACACCGGCAATAATGCGCCCGACAAATAACCAACCAATGGTAGGTGCAAAGGCGAGAAAAAGAAAGTCGATGCCAAAGCCAAAAAGAGAACCGAGCAACACCGGTCTTCGTCCGAAGCGATCACTTAGCCCGCCAACAATGGGGGCACAGAAAAATTGTGTGACGGCATACGATGCAATCAGCCATCCGCCATACGTGGCCGCATCGCTTACACTGGCAAGGCTGTTGACGCCACCGCCCAATAGTTCGCGAACGAGACTTGGCATCACTGGAATGATGATACCCCAACCGGTGACGTCCAATAATAGAGTGATGAAGATGAAACCTATGGCAGGACGTTTTGCTGGCATGATAAAAAATTTGACTTGAAAGTACTAAATCTGCCGTTAATGGTTAATTGTTAAAAATTAAAAGTTGTTGCCAATCCCATTAACTAATAGCGATTAACTAATAACTTTAACAAGGTGTAACCTATCGTTCATCCTCCAGTAACTAACACGAATTTTGATAACATCCAGCGCATTGACCACCGATGAACAGATCATGGAGGCCGTGAAAAACGGTGAGCTTCAGCAGGCTTCGGAAATGAAATTTATGTGATTGGCGAAATCAAAAATATCAATCATTTGCCGCACCATATCACCGTCAAACAAGATGGAAAAAAGTTGATGTTCAAAACCAAAGCCGACTACGAAAAGTAGGCGAGTCAAAATGGCCGTCCCGATAGCTATCGGGATAATTCCATGTCGTGGGGAACGGATATTGATATTTTTTTGGAGATCAAAGTACCGAAGAACATAGAGACCAAAATACTTTCAGTTTACGGAACAATTGAAGTAAAAGATTTTTCGGGGCCACTTATTGCGGAGTCAACTTATGGAGGCGTAGATGCTGCGCTCACTGAAAAATTAGTGGGCGACTTGAAAGCGACTACGGATTATGGGCAAATATTTACCAACCTGGATTTTAAAATCAATGGTGGCGAGTTTGAGAATTTCCATACGGTTGTTTCTGCCAAGCCGGGCAAAGGTCCGCGATACTCGTTCGAGTCGAAGTATGGGAATGTGTATTTGCGTAAAAGTTTAAATTGATGCTGGTTACTGGATTCTAGCTGCACGTTTCCAACGACCGGAATCCAGAATTGGTTTCAAATTCACTTTAGTTTCTTATGAAAATATAATTGGTGTTCAGGCAAAAGTTCGGGGTGAGCGATTTTTACAAGGTCTTTCAAAATAATGTCGGGGCGCAAATAACCGAGCTCTAAAAATTCGCTTCCACCTTTTGCGCCCTTTCTGGCATTGTAGGTAAAAACATTTTTTTGAACAAATGGTTTGAAGAGCGCATATCGTTTGTCGGACATTTCAATTTCTTTCAGCGAATTGAAACTACCCACACCTACCCATAGATCTGCGTTCTTGGCCTTGGCAAACACCGATTCAAAACTGATCTCTAAAAACCCATTGGAGCCTGTATCGCTCCATAAATAATTGCACCCCGCATCGCTCAGCAATTTGGCTGCATAATTTTTTCCACCTGGCATAAACCAAGCATCACCATAGACGATGCCGCTCACTACAGTCGGGCGTTCGGAAGTTTTCTTAACCAATTCAATGGTTGACAAATATTCTTTTTCAATAAATTGAAATACAGAGTCTGCTTCTTTTTCTTTATTAAAAAACAACGACACAAACTTGATCCATTCAGCGCGGCCCAAAGGATGTTTCTCTAAATACTCCGCATTAATCACCACAGAAACTCCCAACTCTTTTATTTTTTTTAGTTGACCCAAGTCACTTGTCATGGTGTAGCCCATCACCGCAGCAGGCTTGAGCAAAAACAATTCTTCAAGGTTCATTCCTTTATCGGTGCCAAGGTCTTTTACTTTCCCTCCATCAATTCGTTTTCTCATTTTTTCAGAACTGATATAGTCGGTGGTGGGGAAGCCGATGAGTTTGTCTGATAAATTCAAGTAGTCCAACAATGGAATGTGCGTGGTGGAAGTGCAAACAATTGACTCGACCGGAATCGTAATCACGGCAACATCTGATTCGTGCCGAGGGACTTCGTTTCCTCTTTGCACCAACAAATATTTGTACCCCGACTTTGCGCCTTGGTAGGGGTAACCAACTTCTACTAATTTATTTCCATTAGCTAACTGTTGGATGGTAAATCCCTTCGCGTATTTTATTCTGAGACTGTCTGTAAAATTACCTTTCGAAGTTTTTTTTGTGTTACAACTCGTCATTGAGCATCCCGCAGCAAGCAACAAAAGGAATATTGAATTTTTCATCTTGAATTTTAAAATAAGTCGCAAGTACATAAAAATATTTATGTTTGCACCCGAACTGATGGTTCGCCTGCAAGGTTACACTTTCAGGTGATTAAAAGGGAACCTCGTGCAAAACGAGGGCTGTCCCCGCAACTGTAATCCGATCGGGGTGATTTTTTCACACTGATGCTGAAATCTAAAGCCACTGTCTTAACCACGGGAAGGCGTCAGCAAATGGAAAGCCAGGAGACCTGCCCGCAGAACAGATTTTTATTTAGGCTTTCGGGTGAAAGGCCGGAATGTACTGACAACATTGTTGTTCTCTACTTCACCGGGTTTGCACCTGTCGCACAGTTTAACTTAAACAGTGATGCGTACAGGTTTTATTTTTTTGTGGTGCCTATTGCTTTACGCAAGTTGTTTTGCGCAGAGCAAAGACTCCATCATGCTCAAACCGGTAACCGTTTATGGTTTGCCGGATGAAAGATATTTGGCGGGCTCAAGTTTAACCCAACTGGATTCTTCATTGAAAGCGAATGAACGTTCAAGGAACTTGGGAGAAATCCTGTCATTACAACTGCCAATTTATTTTCGAAACTATGGAAACGGAATGCTGTCGAGCATCAGCATGCGCGGCACTTCGGCACAGCACACTTCTGTTTTGTGGAACGGCATCAACATCAATAGTTTCTCGCTTGGCCAGGCCGATTTTTCAATTTTACCTGCCACTGCATTTGACGAAGTGAAAATACATGAAGGCGCGGGCAGTGCACGGTTTGGCAGTGGGGCATTTGGTGGCACAGTGCTTCTTAACTCATCCTCACAGACCAAAAACATTATTTCTTTCTCGCAAGATGTGGGAAGCTTTGGCAGATATTTTTCTTCGCTCAATGGTTCGTGGTCAGCCAACCGATGGGGAATTAAAACAAAATTGTACAACCTCACATCAGAAAATAATTTCCCGATTTTAATTAGAGGCGACAGACAACAGCATGCTGCATTCCGCCAGTCGGGTTTTTTGCAAGATGTAGAATATCGCTGGTCATCGGCCAAGACAATAAGCCTCCACTATTGGCTTCACGATGCCTACCGTGAAATTCAGCCCACCATCGGTCAGTTCAATAGCCACGATAATCAGCAAGATAAAAATCATCGACTCAGTATTCGCTACCAAAATAATAATCGGCTTGGCGTGCTTTCATTGTATGGCGGATACATAAACGATGTGATTATTTATGACAGCAGCAAGAGTAGTGTGGCACGTTGGATAAGTGGCGCAAAGCATGAGTTTACTTTTATCAAAAAAATACAAGCGCAAGTTGGCGCGGAATGGAATCACATCATTGGATTGATCCCTAACTACCAAAATGGAAAAGCGCAAGAAGATCGTTATGATTTCACGGCTTCATTACAAAAAAATATCAACGAACGATTTTCAGTTGCCGTGAATCTCCGGCAACCAGTTATCTCTGGTTTCAATGCCCCTTTTCTTCCATACCTCGGCACGGAATATTGTGTATTGAAAAACGTAAACCACAAATTAAAAATCCGTGGAAGCATCTCTAAAAATTACAGAGTGCCCACACTCAATGACCGCTACTGGCAAAACGCAGGCGATAAAAATCTTCTTCCCGAAACCAGCCATGCCGGAGAGTTTGGAATAAATTATAAATACAAAACATTTGAAATCACCAATGTTTTCTTCACACAAAAAGTTGACGATTGGATCCAATGGGTGCCCGAGCAAAACGGAAACTATCGCCCGCAAAATATTAAACAAGTGCTCGCAGAAGGCATCGAAGTGAAGCTACGTCTTCGCGAGAAAATTAATAATGTGACGATCGTGTCGATGCTCACGTATCAATTCACAAAGTCGGTAACTACACAAGCTCCTGTCGCAGAGCAATACACACTCGACAAACAACTGATTTATACACCACAACACACAGCATCGGGTTATGTGCAACTGATTTGGAAAAAATTCTCGGCTCATATTTCAGCGCAGTACAATGGCAAACGTTACACCGATGCGGGCAACTCCAATACCTATGCGCTACCTGCTTTTGCGTTGTTCAATTTGTCAGTGGCAAAATCCTGGTCATGGAATAATCACTGGTTTGATTTTCGATTGGCTGTAAAAAACCTTTTCAATTTCGACTACCAACTTTATTCTGGCCGGGCTATGCCAGGCCGCAATTACAATTTGCAATTCACTTACATGTTAAACTCTAAACCAAATAAATAAAATGAAAACCAATTTTAAACTAGTCCTGTCCATCATGCTCGTCAGTATCTTCCTTTCAAGTTGCAACAAAACCAACGACCCCGTAAAAGGAAAATATCAAACAGGGGTTTTGGTTGCCAACGAAGGTGGCTTTGGCTCGGCCAATGGCGATGTGACCTATTACAACGCCTCCTCAACTTTGTTGGAACAGACTATTTTCAAGAACATAAACAGCACATTCGCTGGCGATGTGCTGCAATCGATCAGCATTGATGGCGACAATGGTTACCTCGTGCTCAACGGCAGCAACAAGATTGAAATTGTGGACGACAATACGTTCAAATCAAAGAATACATTTACCAATGACAAACTGGTCAATCCTCGTTACCTGCAAGTGATCAACGGCAAAGCCTACATCAGCGTGTGGGGTGCGTTCAATTCCAATTTTTCATTGACCAATTCGTATGTGCTGGTGGTGGACACCAAGACATTGGAATTGGTGACAACAATTGCCACCGATATTGGTGTCGAAAATCTTTTGTACAACAGCAAGTACCTCTTTGCCTCCAATTATAATTTTGGCAAGTCAAGCACGGTGTCAGTCATTGATCCCGCTACCAACAAAGTTGTGGCAACCATTCAATTGGCCGCTGGCCCATCGGCCATGGTGTTGGATGCCAACAACAAACTGTGGGTGATCACCTCGGGCTCATCGACCAACTTTATTGGCAACAATGATGGAAAACTTTTCCGCATCAACACTTCTACGTTTGCAATCGAGCAAACTATTGAATTGTCAGCAAACCCATTGACTGATCTCGGCATTTCGCCCGATAAGAAGAGCTTATATTATTCGGTGTACAGTTCGGTTTATAAAATCGACATTACAGCCACTACTGCACCAAGCGCACCGTGGAGCAAAACCTCTTTGACATCCCTCTATGCACTCGGGGTCGATCCGAAAACCGGGGAAGTTTATTTGGGCGATGCCATGAATTATTCGAGCGAAGGGAAAGTGTCTGTTTATAATTCGGACGGAACTTTGAAGACTTCATTTAGCGCGGGGATTGCCCCCGGGCAGTTTATTTTCAGGTGATAAAAGCTTGGCAGAAGCAAGTGGCCGAAGATCAAAAACTAAAAGAAGGCGAAGATTTCTATTTCGAAAAAGGATTGATGGTCTTCACCGAGAGGTATCATCGCCAGCGTGGCTACTGTTGCCAAAGCGGGTGCAGGCATTGTCCGTATGGGTTTGATAAAAAACCTTGGAACGAGAAAAAATAAATTGGGTCGCTCAAAGGCTTTTAACAATTTCCCTTGCCGCATTGGCGGGAACAATTTTTCCTGCTGTGATTTTCTTTTCGAAAGCAGAAATTTTGGTGCTCATCTTTTTGGTTTGAAGTATTTTGGTTTTCAGTAGCTGGTCTATGCTTTCGCGAAACCACAGTATTTTTTGTTGCGCACGGTTTTTTTCAAACGATTTGTTTTTGATAGTAAACGTGTGAAAGGCTTCAATCATTTTCCACACTTCGCCAATCCCCTTTTTTTCGAGTGAAGAAGCGGTCAATACTTTTGGTGTCCATCCCGACTCTGAAAGTTGGAACAGGTGCAGCGCATGTTGAAATTCAGTTTGTGCTTGCCTTGCCCGCTTTTCGGTTTCACCATCGGCTTTTGTCACCACTATGCCATCGGCCATTTCCATGATCCCTTTTTTGATGCCTTGCAGTTCATCGCCAGCACCGGCCAGTTGCAAGAGCAGAAAAAAATCGACCATGCTGCGCACGGCTGTCTCTGATTGGCCCACGCCCACCGTCTCAATAATAATAATTTCAAAACCCGCAGCCTCGCACAGCAAAATGGCTTCACGGGTTTTATTGGCCACACCGCCCAGCGCACTGCCCGTGGCCGAAGGGCGGATGAATGCCTGCGCATCTTTCGAGAGTTCTTCCATGCGCGTGCGGTCGCCCAAAATGCTGCCTTTGGTTTTGGTACTGCTCGGATCGATGGCCAGCACAGCAATTTTTTTACCGAGTGCTGTCAGGTGTTTTCCAAAGACTTCGATGAAGGTACTCTTGCCCACGCCCGGTGCGCCTGTGATGCCGATGCGCAACGAGCGGCCAGCGTGCGGCAAAAGTTTCTCAAGCAACACGGCCGCTTGCTTCTGATCGCTTGCTTTTTGGCTTTCCACCAAGGTGATGGCACGCGCCAATGCCACAGGGTTTCCTTGAAGAAGTTCTTCAAAAAATTCTTTGATAGTAAATTTTGTGTTGTTGATTTTTTTCACGGTGGCCATTGATTACTGTAAATTTCTAAATTTACTGGATAACCGCATGCCTTATGATCAAATTTTGGCTCAACTGTGTTTACGTCACGCTCTTTGTGTTTTGTATGATGGTGGCGGTGGCGTTCCTTTCCGATCTTAAATTCTTTAGTGCTTTTGATCCCATCTCGCAAGCGCTCAGCGATTTTGAAATGACGGACTACGCGTTCTCCAACCTCAGACCGCAACCCTCGGTTGACGAGCGCATTGTGTTGGTAAACATTGCGCACATTCCTCGTAGAGACATGGCACAACAGATTCACATCATTAGTCAATACAAACCCAAAGTAATTGGCATCGATGGTTTTTATAATTGCGAAGGCGGTTTTCGCGATTCCATCAACTGCCCACAGCTTTTAGATACGTTAGGGAATTTGATGCTGAGCAGTGCCATTCAAGAAGCCGGCAATGTGGTATTGGTTTCAAAACTTTTACAGAAAACGGCCACCGCAAACAACCCCGAAGCCATTGACCGCTACGACTCGCTCGAAATTTCAGATCCCATGTTCAGTCAATACTCAACGCATGCTTTTGCCAACTTTCCCACCAATGCCGACTATCAGGAAGATGTGAAACAATGCCGATCATTTATTCCACGGTTGCAGGTGGGTGATAAATACGAAAATTCTTTTGCTGTAGAACTTTGCAGAAGATTTGATTCCACCAAAACGAACAGACTCTTTGCGCGGGGCAATGCCGAAGAATTGGTCAACTATCGGGGCAATGCCGAGATGCTCGATGTGCGATTGAAGACATTGCAAAACAAAGATTTGGGCACTACTAATTTCAGGCTTCTCTGTTATTCGATCGACTATACCGATGTACTGACTAGTAATTTTGATGCCAGCCTTTTCAAAGACAAAATTGTGATCATGACTTTCTTAGGCGACTACCCTGGCGACCCTGCTTGGGAAGACCGCTACTTTACTCCGCTCAACAAAAAAGTGGCGGGCCGGGCCAACCCCGATATGTTTGGGGGCGTAGTGCACGCCAACATTCTGGCCATGATTTTGAACGAAGACTATGTGGGTGAGCTTGCCGACTGGACAAAATACGCGATCGCCATTTTGCTGTGTGTACTTACAGTAGCTTTATTTTACGTGATCGATGAGAAACTACCCATTTGGTTCGATGCCATGTCGGTATTGATCCAAGTCTTTCAAATTCTGATCATTTCTGGATTGGTAGTTTATTGTTTCGCCAGTTTCACTTTTAAGTTAGACTTATCTATTGCGTTGGCCGTGTCTGCTTTGGTGGGCCCCTGCTATGATATTTTTAAATCTTTGCAGCATGAAATAGAAAACCGATGGGAAACGCGGAAAAAGAAACTCAACCCTGTGATTACCAATTGAAGTGATCACATATAAATGTCAATAAATAAATCGGCAGTTGGCATGATTATTATTAATTTCGTATCGTAAAACAATAAAACAAACTATGAAAAAAGGTAAAATTCTAATTGTCGTTGGCTTTTTACTCACTACGTTCCTGGTGCGCGCACAGGAATACACCTTCAGGGTGTTGGCCAATAAAGGCGCGAACGAAGTAAAATCGGGCGATTCTTGGCAGTCGATCAAGACCGGAGCGCAGCTCAAGTCAGGCGATGAATTAAAAATCTCTGAGAATTCATCAATCGGTTTGGTACACGTATCGGGCAAGCCCTTGGAAGTGAAACAAGCCGGAAGCTACAAAGTAGCAGACTTGGCTGCCAAAGTAGGCAGTGGCTCTAGTGTGCTTAACAAATACACAGACTTTATATTGAGCAGCAACTCGGCAGAAGCTAAGAAAAATAGATTGAGTGCCACAGGGGCTGTGCACCGCGGGCTGGAAGACATCAAAGTATTCCTCCCCGAGAATCAGTATGCTGAGATTTTTAACAACACCGCTGTCATCAACTGGCAAGCCGCCAAAGGTGGTGCTCCGTATATTGTTTCGTTGAAAAATATGTTTGACGAAGAGCTGTCGAAGATAGAAACCCCTGAAAACACGGTTCAGATTGATTTGAGCGACCCTAAGTTCGTCAACGAATCGGCCTTGTTAGTAGAAGTAAGATCCAAAGCCGACAATAAGAGCAAGTCTGAACAACACCTGATCAAGAAACTGTCGCCCCAAAGGTATGACTTGATCAAAAAACAATTGAACGAGACTGCAGCCGATCTGAAAGAAGAAACTGCCTTCAACAAATATTTGTTGGCTGCCTTTTACGAAGAAAATAAATTGTTCATCGATGCGATCACTTGCTACGAGCAAGCGATCAAAATGGATCCTGAAAACCCGACTTACAAAGAAGGTTATGATGAGTTCTTGCTGAGGAACAAATTGAAATCAGCCAAATAAACGGGTTGTAAATTTTAAAAAAGCCACGCCAAGCGTGGCTTTTTTATTTCTTGGCCGCCCCAAGATTTATTCTAATTTTGTTGCACTAAATTTCTTCAACCATGAGTGTATTAGTCAATAAAAATTCTCGTGTCATCGTGCAAGGCTTCACTGGAACGGAAGGAACATTCCATGCCGGTCAAATGATTGAATACGGCACCAATGTGGTGGGTGGCGTAACGCCCAGCAAAGGGGGTCAAATGCATTTGGGTCGCCCGGTTTTTAATACGGTAAAAGAAGCGGTAGAAAAAACAGGAGCCGATGTGTCCATCATTTTTGTGCCGCCAGCCTTTGCAGCCGACTCGATCATGGAAGCGGCCGAAGCTGGAATAAAAGTAATTGTTGCCATCACCGAGGGCATCCCCGTGAAAGATATGATGATCGCCAAGCAATACGTGAAAGACCACGAGGCCACACTCATCGGGCCCAACTGCCCTGGGGTGATCACTCCAGGCGAGGCCAAAGTGGGCATCATGCCAGGCTTTGTTTTTAAGAAAGGTAGAATCGGTATTGTTTCTAAATCGGGAACGCTCACCTACGAAGCAGCCGATCAAATTGTGAAAGCAGGGTTGGGCGTATCTACGGCCATCGGCATTGGTGGTGACCCAATCATTGGCACACCTACCAAAGACGCAGTGGAATTATTGATGAACGATCCCGAGACCGATGCCATTGTGATGATTGGTGAAATTGGCGGAAGCTATGAGCCAGTTGCTGCACGATGGATCAAAGAAAACGGAAATAGAAAACCAGTGGTTGGTTTCATCGCAGGGCAAACGGCACCCCCCGGCAGAAGGATGGGCCACGCTGGCGCAATTATCGGTGGGGCAGAAGACACAGCGGCAGCCAAAATGAAAGTGATGCGCGAATGTGGCATCCACGTGGTGGAGTCGCCCGCACTCATTGGCGACACGATGTTAAAAGCGTTAGGGAAATAAGAAGATTAGAAAGTTGCCTTGAATTCCTTTTCGAGGTATTGATTGAGGTGGCTCAGGTTGTTAAAAACCTCTAAACGCTCAGCCTCTTTTTCGATGCTGTCATTTTGATAGACCACTTCTACAAAAATGCTTTTCACCATGTAAAGAAAAACTTTGCGGTTGTTGCGCATCCGCGATCCAAGCATGATTCCATGTTCGCGCAGATACTCCAATTTCTTAGAAACCGAAAAGTATTTAAAACCCCATTTGAACAGCATAATAGTTTGTGTTTGGATATTGATGCCTCAAAGAAAGGAGAAGTGATCGGGTTTAAAAAAACAGCCCATAAAACCACACATTAGGTTGGGCGGTGGCTTGTAGGTGCAGACCTAAAATACGCCTACTGCGACTAAAACCTTACAAGTAATTTTTAACAGAATAGATGAAAAAGCCACCGCGCAATAACGATTCAAGGTCTATTCCTATCATTTTTAAAGTAAATCTTGCAGCCTTAGGTTAGTTGCACAAGCGTAGGATTACAGCAGCTCGTTGGCCAGGTTGGCCAGCTCACTTCGCTCGCCTTTCTCTAAGGTTACATGTGCATACAGCTCGTGGTCTTTCAGCCGATCGATCAAATACGAAAGCCCGTTGCTCTGCGAATCAAGGTAAGGTGTGTCGATCTGGTGAATATCGCCCGTGAAAATAATTTTTGTGTTTTCGCCAGCGCGGGTGATGATTGTCTTCACTTCATGTGGCGTAAGGTTTTGTGCTTCATCGACAATGAAAAAAATGTTGGATAAACTCCGTCCACGAATGTAAGCCAGCGGGGTGATGATCAATTTTTCGTTGGTCACCATCTCCGTGATGCGCGAATATTCTTTGTCGCTTTCGCTGTATTGGTTTTGAATAAATTTCAGGTTGTCCCACAGCGGTTCCATGTAAGGGTTGAGTTTGGACTTGATGTCGCCTGGCAAGTAGCCAATGTCTTTGTTGCTGAGCGGCACGATGGGCCGCGCCAAATAAATTTGCTTATACTCACGCTTTTGTTCAAGCGCGGCTGCCAATGCGATCAATGTTTTGCCCGTGCCCGCCACCCCTTGTATCGACACCAATTTTATTTCTGGTTTCAACACGGCATGAATGGCAAACGCCTGTTCGGCATTGCGCGGCTTAATGCCATAGGCACTTCGCTTCTCCACCTGTTCTACCATCCCGTTGGCCGAATTGTAAAAAGCAAGCACCGATTTTTTTCCGCTTCGCAAAATATAGTAATGGTTCTTTATCGGCTTTTCTTTGCCCAGCACATCGACAGGAGGGCAATAGCCTTTTTCATAAATCAAATCGATCGAGTCGGCAGGGGAATTGTCGAGAATGGTACGCCCCGTGTGCAGCGAACTGATGTTTTGTATTTTGCCCGTGGTGTAATCTTCAGCTTGCAGCCCAAGGGCTTTTGCTTTGAGGCGAAGGTTGATGTCTTTGCTCACCAAAATCACACGCCTTCCTTTCTCTTCTTTTTGCAAAAGCAAAGCCGCATTCAAAATTCGGTGATCGGCTTTGTCTTCTTTAAAAACCTTGTTGGCATCCACTTGGCCGGTGCCGCCTGTGTCCATCACCACTTTAAAATTTCCTTTGCCTTTTCCGTTGATGGGATTCCACTGATGCAGCATTTGGTTTTTAGCCAACTTGTCGATCAGGCGGATGAACTCGCGCGCCTCAAAATTTTTGGTGTCGTTGCCTTTTTTAAAGTTGTCGAGTTCTTCCAACACCGTGATGGGAATGCCAATGTCGTGTTCGTCAAAGTTGAGGATGCTGTTGTGCTCATAGATAATGACGGAGGTGTCGAGCACAAAGATTTTTTTGGCTTTCTCTTTTTTGGTCATGTGCTTAAAAAATTATTAAAAAAATCGCGAAGACACGTCCCCTTACTGTGATTTTAAAACCTGTAAGTGTAAAACGTTTCTTCGCGTCATTCCTTCAATAGCCTAAAGCTAACAAAAGCAAAATGAAAAATAAAGGAGGCAGGTGATCTTTTTATTAACAAACCAAAGGGGCTCCATTCTTAAAGACTTGCTGAGTATATAACTTGAAAAGTATTTTGTTAAATTGACACTCAAAATAATCATTTGCTCGGGCCCGTTGGCAAGATTTTTTATAAATTGCGCAGTGGATTACAGAGAATACATCGAGACACCAATATCCGTTTCGGTAAACCTTGCATTAAGGGAACAAGGATTTCTGTTTATGATGTGTTGAGTTGGTTGGCGGGGATGACCAGCGAGGAGATCGTCAATGATTTCCCTCATCTAACAAAAAATCAGATCTTGGCATGTTTAGCTTACTCCGCTGACAAGGAACGAAAAGCGACCGTGGCCCTATGAAACTTCTTATCGATGAGAATATTTCTTATTTGGTTGCGTTTTGGCAACTCCAATAAATTAAAAAATGACAACCCTTAAATATATATCCTTTTCACTTTTAGCTGCCATTTCCACAATATTAATTCATGAGATTACTCACTGGACAATGGGGGAGCTCTTAGGGTATAAGATGATAATGACTCTTAATAGCGGTTGGCCCGCGAAAGGATTTTATGATGAGCAATGGCACTATACATTAATCAGTGCTGTTGGTCCAGGGATTACTTTAATTCAAGCGATACTATTTTTCTTCATCCTTAAAAATCGCTCCAACAAGTACCTGTATCCATTTTTAATTGCTCCTTTCTTTCTTGAGCTAATGTCTGGCCTTATGAATTTCAGAAAACCAAATGACTTAGGCAGAATAAGTACAACCTACAGCCTCGGCCTTTTTACTTTATCAATACTTTTTGTAGGAATTTATTTTCTATTTATCTTCTTAATCTCGAAGCGAAATAAATATGGATTGAAATTTAACCTAATCACAGTGGGTTGGGTTTCGTTATTTTCTATTATCTGGATAGGGATTAATCAATGGCACAAAATATATCTCATTACTTAAAATGCTAAATGAACAGCTTCGAATAACCCTAAAAGAAACCCAAGTTGATGATCAAGGCACAATGGTGTTCGTTATTTCAATGAACTCACCAACATGGCCCTGCTCACCGAAGAAGTGGGCGAACTGGCGCGCCACATGGCGAGCAATCCGAAAAGGAATCTGACAAAGACAAAGACCTGGGCGAAGAAATAGCCGATGTGCTTTGGGTATTGATTTGTTTGGCCAACCAAACGGGAATTGACTTGACGGAGGCTTTCAAAAAAAATTTAGAAAAGAAAACGCTTCGCGATAGCGAAAGGCATAAGCAGAATCCCAAACTCAAATAACCAACACACCATTCTTCAACCGGGGGAGAACTTTGTACTGATCGGGTGTTACACAAAACTCAATGTCTTGGTGGATGTTCAAGCGGTTCAGCCGTTTCACGTGCGAGGAGGCATCAAGAAATTTTACCATGTCGTTCTTCGCAATGTTGTAAAGATGTTGGGCCGCCAGCGGAGCATCACAATCAGGGCCGAGATAGTCTTTTAGTTTTTCAACAACTGCACCAGCAAACAAAGTATCTTCCAGATTCACTCGTCCCTTCCATCCGGCACAAACTATGAGCACATTGTTTTCACCTAATAGTAAATTGCGCACCACCGAGGTCAAATTCAAAAACGATCCGATCAATACTTCTTTTGCTCCTTTTGCTTTTTCGATCGCTTGTGTGCCGTTCGTTGTTGTGAAAGCTAACTTCAATCCGCGCACTTGATCATTCATATATTCAAATGGAGAATTCCCTTTGTCGAAGCCCTCCACTTTTTTTCCGTCTCGTTCGCCCGAAGTAATGTACCCGCGGCTTTTCATCTGTCGGCATTCCTCCAAGTCGGCAAAAGGAGCAATGCTCTCCACACCATGCGCAAAGGCCGTGACCATGCACGAAGTAGCCCGCAGAATATCGACCACCACCACGGTTTTGTCTTGCACCTTGTACAAGTGCATCAAGTCGGGCGAGAGGCAAACGTCAATGGTTTTCATCTTGTCTGAACCTTGATGAATATGATTTTTTTGATGCCTCTGATAGATATAGTTCTCATAGCTTGAAATTATTTAATAGTTTGTAGCACCTGATCCCTTGCCTTTTCAGAACAAAAAATTATACTCATCACACGCCTTTGTACTTCTTGTTCTGAAGTCTTTTAAATTCCAGTTTGGTATTTCCGAAGTTGATCAGCAATCCAACCTCAAGATTGAACGCTTCAAGATAATTAATACCTTGTGCCAAGTGAACATCCTCAAGTTTTATTAAAGCTTTTAATTCAACACAGATTTTTTCAACTACCAAAAAATCAACTCGTCTTGAGCCAATCTCCTTTTGTTTATAAAAAATCGGCATTTCAACTTCACGTGCAAAAACAATCTTCTGCAACTCCATCTCGTATTCCAAAGCACGTTGATAAATCACTTCCTGAAACCCGTTCCCTAAAGCGTTATGAACCTCCATCGCACACCCGATGATCCTTCCGGTGAGTTCTGAATACTTATATTCTGGCTTTATCATGTTAGATCAAGAGCATCAAGCCTATCATGGTTCAGACTAATGGCAGCTTACAAACAATTGCTTTGAGCTGTTTCCCCCGCACTTCAATAAAAATTTCAGAGCCAACAGCTGAATGTTCGCTGGTAACGTAACCCAAACCAATTCCAATACTCAACACAGGCGATTGCGTTCCTGAAGTTACTTTTCCTATTACATTTCCGGCCGCATCTTTAATAGGATAATCATGACGCGGAATTCCTTTGTCGATCATTTTGAAACCAACGAGTTTTCTTTTCACGCCCGCTTCTTTCTGCGCCTTGATGTTGGCCGAGTTGGTAAACTCTTTCGTGAATTTAGTGATCCAACCTAAGCCACCTTCCAATGGTGACGTGGTGTCGTCAATATCATTGCCATACAAACAAAAACCCATCTCCAAGCGAAGCGTATCGCGTGCGCCCAAACCAATTGGTTTGATATTTTCGTCTTTGCCGGCTTCGAAAATCGCATTCCACACTTTTTCTGCGAACGCTTTGTTTACATAAATTTCAAAACCACCCGCACCGGTGTAGCCCGTGTTGCTCATGATCACCTCTTTCACGCCTGCAAATTCTCCGATGGCGAAATGATAGTATTTTATAGCCGACAAATCCGTCTTCGTTAACTTTTGTAAAACACCAACAGCCTTCGGGCCTTGCACGGCAAACAAGCAAATATCGTCCGAGATGTTTTTCATCTCTGCACCTGCCTGTCCGGCAGGCAGGCCCTTCGTGTTGTACTTCGAAATCCAGTTCCAGTCTTTCTCGATGTTCGAAGCATTCACCACAAGCAAATAATCGTTGTCTTTGATTTTGTAAACGATCAGGTCATCCACAATGCCATTGGTTTCATTGGGCAGACAAGAATACTGCGCTTGGCCGTCAACCAATTTCGAAGCATCGTTGCTGGTCACACGCTGGATCAAGTCGAGCGCATTCGCACCTTTCACCGTGAACTCGCCCATGTGGCTCACATCAAACACACCCACGCCATTGCGCACGGTCATGTGCTCTTCAATATCCGAGGAGTAGCGCACGGGCATGTTGTAGCCAGCAAAAGGTACCATCTTGGCGCCTAATTTTTCATGAACAACGTTGAGCGTAACAAATTTTAATTCCATATTTTTTATGATCAAGATTAAATAACAAGTTTTTTGAAAATACGCTTTACCTGATTTTGCGTAGCCTTTTCAGGTTGACCAATTTTTAAATCAACCAGATTCACCTCAAGCGAAGCTATCTTATGAATTCGGATTACCGATGGCAACCGTAAACCATACCTCTCCCAGTTTCTAAGTCTTAGGTCAAATGAAGTTTGATAGAGTTTACTGGTGACTCGGCAAACAATAACATCACCATCTTTTGAATCCCTGATGACCAAAGCGGGACGTTTTTTAAAAGCTAATCCATCGGTAAAAGGAAATTTCAGGAGAACAATGTCACCAAACTTGAGTTCATCCATACGCTAATAATGATCGTAAACAGAGTCTGTTTTGGCGTACCCTTTTAAAAATTGTTGTTTGGAGAGGAATTGAAAATCATCTTTTCCATTTTGAGTTTGATCGTCCATCAACACAATCACGCGCACATCTTTGTTGGTTGAGGCAACGACTTGCTTGTGAAATTTTTTAGGAATCTGAATTCCATTTTTCCTGAGCTTTGTTTTAAATTCTACTGCTCTCATGATTGTAAATTTCGGATAAAGTTACAAATAGTTTTTTGTTTGATCAGGCGGCATCTCCTTCGCCTCCGACTTGTCCGTCTTAACGAAGTGAAGGCGGAAGCCTCTGGCGAAGGAGGGCGGGCTATTCCTGCCTGCGCGTAGCCGCTTCGGCAAAGGCAGGCGCTACAAGTCCGTCCGCGCCAAAGCTCACGCACTTCGGGCTTTTCGCTTCTATCCCTTGCCGGAAGGTGTAACCAGTCTATCTAAATATTATTTGTATAACTTCAATTATTAAAGTTATCCCAATAGCAATCCATGAAAGTATCCTAGCCTCTCGTGAAGTTTTTCTTGCTTCAACTAATTCCAAGTGGTCATCATATTGAAATAATGCAGTAGGCAACAACCTGCACTTAGCATCATTACTTGATCAATTGTTGATGAGAATGAAGTGTCAGAAGTTACTATAATATGATTTGAGTTATTTTGATAAATAGATCTTTGATGCCATAAAACTTTCTTTAAATAATAAAACTCGTTCTCGCTTAATTCTAAATGCATTTTCAATTCATTTGGCGTAAACTCTTCATGAATTTTTCCGTATTCAATGATTTTGTAAATCGTATTTCTTTCTTCCATAATTTTATTTCCCACGTTAAATTGTATTAGAAAACCTCAATTCTACTTCCCCTCCACCCCAAAATAATCCGGATGGGCTGCAATAAATTTCTTAAAGGAAGATAGCAGCATCAACAACCGCAGTTTGTCTAATGATTCTTGTGCGGCTTGTGGAAAGCCCAAGGCTGCAGACTCTAAAATATGTTGCTTTAAAATTTTTACCGAGTGAGGTTTAGCGAGCAA
>JAYWDN010000004.1:0-20181 GCA_043780615.1 Bacteroidota bacterium | reverse complement strand
GCATTCAGGTGCAAAACAATCTCTCCCTTTTTTTCTTGAAGCAGGAGTGCACTGTTTTGAACAACTTCGCGGATCAGCCCGTGCACGTTGAGTTTTTCTTTCTTCACACCTCCATCGTTTTTTTCCGATCGGGCCATTTGCAGCACACGCTCCACATGTTGTTTCAACCGATGGCTTTCCGTTTGGATAATGGTGGAGTAATTCAGCAAGCGCTGTGGCTCGTGGATAATGTTCGGGTCTTTCAACACCTCTGATGAAATGGCGATGGTGGAGAGCGGTGTCTTAAACTCGTGCGTCATGTTGTTGATAAACTCTTTCTGGATTTCGGAAAGCCTTCGTTGCCGAAAGATCACCAACAGCGTGTACACAAAAAAGAAAATGACGAGGAGCATCACAGCCGAAGAAAAACCCCAAATGCCCATCTGGCCAATGAGGTTTGCTTCGATGCGCGAAAACTGAACACCAAAATAATAGCCATCGCTGTTGGAGCTGGGCAGTTCGCCTATGCTGGCAGTGGCCATATTTTTTTGGGGCGGAATAAAATTGGTGCCCTTCACGCATTGTTCTTCACAATCGTAAATGCCGTATTCATAATCTACGGTGATGTTTCGCTTTTCAAATTCAGAAGCAATCAAAAAACCAATCACGCTGGCATTGAGCGGCTCGTTTACCGACACTACAAAATAATTGGTGGACACCTGCTCTACGGGCGACTTGGTGGGCGTAGGGATTTTGTGGATTTCATAAATACGATCGGCCACGGCTTGAAGGGCCGCGTGCACATCGCGGTTGAATTGGTTTTCTTTCAGGTCAAAGGCTTTGCGCACCCAATAGATCTGGGTGGCGGTGATGCCGGCAATGCTCACCGCGGCCAACACAATAATAAAGCGCAACGTAGTTCGGCTCACCAAACAAAGGTAATGCGTATTTATCACGTCTTTGGCTGGGCAAAAAGCGTTTAACAAAGCATTAACATTTTTTAGGGCTTTGTTAACAGGCCAACCCAATTTGAAGCACGAAGTTTGTACAGTTCATTAGAACACATTAAGTTTAACCCAAAATTCAAAAAGAAAATGAAAAAATTAATGTTCATCGCAGCGTTGGCACTCACTGCCAACATCGGTTTTGCACAGACGGCCTCGACCCAAACTGACTTGGCAGAGTTTCAGTGGGCTACCGCCACCACCTACGATTTCGGTAAGATCAAGCAAGGCGTGCCGGCCACTTACGAATTTAAGTTTACCAACAAAGGCAAAGTGCCATTGTTGGTCACCAACGCGCAGCCCTCATGCGGTTGTACCACTCCCAGCTGGACGCGCGAGCCCGTGATGCCCGGTGGCGAAGGCCACATCAAAGCCACTTACAATGCTTCGGCACCCAATATGTTTGACAAGACCATTACCGTTACCGCCAACGTAGAAGGCGGTGTGGTGATGTTGCATATCAAAGGCGAAGTGATGGTAACAGAAGCCGTTGCTGTCAAGCCAAACTAAAATTTATTTACCGATCATTTCAAATCTCACAACTCTCTCGCCCAAATATTTCTGTAGCTCACAGCACATCCGTGGTCTTGTAGTTTGATGGATCCCTTACCGTGTGGTTGATAAAACGGTAGCCCCTTGTCTTGTGTTGAGCCTGCCAACTGCACATGGTTTTGGATGAGCACGCCATTTTGAAAAACCGTAACACAGGCCGGCACAATCACACTGTTGCCGCTAAAGCGTGGAGCCGAGTACACCACATCATAAGTCTGCCACTCGCCAGGCTTACGGCACACGTTTACCAACGGAATGGCCTGCTTGTAGAGCGAGCCCGCGAGCCCGTTAGAGAAGGTTGTGTTTTCATAACTGTCGAGCACTTGCAGTTCATAAAACTCCTGCAAAAAAATCCCACTGTTGCCACGGTGTTGGCCCTCGCCTGTTACCACTGCGGGCGACCTCCACTCGAGGTGAAGTTGAATGTCGTTGAAAGTCATTTTGGTAATGATGTCGCCAGCATCTTGCACCACCGTCATTGCTCCGTCTTTCACCGTCCATTTTGCTTCGCCACCAGAGGGCGAGCTCCATTGTGCCAAATCCTTTCCGTCAAAAAGGACAATCGCATCCGAAGGCGCATCGCCAACATTTATACCAGCTGTAATTTTTTTTGGCTTCAGTTCCCAAATCTCTGTTGCTTTAGGATCGAGCGACTCGCGCCATTGTGCTTTGAATTTTTTGGTGGTGATGACCAACGCCCCGTTCTTGCCCGCTTCGCCATAAGCGGCCGTTGCCTCCATTCCTTTCAAAACCTGAGCTTCACTTATTTCATTTGGGGCAATCAAATTAATGGGTGATACCATTTTAGTCGGATCGGTTTTGCTCTTTACCAATGCAGGCATGATCTTCCCATCGATTACATAAAGCGGTTCGATGACAGGCATCGGATGTCCTTTTGAATTATCCACTTGCGAAAAGGAAAGTGTAGAAAAAGAAATCAGGGTGAGTACAAAAAAATGTTTCATAATAAATTATTTTGAATTACAAAGTACAAAAAAGTCAATCGGGTTGGTAGTGGTCAATAATGTGCTGGCTAATAATTTTATAAATCTCGGCCGTAGCAGGATCGTCTTTCAGAAAATCAAAATGTTTTTCCATTATTTCCAAATCACCACGCATGGCTGGGCCGGTCTGTGCGGCTTCAGGGCCAAGTTGCAAGCTCTTATTTATAGTTTCTAAAATCAACGGCCTGAGCCAATCATACTCCAAATTATTTTGTTGCATGATTGTTTTAGAAAGTGTGAGAAGGTGATTGGTAAAATTCGAAGCGAACACGGCCGCTATGTGCAACGCCTTCCTTTCTTCGGATGTAATTTTTTTTACTTGGTGGCTTATGGCTTTCGCCAAAGTAGTGAGTGCAATTTCAGTATCTTCGTTCGCGCTCTCAATAAAAATTGGGATCTGTTTGAAATCTATTTTTTTGCTTTTGGTAAACGTCTGCAATGGATAGAACACACCGATGTTAGGTGTTGCTGCAAATTTCAAGTCCGCCAAGGGCACGCTGCCCGATGTATGTGCAAGCACTGCCTCTTCTGGCAAAATTATTTCTCTCGCTATTTCATTGATGCTGCTGTCATTGACGGCCACAATAAAAATAGAGGAAGAGCTGGTCGAAAAATCAAGCGTGGCTTTTACTTCGGCTTGATAGAGCCGTTCGGTCAAGGCTTCTGCGTGCCGTGCATTTCGGCTGAAAATTTCTTTCACCGTAAGGCCAGCATTGTCAAGGGCTGGCGCAAGGTGCCAGGCAAGATTTCCAGATCCTATGAAACTAATTGTCTGCATCAAGATGGCCAGGATTTTTCAAGATAGTCAGGATCAGGATGGGCAAGATTTTCAGGATGAACTAAATGGGTTGGATTGTACGATTTTCTTGCTGCTTTTTTTTCAGTACGAAAAATTCGTTTGTACTCTAAACTCTTCGCTCCAAAGTTTATCAAAAGACCATGATCAAAATTGTATGCAGTTAAATAATTTTTTGCTCGCGCTAAATGACCATCGTCAAGTTCCACCACGGCCTTCAACTCAACAACCAATTTGTCTTCAACAATAAAATCCGCTCTCCGCGATCCTACTCCGTTTCCTTTATAAAAAATGGGCTGCTCAACTTCACGTTGAAAAGAAATGCTTGCAATTTGAAGCTCCATGGCAAGGCAGCGCTGATAAATAACCTCTTGAAAGCCGCTGCCTAGTGTATTGTGCACCTCCATAGCGCAACCGATGATTTTATAAGTCAATTTATCTTCAATCATCTTGTTAATCTTTACATCCTGACCATCCTGCTCCTGCTCCCGACAGTTTCGACAATTTTCTCAATCGCAAAATCAATTTCTTCCATCGTATTGTATTTACTAAAAGAAAAACGAGCCGCGCCTCTTTTTGAATTTGGATAGATAGCTCCCAACACGTGCGAACCAGTTGATGCACCACTCGAACAAGCACTGCCACCCGATGCAGAGATTCCCTGCATATCCAAATTGAAAAGCATCATCTCATTTTCTTCTGATTCAGGAAACGAAACATTCAGCACCGTGTAAAGGCTACGCTCTAAATTTTCGGAGTCGCCATGAAAGCTTATGCCCGGCACAGCAGCCTTCAGTTTTTCGATCATGCTACTTTTTAATTTCAATATGTGGGCTTCATGCTCGGCCATTTCACGATAACAAATTTCCAATGCTTTTGCCAAGCCGATTATTCCATACGTGTTCTCCGTGCCACCACGCATGTTGCGCTCTTGCGCACCTCCGTGCACCATCGGTTTAATTTTTTTGTCCTTGTTGATATACATAAAACCAATTCCCTTCGGGCCATGAAATTTATGAGCCGCTGCCGTCATGCCATGCACTTTCAATTGCTTAAGGTCATGTTTGTAATGCCCCATCGTTTGTACGGTGTCCGAGTGAAAGTAGGCGTTGTGTTGCTGACAAAGCTCCCCCACTTTTTTTATGTCGAGCAGGTTGCCGATTTCATTGTTGGCATGCATCAACGAAACCAATGCATTCGGAAATTCTTTCAACAAACTTTCAAGATGAATCAAATCCACGTGACCTTTTTCATTCAAACGCACAGGATGGAGTTTAACATCACCTTGTTTATCCAATGTCTCCAATGTATGCGTCACCGCATGATGTTCGATAGGCGAAGAGATGGCATGTTTGAATTTATACGTTTGAATTGCCCCAGTGATGATTGCGTTATCGGCCTCTGTTCCTCCTGATGTAAAAATAATTTCACCTGGGGTGCAGTTGAGAAGCTCGGCCACTTTTTTTCGTGCCGACTCAATCGCTGCGCGCACTTTTCTTCCGTGCGCATGCGTGGAGGAAGGGTTGCCGAAATCTTCGAGCATGAAGGGCTTCATGGCTTCGAATACTTCGGGGTCAAGTGGCGTAGTGGCCGCATTGTCTAAGTAAACTCTCATTTTTTATTTTCGATTTACGAAGTACTAAGTACGATTAACTGATAACGATTAGCGACTTAATATCCCTGATGATTCTGTTGGCCAACTCATCCGCCTTCTTTTCATTCTGCGATTCAGCATAGATGCGGATGATCGGCTCGGTGTTGCTCCTGCGCAAATGTATCCACTCTTTTTCTTTTTCGAAGTCAATCTTCACGCCATCAATGGTGTTGATCATTTCGCTTAGGTATTTCTCTTTTATTTTTTCCAACACCTGATCGACATTGATGTTTGGGGTCAGTTCAATTTTGTTTTTGGAAATGAAATATTCAGGATACGATTTTCGAAGTTCCGAAACTTTCATTTTGCTTTTCGCAAGATGAGTGAGGAACAAGGCAATGCCCATCAGCGCATCGCGGCCATAATGCAGTTCAGGAAAAATCACGCCACCATTTCCCTCGCCCCCAATCACGGCTTTGGTTTCTTTCATTAGGTTAACCACATTCACCTCACCTACGGCAGCCGCAAAATATTTCCCTCCCGCTTTTTCCGTCATATCGCGCAAAGCCCGAGTGGAAGATAAATTGGAAACTGTATTTCCTTTTTTCCGACTGAGTACATAATCTGCCACCGCCACTAACGTATATTCTTCGCCAAATGGTTTTCCGTCTTCTTGCACCAACGCCAATCGGTCAACATCAGGATCAACAATGATCCCCAAATCGTATTTTCCTTTTTTTACTTCCTTACAAATTGCTTTGATGTTTTCTGGAAGTGGCTCGGGGTTGTGAGGAAATCTTCCCGTTGGTTCGCAATACATTTTTTTGATTGTCTTCACACCCAGTTCTTTCAACAGCATCGGTACGGCAATTCCACCCGATGAGTTCACCGCATCCACTACGATTTTGAATTTTGCATTCTGAATCGCCTTCACATCCACTAACTTGTTTTTTTTGATTAGTTCAATGTGCTTTTTAATGTAATGATTGGCTTGTGAATAGTTTCCCAATTTCTCGACAGGAGCAAAATCAAAACTCTCCTCCTCCGCTAAACGCAAAACTTCAGCACCATCGGCAGCCGAAATAAATTCACCCCTTTCATTGAGCAACTTCAATGCATTCCATTGAATCGGATTATGGCTTGCCGTGAGAATTATTCCTCCACCTGCTTTTTCAAGCGGCACAGCAATTTCCACCGTTGGTGTAGTCGATAGACCAAGGTCAACCACGTGCAACCCCAACCCTAGCAGCGTGTTGCTCACTAAGTTGCTCACCATCTCGCCCGAAATGCGCGCATCTCTACCAATTACAATTTTTTTTGCGCCACGCAATTTTGCCCACGTGCCAAAAGCAGCAGCAAATTTTACAACGTCAACAGGAGTGAGGGCTTCACCCGGCTTGCCGCCAATAGTACCACGAATGCCGGAGATTGATTTGATTAAAGTCACAGATTAAAAATTTTGACAAATGTACGATTTACGATGTACGATTTGAGTTTGCTGCCTGCAAAAAATCATACAACATAAATTGTATCCCAAAATATCGGGACGTAAATTGGCCTTATGAAACAACCGCTCTCTGCTCCCGACCTCAATCGCGAAGCCAAACTCAAAGCCTTTGATCGCCTGCTCACCATCATGGACGAGTTGCGCGAAAATTGTCCGTGGGATAAAAAGCAAACCCTCGAAAGCCTTCGCCATCTCACCATCGAAGAAACGTATGAACTTTCTGATTCCATTTTGGATGGCAACCTGAACGAGGTTAAAAAAGAATTGGGCGACTTGATGCTGCACAATGTTTTCTATGCACGCATAGCTTCGGACATGAAAATCTTTGACATCGCTGATGTTCTCCATTCGATCTGCGATAAATTGATTGAGCGTCATCCGCACGTGTACAGCGATGTGGTAGCCAACGATGAAAAGACGGTGAAAGAAAATTGGGAAAAAATAAAATTAAGAACCGGAAATAAATCCGTGCTGGAAGGTGTGCCCAAGTCTTTGCCTGCGTTGGTGAAAGCAATTCGCGTTCAAGACAAAGCGCGCGGTGTTGGGTTTGATTGGGAGAAGAAAGAACAAGTGTGGCAAAAGGTGGAAGAAGAAATGCAGGAGTTCAAAAATGAATTCAATGTGGAATCCAATGAACCAATCAACAAGGGAAAAGTGATGGCCGAATTTGGCGACTTGCTTTTTTCGTTGGTGAATTATTCTCGCTTTCTAGAGATCGATGCGGAGGAAGCGCTTGAGCGCACCAACAAAAAATTCATCAAACGCTTTCAATATCTGGAAACAGAGTCGGCCAAAGACGGAAAGAAAATGGGCGAGATGACACTTGCGGAAATGGATGGGTATTGGGAAAAAGCTAAATCAATTTAATTACCCGGGGATCGCTTCGACCACCCCACCTCCCCGCTGGTTCTCGCAATGACGGCAAATTATTAGTTTTACGTTTCATCACTTAAAAATGAACCTCACCAACCTTCACCGCATCCGCCAAACGGCCATCGATAAAAACTGGAAGGAAATGGAATCGTTTTTCAATTCTTCCATTCAACTCAAGCACAGTGGAATTCGTATTGACCTGACAGACATTGCCAAACCCCTTGTGATTATTGACACAGTAGAGGAATACCATAAAGGTGGTATCGGTACCGAAGCAGTGAATGGAGCGGTGATCGCCATGCTCGCTGATCTCGCCATCGGACTTTTAGGCTTGACGCATTACTCCGAAGGAATGACAGGCACCAGCAATCTGAGCATCAATTATGTGAAACCGCTGCTCGCCAAAAAAGTAATTGTACGTGCCGAGCAAACCGAAGTGGTGAACAAACGGATTTTTGGAATTGTGCGCGTGATGAACGAGAAGGAAGAAGTTTGTGCGTATGCAACAGGTGCGTTAGCGAAGGGGATTTCGATTTGAATAATAATTACCCCCTTCAAAATACTCGTTCTCTTGAAACTCAATTTTTTCCTTTTTATGCTCCTGTTTAACCACATAGAAACATAGTAAAAAATAAAGGGCATCTCTAAAAACTCCTTGTACCCTTCTCTTCTGGAGAAGGGTGAAGGGTTGAGGTAATAAAAGATAGGTTTTTAGAGATGCCCTAAAACTATTTGAAATCCTATGTGCCTATGATCCTATGTGGTTCAAGGATTTCAATTATCCCAATCAAAATACTCGTCCTTCTGCAGCTCAACTTCCTTTTTCTTTTTGATGCCACGGTTATGAAAGGCTTCTTTTAATTCTTTCACTTCTTTTTTTAGATCACTTACAATTTTTTTCTTGGTGGCTTCTTTGTCGAGTTTCACTTCATAGTTTTCGGTGGTGCCAATGATCTTCAAAAATATTTTTGATTGTCCTCCACTTTCTTCAATCGCACCAAAGGCCTCATCGGGATCGATTTTCTTTTTGCTGCGCAACGGGGCGATCACGCGGTAGTCGATCTGCTGATCAAACGTGTGCGTGCCGCTTACGGTGATGGTGGTAGCATTCGATCGCACTTCCATTTGCGGAATGTAGATCGTTCGTTTTTCGATGTGGATGTCATTTTTTAAATCCGCGAATAATAAATGATTCAACGCCTGATCATCGAGGTAACGATTCAGTTTTTGTAGTGGCTCAAAATTGTTGAGTTCTCCGTTCTTGATTACCGCACCGATATCGGCAGTCAATGTTTCTGAATACAGTTTAAGTTTTTCATTGAGCGACATCTCAAGGCTCACATCGGCATTGGCTTTGCCTTTCAGGTTTTTGTCTTCGATGAAATCTTGGTAGAAATTTTCGAACACATAAAACACACTGTCCACATGAATGCCTTCAAGTTTGAATGAGGAGGACACCGCAATGGATTTTGTGTTTTTCGCGTCCACCATCCCGGTGGCACTGAGCGAGCCGCCCATCGCATTGAAAGTAAAGTACTTCGAAATCGCCACTTGATTTTTCACCAGCAGGTCGCCCTTCACCTCGTGTGGAGAAAAGCGTTTGTATTTCATGTGCCTCACATCGCAGTTGAAATTCAAATGGAGGTTAGGTGAGATTGCAAATCCAAAATCTTTCGATCCGCTTTCGCCAAGGCCAAGGGCCACTAATTGATCGAGGTCTAAAAATTTGGATTTCAAATCTGCTTCAATACCTATGGGCTGGTTTTCGAAAAGCAAAAACGTAATGACATTCTTTAAAAATCCATTCAACAAAAAATCACTCTTCTCCAATTTGCCATGTACGTTGCTCATAGCAATATCATTTTTATTGAACTGCAAAGTGCCGCTCCATTGATCGAACGCGATGTCGCGTTTACCCGCAGCGAAAGAAATGTCTTTCAGTTCTACCGTGCCCTCGGCTTGCACTTGCTGTGCCGTGCTTCGGTTTTTCAACAGTGAAATTTTTCCAGCAAAAGAAATGTCGGCATTAATTGTTCCCCTCAGCTCTTTTATGGTCTCTATCGGATAAAAATTAAGGATAGAGGCAGCCTCCATTCCACCTTTGAAATTGAGCGATACAAAAGGGTCGTCAAAATTTTGCAAGGAAAAGTTTGCCTCAAAAGGCTTGCCGTTGAGTTGCCCAGAAATATTTTTTATAAACAGCTCCGCCCTTGAAAAATCGGTGAGCGAAGAGGTGGCAAACGAGCCTTCGAGGTTGGCTTCTTCAATTTTTGTTTTATACTCTCGATGAAAAAATGAAGCCTTCTTGCAACCAAAACTGACCGATGCAAACGGGTCGCGCACTGACGATACTTCGCCTTTTAGCGAAAGCGAAAAATAAATTTCGCCACGGCTTTGGTACTCTTTCCATTTTTTGCCGATGGTTTCGGGCAAAAGTGAAAGCACCGTTTGGATAGTGGTGTTAGTCGCTTTCAACTCCAAGTTGATGACGTCTTTCTCTTTGAAGTGGTAATCGCCCGTCAATGCAAATTCAGATCGCTCCAGCAGCAAATTGGATTTGATGATCGCTACATTTTTATTTTCATCATCGTAGTTCACGTTTGCATTCACTTCAAACCTTTTCTTTTTCAACAGCGTGAGTCTGCCCATGCCGATCTGCCCGATGGTCACATCGCCAGCTGTTTGGATTTCATAGACGGCATTGCGCAACCGCACCGAGGTAGTGAGCTTTTCACTTTCAAAAATGTGATGCAGCAAACTCTGTGCATCTTGAAAGGTCACTTTGGTATTGGTCAGCTTTACGTTGCGCAAGTCGAAGGAAATATTTTCGGCAGGGGTATCTGATTTTTTTATGACCGTGAAATTATTTTGCCCTTTAGCATCGACTTTCAAGTTCGTTTCGCTGTCGCGGATTTGCAGGCCGCGAATAGAGTATTTCCCGTTGAAGGCTTCGAGTGCATTCAAATAAAAAGAAACCGACTTGGCCGTGAGCAGAGGGTAAACGCCCAGGTGGCTATCTTCCACATACACATCTGTAAAAGTGATTGCGAGGTTGGGAAAATCTTGCCAGGCCGAAATGTCGATGCGCCCAATCTGCACCGGTGTTCCCAATTTTTTGTTGGCTTCGCTAATAAATTGTTGGATGATGCGGTCTTTAAAAAAATAGACCGATGCACCAAAGGCGATGACCAGCACGATCACCGATAGGGCGAGATAAAAAATAATTTTTTTGGCAGCCTTCAAATTAAAAAAATAGTAACACAAAGTTACCGATAATGTTTGAAGGGATGCATCCGCCTGAGTGTTGGCCGAAACGGCCTCTTTTTTGAACGCAGCTAATTTTCAGGAGATCGCCTCACCCAACCGCACTTACAGCACTGGTGTTCGCGATGACGAATTATGCCACCTCAAACACTTCAGCTGATGCGCGCTTCAAATATTCTTCATAATCAAACGGCACATCACCGCCCTCGAGCAAACATCCTACAGGGACGGTAGGGAAAATCTCTTCATAGTTTTTCACAAGGTTCATGAACACACGTCTGTACACATGTGTGCGATTGATTTTTTCTGGATTATCGATTCCGGAAGCAGCCATCAACTCTACGAAACTTTCCACCGTGTTTTTATGAAAGTTGGCAACGCGAGTCTTTTTATCTTCGATTACTAATCCTGCCATCAGCGCAGGATTTTGTGTAGTCACTCCAGTTGGGCATGTATTTTTATTGCACTCCAAAGCCTGAATGCAGCCGAGCGCCAGCATCATCGCGCGCGCGCAATTGCAGGTGTCGGCACCGAGCGCCATCGCGCGCAGGATGTGGAAGCCTGTTAGCACTTTTCCGGAAGCAATCAATTTCATTTTATTGCGAATGCCAAAGCCAATCAGCGCGTCATCGACAAAGGCCAAGGCATCAAGTAAAGGCATGCCTACGAAATTGGAAAATTCAGGAGGCGCTGCTCCTGTGCCTCCTTCGCCCCCATCAACCGTGATGAAATCGGGATAGCTATTGAGATGAACCATCGCTTTGCAGATAGAAAAAAATTCTGCTTTGCGGCCAACACAGAGTTTAAATCCTACGGGTTTCCCACCTGAAAGTGTACGAAGTTTTTCAATAAATTTTATTAATTCAATCGGTGTGGAAAATGCACTGTGGAAAGGCGGTGAGAAAACTGTAGTGCCCACTTTCACCAAACGGATGGCAGCGATCTCGGGTGTATTTTTTATGGCCGGCAAAATCCCACCGTGCCCTGGCTTGGCACCTTGAGATAATTTTATCTCAATCATTTTCACGCTTGGTTTTATCGCATTTTGCTGAAAAGCGATGTCAGAAAAATTTCCGTCTTCCGTTCTTGCGCCAAAATATCCAGTACCAATCTGCCAGATAATGTCGCCACCATGTTTTAAATGATAAGGGCTCAACCCTCCTTCGCCTGTGTTATGAGCAAAGCCTCCAATTTTCGCTCCCGCATTCAACGCTTCAATGGCATTCTGGCTCAACGATCCAAAACTCATTGCCGACACATTGAGCACACTCATGTCGTAAGGTTGAGTGCACTTTTCACCACCAAAACGTACGCGTGGATTGTGATCCATCTTATGAAAATCTTTGGGGGCGATGGAGTGGGTAATCCACTCATAACCCTCCGCATACACATCAAGCTGCGTTCCGAATGGAACCGTATCGATTTGTTTTTTGGCGCGTTGATAAACGATCGAGCGTTCGTTGCGGTTGATCGGCGCACCATCGGTATCGCTCTCTACAAAATATTGTTGAATCTTCGGGCGCAAGTCTTCAAACACATAACGCAGACGGCCAAAGAGTGGAAAATTTCTTTTGATGGATTGCCTGACTTGAATCATGTCGACAACGCCCATGTAAATAAATGGCAGCACAAGGATGTAAAAGAAGGCGGCATCATGCCAATAATAAGTCCATGCGCCAAGCGCGGCAATGACAACAAATGAAATAACGAGGAAAATCTGGCGGTTGTTCATAGATAGGTTGGTTTTTGGGTTGCCCAAGTTATAATTAATTAGTCAATTCGTCAATGGCGATCAGTCGATGCTAATTGAGAAATTCAGATCTGTTTACCTCTTACGAAGCTGCGATCTTCCCCACCGCATCAATGATTAGTCAATGTATCGAATTGTCGATTAGCCGATAGACTGAATGCAAGAATAAAGATAATGAATCCCACGTGTGCTTCCACTAATTATTAATTTCACGAAAGCAAATCGTAAATCTTAATTCGTAATTAATCCCAATGAACTCTTTCGCTTTTATTTTTGACATGGACGGTGTGATCATCGACAGCAATCCATTTCATAAAATTGCCTTACGTCAATTTGCCAGCAACTATGGCTATCACTTGGACGAAGAAGGGCTGACAAAAAAAATCTACGGCCGCACGAATAAAGAATGGATTCCCAATTTATTTGGACGAACCCTTTCAGCAGATGAACTCAATTTTTATGGAGAAGAAAAAGAACAGATGTTCCGTAATCTTTACAAAAATGATATTAGGTCATTGGCAGGATTGAAATTGTTTTTGGATCAAATGGATGTGTTGAAGATTCCGCGCGCCATTGGCACATCGGCACCACGCAGCAATGTGGATTTTGTTTTGGCCGCTACGGGGTTAAAAAAATATTTCAACATCCTATTGGATGAATCAGATGTGAACCAGGGCAAACCCAACCCAGAGATTTATATCAAATGTGCACAGCGTTTGAATCTTCCACCAGCACAGTGCATTGTTTTTGAAGATTCACTTTCAGGGCTTGCAGCTGCCCGTGCGGCCGGTTGCCCGGTGGTAGGCGTGGCGACCACTCATTCAACGCAAGAACTCGGAACAAAAGTGGTGATCAAAGATTTTACCGAAATGACTCCAACGGAGCTGATTCAAAATTTCAACTTATAAATTCACGATTGCTGTTTGAATCTTGGATTTTAAATTTCTTCATCTTCGTCAATAAATCTTTTGGTGATCGGCTGGTACGAATCTATTCTGCGGTCGCGCAAGAACGGCCAATGCGTGCGGATGCTGTCGGTCTTAGCGAGATCAACTTCTATTACGTTCACTTCTTCGACATCCTGCGAGGCTTTGTACAAAATACTTCCCAACGGATTGGCCACAAAAGAGCCGCCCCAAAATTTCATCGCGCCATTTTGCTCGAAGCCCACACGGTTCACGCTCACCACGTGCACACCGTTTGCTATGGCATGACTGCGTTGAATCGTTTGCCACGCATTGTATTGCTCCGTGTTGGTGGCTTCATCTTGCGAAGTGGCCCAGCCGATGGCCGTGGGGTAAAATAAAATCTCTGCGCCCATCAATGCGGTGATGCGTGCGGCCTCAGGATACCATTGGTCCCAGCAAATCAAAATTCCAAGCGTAGCAAATTTGGTTTTGAAAACTTTGTAGCCAAGATCGCCCAGGGTGAAATAAAATTTCTCGTAGTACGATGGATCATCGGGGATGTGCATTTTGCGGTACTTGCCGAGATAAGTTCCATCCGCATCGAGAACGGCCGTAGTGTTGTGATAAATTCCCTGCGCCCTTTTTTCAAAAAGCGATGCGATGATCACTACGCCTAATTCTTTTGCGACCGATGATAATTTTTCTGTCGATGGGCCAGGAATGGATTCGGCTAGTTTGAAATGTTCGTAGTCTTCGGTATCGCAGAAATACAATGAAGTGAAAAGCTCTTGCAGGCAAACAATTTGTGCGCCTTTGCTGGCGGCTTCTCTAACTTTAGAAATTGCTTTCGCAAGATTTTCCTCTTTGCTGTTGGTGCAGCTCATCTGCACGGTTCCAATTTTTATGAGTTTTGACACCGGCAATTATTTTTCTTTATGAAGGCTACTCAAGTAATCTAAATCCTCTTTATCAATAGCACGTCCAATCGCAATCTTGTTAGCGATCAAATCGCTCAATCCAATTATAAAAAGTTCATGGCCATCAATTATTTCTTTTCGTGCATTTTTTTTTCCACTTGCGTATGACGGAAGTCCCATCATTTGAGGTAAAAAGTCAATGTGGAATTTTTCAAAGGGTATTTTCAAATATGTTTTTTGAGGATCAAAAATAATTTTTTCCAATTCCGTAGTGTCAACTTTCAACTCGCTCAATGCCTTGAGTATTTTAATAAAATTATCGTGGCTGGGAGAATACCAAAAATCCAGGTCTGTTTTCAATTCAGGTTTGAATACAGATATTCCCGAAACCCTTTGATAGCCATAAAAACCCACAGCAGCTCCACCCACTAATAAACAATCAACTTGATGGCGACTGAAAATGCCGTACACATTTTGCAGAATGCTCCGCATTTCGTTGGAAATCATTTCTTGAACTTTAAAATGATCCAAGGGTATAGCGTATCCTCAGGATGGGGTTGTCTTTTTTTCATAGAGGCCATCCAGTCCATCACCTCAAGGGTGTGTATCAAACTCTCCGTTGGAGAAAGTGGTTTGAACATCTTCCTTTCAAAAATATTTTTTTCCTTTATATCGGAATACAAAATCGGTTGAATGAGCTTGTTGGCCATAAAGATTCTCGTCTGTAAAGATAGGAAGGATTTGCGACTGAATGGTCGCTCAAAAACTACAATCGTAAATCATAAATTTAAAATCTTAACTCCCTTTCATTCCCCTCACCATTTCCCTTTTCCCGGGCGGCCCGGATAATGATTCTACAAGCAGTCCAAGCAATTTCAGATTCCTTTTCAGTTGGCCTTGGGCACTATAAGTAACAAACACTCCGTTGGGTTTTATGGAATGAACCACTTTTTTTAAAACAGCATTCTCCCACATTTCGGGCTGTGTAGATGGCGCAAAGGCATCGAAGAAAACAAGATCGTAAACAGCTTCATCCAAAATCATTTCTTGAATTTTCCCTTCTCGTTTTTCTAAAATAAAATCGGGGGTGATGGCTACGGAAATATTCCATGTGGCGGAGTGAAGTTGGCCAAAGAATTTTTCGGATGACGGTAGATCAATTTGCTTTGGATAATTCAGTTCTGCTGCGAGTTCTACAGAAACCGGGAATGCTTCCAGTGAAGTGTAATGGATTTTTATTTTTTGATCGATGGATTCTTTCAGCGCAAGCAATGCATTGAGGCCGGTGCCAAAGCCAACTTCCAAAATAGAAACCTCTGTTGTTTTATTTTCGTCAATCCAAAATTGCAATCCATTTTTTACAAAAACATGAGTTGATTCTTGGATAGCTCCGTGCGTGGAGTGATAGGTTTCGTTGAGCTTCTGATTTAAAAGAGAATGTGAGCCATCCGAAGTTGAAATAATTTGCAATCCATCAGGCATACATTAGTTTTCCTTTTGGCTCAGGGATTGGTCTTTTCAACTCGCGTGCAATATCAATCCATTCACTAACAACAACCTCTACATTGGCTAAGGCTTCTTTGTAACTTTTTCCGTCTGCGGCACATCCAGGCAACTCGGGGACTTCGGCAATAAATGCATCGTCTGCTTTGCTCCAATAGATCACCACTTCGTATTTATTTTCATTTTTCATTGATCAATCTGTTTGTGTTTTAAAAGTATGTTCCTAACCTGTTTTACTTGATAGGGTTTTGCTTTCCCATGTTTTACTTGCAAGTTAATGATCTCCTCAATCCCATCCTTGTAAAAAATATAATGGCTTCCCTTTATCCTAAAGTTAAATTTTAAATGCTTTAGTACAGAAACAAGTTCGTCAAAATCAAAATTATTATCGGAGGATCCCCGAAAAAGTTTATCCAATATTTTTTTTAAACTTGCTCATATTGTTTTAGTAATCAACGCCACGGCATACGCATTCACGCCCTCTTCACGACCAACGTAGCCAAGCTTTTCGTTGGTGGTGGCTTTGATGGAAATATCCTCTTCAGAAATATTCATGAGCGGGGCGAGTACTTTTTTCATCTCAGAAATATGTGGATTGATCTTTGGTTTTTCCAACGTAAGTGTGCAGTCCACGTTTTCAATCGACCAGCCTTTTTCGGAAAGCATTTGAGTAACATGTTTCAAAAAGAATTTGCTGTCCTTTCCTTTCCACTGCTCATCGGTATTGGAGAAATGAAATCCAATATCGCCCAGATTGGCGGCCCCCAGCAACGCATCGCAGATAGCGTGAATAAGCACATCGGCATCGCTGTGACCAACAGCACCTTTTGCCGATTCCAATTTTATACCGCCCAACCAAAAGCCCCTGCCAGTTTCCAGCGGATGTACATCAAAGCCAAAGCCTACGCGTATTTTCATTTTTTTACCGCATGATAATACATCACGCTCGAATTTTCTTCCATCAAAATTTCTATTGCCACTCTTTCAATATCAGAAACCGAAATTTTTTCGATGCGCTCAATTTCCGTGTTCACTAAATTAGCATTGCCGCTGAGGGAAGCAAAGGCGAGGTTCATGGCGCGGTTGATCACTTCCACCTCGCCAAACTCAATGCTCGCGGCCGATTGGTTTTTTACTTTGCGCAGTTCATCTTCACTCACTCCCTTAGAAATTATTTTTTGCAACACCTCATCCATTTCTTTTTCTGCTTCTTTTAGGGTTACTCCATCCTGCAAACGACCGTTGACCACAAGCAAGCCCGGATCGACAGTGCCCATCACAAAAGAAGACACAGAAGTAAAAACCTCTTTTTCTTTTACCAGTGCTTGATACAACCTGCTCGATTCGCCCCGGCCCAGCACATCGCTGAGCATGTCAACGGCATAGTAATCGGCATGGAAGCGGCCCGGCATGTGAAAAGTTTTGTACAAGGCATGGGCAGGAACGTTGGCCTCTACATCTAAAATGCGTTTGGTATTTTGTTTTGGTTCGACAGTCAGGTTTCTATTTTTCTTTTCCCCGGAAGGAATTGGCTCAAACCATTTTTTAGAAAGTTGTTTTATTTGTTCGAGAGTCACATTTCCGGCCACCACCAGCACGGCATTGTTGGGCACATAATGCGTAAAGAAAAAATATTTCACATCGTCTAATGTTGCATTTTCGATATGCAAAATTTCTTTGCCGATGGTTGCCCATTGATATGGATGCGCTTGGTAGGCCAGTGGCCGAAGCTTCAGCCACACATCGCCATACGGTTGGTTGAGGTAGCGTTGTTTAAATTCTTCGATCACCACTTTGCGTTGCACTTCCAACACTTTTGGGTCGAACGACAGACTCAACATCCTATCGCTCTCCAACCAAAATCCAGTTTCGAGATTGGCGGCAGGCACCGTGAGATAATAATTGGTGATGTCGGTGTTGGTGAAGGCGTTGTTCTCTCCGCCCACCAACTGCAAGGGCTCATCGTAGGTCGGAATGTTTTTTGAGCCGCCAAACATCAGGTGTTCGAACAAATGGGCAAACCCCGTTTTGTTCGGGTCTTCATCGCGCGAGCCCACCTCGTACAAAATATTCATCACGGCAATTTGCACGGTGTGGTCTTCATGCACAATCACGCGCAGGCCGTTGTTTAAAGTGAATTCATTAAAAGCAATCATAACACTCAAAAATAACCCGAGTTTTTGGATTCGTGACAATGAATGTTTTTGCCTTTCAGTAATTATTGCAAACTTCGCATCCTTATGACCAACAATTCATTCCATTTCTCGAGCCAATCCGAGCCGCACCGCATCCGCACCCTGCAAATTTTGAAGCAATACCCGGATGTAAAAAGACTGATGGGCAAAAACCCGTTGACGATTTTTGCTATCCTTGGCCTCGTGGGAGGCATGATCGGGATTTCTTTTTTGGTTAGAGATTCAGCTTGGTGGGTTGTGCTGTTGGTAGCTTATGGCGTGGGTGCTTTTTTCAATCACGCGTTGTTTGTGATGATCCACGAATGTTCGCATCATCTGCTCTTCAAAAATAAATCGCTGAACCGTCTTGCCGCGATCGTATCCAATTTGCCTCACGTTTTTCCATCCGCAATTTCCTTCGAGCGATACCATATCAAGCACCATTCGTTTCAAGGCGTGCACGAACTCGATGCCGACCTGCCGGATTTTTGGGAAGCAAAATTGTTTAACAATTCTTTTTTAGGAAAAACATTTTGGTTGCTGCTGTTCCCCGTCTTTCAAGTGATCCGCACGTTTCGGTTGAAAGAAATAAAACCGGTGGATGGCTGGATCATCACCAATTGGATTATTCAACTTTTATTTGATGTGGCCATCTGGATTTTCTTTGGCCCGCAGGCATTGGTTTTTATGCTGGTCAGTTTTTTCTTTTCTGTTGGGCTTCACCCGCTGGGTGCGCGTTGGATTCAAGAGCATTACCTTACCCTCAGCGAAACGCAAGAGACGTATAGTTACTATGGTGGATTGAACACCGTGGCATTCAATGTAGGCTATCACAACGAGCATCACGATTTTCCTTCCATCCCGTGGAACCGATTGCCCGATCTAAAAAAGAGTGCACCTACTTTTTATGATTCACTTTTCTCACACCAATCGTGGACAAAACTTTTCTTTCGCTTCTTATTTGATAAAAATATTTCTTTGTACTCACGCATCACCCGTGCCGAGCGCGGCAAAGTGAAGCTCACCGATGAGAGCAAACCTGACATGGAGATGGTGATGGAGAAGGCGGAAGCATAATCTGGTAAGTTGTTCTCAGTTTGAGTAACTAAACATCAATATTTTGTTTTTTTTATTAAACTATTTACTATAAATTTCGTTTCAGAGTTACTCATAAGTTATTGATAAATAGAGTTTTGCGGCTAAACGATTCTTCCATGACTCACCAGTTCATACTTTCCGAAGAATTAAATCCATTAGAAATTATTCTTAAAGCAATTATTTACTATGTAAATCGACTTTATTATTTCATCAATAAAATCACTGGATTATTAGGCATTGTTATATTAATGCCAATTTTTGCTTTGGTATCATTTGCAGTGTGGATTCTCTTAAAATATGCCAATTGGAGATTACAGGCAATTACAAAATTGTTATTTCATGAGATTATGAATGCAGATGGAAGAGCAGTTATGTTGTTTCATCATGCCATAAAGACCAGGAGAATAGTGACGGATCAAGTAATCATTAAATTAAAACCTACTTCAAACTTCTTTTTGTTTAAACCTCTTTTTAATCAAATAAATGTTTCAAGAACATTTTTTCTTGAAGCTGAAGAAAGGCTTCATAAAACAGCTTACCCTCACCTATCTCAACCATTCACGAAAGAACAACAGGATTTGTTGGGACACCTATCTAAAAATCTCGAAGGGATTTGGGAAGATGGTGACGTTGTAATGCTCAAATAATAATCAAGCGTCACCCATTTATGATTCAGCCGGGTGATATGTTTTCAATTCCTTTTCCTTACAAAGATAATATTTTTGAAAGCAAGTGTCGGCCTGTGGTTGTTTTGCGCGATGAAAAAAATGGATTGTTTTTAATTGCTCCTGTAACAGGCACTAATCTAACCGGAAAGAGAGAAGGACTGTGGGTTTCAAAAGATAGTGATGAAGGAATTAAAATGAGGCTAACTAAAGATAGTTTCATCGTTGTAGATAATACAATTAAGTGGCCATCATTTGGATTATTAGATTATTGGGGTCATTGCCCTTGCGTTAATGAGTTGCTGGCAAAACTCAAGTAATTCACATACATGCTCATATCCCTTCTAATTTTCTGCCTTCCAAAACTCCCCTAACTTTGCGGCATTCTAACGCTTTATGAAATTCTCCCGCAAAAAATATTCTGACGAAACACTTCTTCAGCTTTATGAATCGCTTCTTCGCCCCCGGTTGATCGAAGAGAAGATGCTTATTCTGCTCCGCCAAAATAAAATCAGCAAATGGTTTAGCGGTATCGGGCAAGAAGCAATCTCGGTGGGTATCACTGCAGCACTCGATCAGGACGAATACATTTT
>JAYWDN010000003.1:0-8082 GCA_043780615.1 Bacteroidota bacterium | reverse complement strand
AACCAACGATGTCGGCTATTTCTTTTTGCTGATCGTCAAAATGTTTTTGTTGTTGCTCGCGTCTTTCTTTGCGCAACTGCAAATAATGTGAGTAGTTGGTTTTGTAATCATAGATGCGGCCCATCGTAATTTCGATGGTGCGGTTGGTGAGCTTATCGACAAACGTTTTATCGTGGCTGATCACAATCACCGCTTTCGCATTGGTTTTCAAAAATTCTTCGAGCCATTGCACCGATTCAATGTCGAGGTGGTTGGTGGGTTCATCCAACAAAATCAAATCTGGTTTTTGCAAAAGAATCTTTGCCAACTCAATTCGCATGCGCCATCCTCCGCTAAATTCACTGGTGGATCGTGTAAAATCCGGCCGCACAAAACCTAAGCCCATCAAGGTTTTTTCTACTTCCGCATCAAAGTTTGTTTCTTCAATCGAATAATATTTTTCGCTAAGCTCAGATACTTGCTCAATAATTTTTGAATACTCATCCGATTCATAATCCGTGCGCGTTTCCAACTGCGAATTCAACTCGTCCATTCGGTTTTTCATGTTCAAGATTTTAAAAAACGCTTTTGATGTTTCTTCAAACACCGAGCAGTCATCATTAGTGAGCAGGTGCTGTGGCAAGTAAGCAATCACGGCATCCTTGGGGGCAGAAATTTTTCCCCGTGTGGGTTTTCCTATTCCGGCCATGATCTTGAGCAGGGTCGATTTGCCCGCACCATTTTTGCCCATGAGGGCGATGCGGTCATTTTCGTTGATGTTAAAGGTAATGTTGCTGAACAACGTGGAGCCGCTAAACTCCACACTCACTGCATCGACAGAGATCATAAGGATTTCTTAAAAATAAAATAAGGCCGCAAAGATATTACGGTGCAGCCATCGGGAGGGAAAAAAGAGAAAATTAGTTTTTGGGAAGGTGGGACACCTAGGCTAAATCTTCGTAGGCTTGAAGTGAGAAGAATAGCAAATTTTGAAACTACAAGATGTTTCTCTGAAATAATAAAGGCAGGTGACCCTGCCTTTATATCTATTCTTGAAAATCAAATCATTCTTTCTTCTCCTTCGAGGATGCTTTGGCTTTCCTGCCCTTGATCGTCAACAGGTCGCCTGTGCCTTCGTAGTCGGCTATGATCGTGCCCCCTTCGCCCACTTCGCCTTTCAGTATTTCTTCAGCCACCGGGTCTTCCAAATATTTTTGGATGGCGCGGTTCAATGGACGCGCGCCAAACTGATGATCATAGCCCTTCTCGGCAAGAAAATCTTTTGCCTTATCGGAGAGCTCTACATTATAGCCAAGAGAAAGAATTCTTGCAAAAAGTTTCCCGAGCGTGATGTCAATGATTTTGTGGATGTGCCCGCGCTGCAACGAGTTGAACACGATCACGTCATCTAAGCGATTGAGGAACTCCGGACTGAAGGCGCGCTTCAACGCACTTTGTATGGTGCTCTTCATCTGCTCTTCCACGTTCTCTTGCCTTGCTTTAGTAGCAAAGCCGATGCCCGCGCCAAAATCTTTCAGATCGCGCACACCGATGTTGGAAGTCATGATGATGATCGTGTTTCTAAAATCCACACGCCTGCCCAAGCCGTCCGTTAAGATTCCATCATCGAGCACTTGCAATAAAATATTGAAAACATCAGGGTGGGCTTTTTCAATTTCATCGAGCAACACCACACTGTACGGTTTGCGCCTTACTTTCTCGGTGAGTTGTCCACCTTCTTCATAGCCCACATAGCCGGGAGGCGCGCCTACTAAGCGTGACACCGAAAATTTTTCCATGTACTCGCTCATGTCAATCCGCACGATGGCATCGTCTTTATCAAACAGGTAGCTGGCCAATACTTTGGCGAGTTCTGTTTTTCCTACCCCGGTAGGGCCAAGGAAAATAAAAGAACCGATTGGCTTGCGCGGGTCTTTTAAACCAACGCGTGTACGCTGGATCGCCTTTGTTAATTTACCGATGGCTTCCTCTTGGCCAATCACCTTGCCGCTCAACTGTTCGCCCATGCCGAGCAGTTTGTTGCTCTCCTTTTGTGCAATACGGTTGGCGGGGATGCCCGTCATCATTCCGACTACATCGGCTACATTATCTTCCGTTACCGTGTATTTTTCAGTACGTGTCTTCTCTTCCCAGCGGGCCTTGGCCAGATCGAGTTGCTCGATCAACTTCTTTTCCTTGTCGCGCAGTTGAGCGGCCTCTTCGTACTTCTGGCTTTTCACCACGCGGTTTTTTTCTTTCTTCACCTCTTCAATAGCCTCTTCAAACTTCACGATATCTTCCGGCACGTGGATGTTGTTGATGTGCACGCGAGCGCCCGCTTCGTCCATCACATCAATCGCTTTGTCGGGCAAGAAGCGGTCGCTGATGTAACGATCAGAAAGTTTTACGCAAGCCGCCAATGCCTCTGATGTGTAATTAACGTGATGATGGTCTTCATATTTTTCTTTGATATTTTCTAAAATCTGGATGGTCTCGTCCACCGAAGTGGAGTCCACCAGCACCATCTGAAACCTGCGTGCCAACGCTCCATCTTTTTCAATGTACTGGCGGTATTCATCCAACGTGGTAGCTCCAATGCATTGAATTTCTCCGCGCGCCAATGCTGGCTTAAACATATTTGAAGCATCGAGCGAACCGGATGCACCGCCAGCACCTACAATGGTATGAAGTTCATCGATAAACAAGATCACATCGGGTGATTTTTCCAGTTCGTTCATCACGGCCTTCATGCGTTCCTCAAACTGGCCACGGTATTTTGTGCCTGCTACCAGCGAAGCCAAGTCGAGCGTGACCACGCGCTTGCCAAAAAGCACACGCGAAACTTTCTTTTGAATGATGCGCAGTGCAAGCCCTTCGGCAATGGCTGTTTTGCCAACGCCCGGCTCACCTATTAATATGGGGTTGTTCTTTTTTCTTCGTGAAAGAATTTGCGCTACCCGTTCTATTTCTTTTTCGCGCCCTACAATCGGATCGAGCTTGTTGTCTTCGGCCATGCGGGTAAGATCGCGGCCAAAATTGTCGAGCACAGGAGTACGCGATTTTTCTGTGCCTTTCTTTTCTTTGCCCGCGCCTGGCACTACGCCACTACCAAACATTTTGGATGAGTCCTCGTCCGGGTCATCCGTATCGGAAGCAGCCTTCGGATTTTCATGTTGGTACTCGAGCATCTCTTTCACCACATCGTAGGCTACATCAAACTTATTCAGGATCTGTGTTGCCAAATTATCGGGGTCGCGCAAAATGGAAAGCAGCAAATGCTCGGTGCCGATCAATTGTGCTTTAAAAACTTTTGCTTCGAGGTACGTGATCTTTAATATTTTTTCGGAGGCGCGCGTGAGCGGAATGTTGGCCACGTTTTTGATTTCGTGCGTAGCTGTTCCTTTCGAAACTTTTTCGATCTCGCCACGCAATTGCTCCAAGTGCACTCCTAATTTTTTCAACACCGCCACGGCCACGCCTTCGCCTTCGCGAATCATGCCGAGTATCAAATGCTCGGTGCCAATATAATCGTGGCCCAATCGTAACGCTTCTTCCCGGCTCAGGGTAATCACTTCTTTGACCCGGTTAGAAAATTTTGCTTCCATGTGCGGCATAAAATCTTGAGATATGTAAATGTATAAGTTTAGGCTTGATAATTCAAAAAATAAAGAGGGAGCTCTTTTGAGCCACCCTACCAACAACTTTTATT
This sequence comes from Bacteroidota bacterium, assembly GCA_043780615.1. Taxonomy (GTDB): domain Bacteria; phylum Bacteroidota; class Bacteroidia; order Cytophagales; family Cyclobacteriaceae; genus ELB16-189. The sequence goes on along the minus strand of JAYWDN010000003.1, from coordinate 4,394 downwards.
TTCTATTTGTTCAACTGCGGCACGAAGCCTTGATCAATTCAAACGCTTGCGGCCCCTCGCAAAACAACAAATCGATAAAGCTGAGGTTGGATGCAAATTCATTGCCAAAAACTTGATAGTACGATTTCGTTTGATAGACCGAACGTGATGCAACTGGTTTTTTGTTGGTAATGCTTGAACGGAAGTCGGTACTGCTTTTTGTGTCCACTTGTTCGTACGCCACACTTGCCGAAATATTTTTTTGAAGGCCGATGTGTTGCAGACAGAATGACAGCAGGTCAGTGTTCAGATCGAACAAGAGCTCGTGGCCAGAGTACAAAATATTTTTTAGTTCCTCAGAATAGTAATCGTAGTACGGTGCTTTGCGGTAGGCCGTCTCGATGGTGCGCCAATGATTGTTGCGCCAACGCGTTCCGGCCTCTACTTGAACTTCTTTCATCGGCATTTTGCCATGTCTTTCCTTTAGCGGGATAGTGAGCATCTTCACACCGTGCGCGGTATTGATATGGCATCGGTTGCGGTAAGATTGCTTGACAAAGTTCTCGTGCCGTTCCAAAACAATATTTTCAAAAGGAAATAGCGCACAAAAATATTCGAGCGAAGGAAGGTAATGCGACTCGAGGAGGATCGTGTTCATCTCAGTTAAAAAATTGATCAAGAATAATTTTCAAAAACTCCCAACCCTTGTCTTGTAATCTCCGGTTCGTCATTGGTAAAATCAACTACGGTAGAAGGAACATTGCCACCGGCACCACCATCAATCAACAAGTCCACTTGGTTTTTAAAGTCTTCAAAAATTTCTTCGGGGTCGGTCGTGTATTCTTTGATTACGTCATCGTCTTTGATAGACGAAGTGATGAGTGGGTTGCCCAACAACTTTACAATGGCCAACGGAATGGGATGGTTGGGGATGCGAATGCCCACCGTCTTTTTATTCACGCCCAAAATCTTTGGCACCTGGCTGCTCGATTCAAAAATAAAAGTGAACGGCCCTGGCAATGTCTTTTTTAAAATTTTAAAAACGGGGGTGTCAATCCGTTTTACAAATTCCGAAATGTGGCTGAGGTCGTTGCAAATAAAAGAGAGGTTCAGTTTCAATGGCTTCACCTCCATGATCTGGCACACACGCGCCACCGCCCTTCGGTTCATCAAATCGCAGCCAATGCCATAGATGGTATCGGTGGGATAAACAATGACACCGCCCCTTTGCAACACCTCCACCACGCGATTGATTTTTCGCGGCTCAGGGTTTTGGGGGTGAATGGAGAGAAGCTCGGCTGGCATTGAGGGTGCAAGATATAGAAACTGGATGTTGGATGCTTGAGACTTGATTCGTTACGAATTACTTTTTAGTAATTTTGAATTTAGTTTTAAAAATTTATGGCCGAAGTAAATAAATTCAAGCTCGCGTTTTACCTGATCGGCTCGATGCTGCTGATCACGTTCGTTTTTTACTCGTATCAAATCTGCTACACCCCCAATATTTTAATCGAAGAAGAAGATCGTGCTTTTGTCATCCGGCCTGGGGCTACGTTTGCCACTGTGCAAGTTCAACTTTACGACAACCATTTTGTAAACGACATGGTGTCGTTCAGTTTTTTGGCGCGGCTGTATGGCTACGATAAGGCCATCAAGCCGGGGCGCTACATCCTTCGCAAAAGAATGACCAATCTGCAAGCCTTGAATATTTTAAAAGCCGGACAGCAAGAGCCCGTGAAAATTACGTTTTCGTATGTGCGCCTGCGCAACGAACTGGTAGAAAAGATTACTAAGAACATTGGCGTGCAGCCCAGCGAACTGGATGATGCGTTGGATCAATTCATTGCCAACAACCAAGCAGGTTTTAACAAAGAAAATATTTTGTGCCTGTTTTTGCCCAACACCTACGAAGTGTATTTCAATATCTCGCCCGAAGAATTGGTGAACCGGATGAACATGGAGTACAAAAAATTTTGGACGGAAGAACGCATCAACAAAGCGAAAGAAGCAGGGCTCACACCCATTGAGGTTTCAATATTGGCCTCGATCGTTCAGGCCGAGTCGGTGAAGCAAGATGAAGCTCACGTGATCGCGGGGCTGTACATCAATCGGCTCAAAAAAGACATCGCCCTTCAGGCCGACCCCACATTGGTCTATGCCTCGGGCGATTTTGGATTGAAGCGCGTACTCAACGGGCATAAACAAATCGACTCGCCCTACAACACCTATAAACACACGGGGCTTCCGCCTGGGCCCATCAATGTGCCACAGATTGCCAGCATCGATGCCGTGTTAAATTACCAACACCACGACTACTATTATATGTGTGCCAAAGAAGATTTTTCGGGCTACCACAATTTTGCAAACAGCTTGGACGAGCACAACCGAAATGCACGCAAATACCAAAAAGCGTTGACCGCAGAGATGGAGAAGGCGCAACAAAAGAAAAAATAATGTACCGATCTGAAACTACTGTGCGCGTGCGCTATGGCGAAACCGACCAAATGGGTTTTGTCTATTATGGCCACTATGCCATGTACTATGAAGTGGGGCGTGTGGAAAGCTTGCGTCAATTGGGCCTTACTTATAAAGAGTTGGAAGAAAGTGGTGTGATGATGCCCGTGCTCGAAAACAAATCGGTCTATCACTCGCCCGCCTTGTATGACGATGCACTTCGCATTGTAACGACCATACGCGAGAAGCCAAGTGTGCGCATCCGTTTTGAGTATGAAATCTTTAATGGATCAGGCAAACTCATTCATCAAGGCGAAACCCTACTTGCTTTTGTCAACAAAGCATCGGGTAAGCCGTGCCGGCCACCGGAACATTTTCAACACGTACTCAAACCTTTTTTCGGATGAAGTACGTTACCCGCAAACGAATATTAAAATACACCACGGCCCGCACTTCGCGCAGCTGGCTAAAGAAAATCCGTTTCAAAAGATTCGACAATCTTTCGCTCTACAATTTTTTAAAAATATTTATTCACAACATCAATGAAGATGAAATCATGGACCGCTCCAACGGAGTGGCCTACAATTTTATCCTCGCCATTTTTCCGGCCATCATTTTTTTATTTACGCTCATTCCGTATGTGTCGGTTTATTTCCCTGAGATCACCACGGCCACGATCATGCAATTTTTGAAAGATGTGCTTCCCACCACCATGTATGCGGCTGCTTCTTCCACCGTGTTTGATATTGTGAGCAACCAACGCGGAGGCTTGCTCACCTTTGGTTTTGTGCTTGCACTCTATCTCTCCACCAATGGCACGATGGCGTTGATGCGCGCTTTCAATGCATGCTATCGCACGGTAGAGCGAAGACATTGGCTGCGTATGAGGCTTACGGCCACTGGGCTCACGCTCATGTTGGCGGTGGTGGTGGTGTTGGCCGTGGCGCTGCTCATCGCTGGCGAGTTGGCACTTGGCTACGTTACCAACAACCTCGAAAAATTCAGCAGCTTAAATTTAGATCCGTACACGCTCTATTTTTTGTTTGTGCTGCGGTTCATCATCATCTTCATAGTGTTTTTTATTGCCATCTCGTTCATTTATTATTTCGGGCCAGCAGTACACTACAACTGGAGTTTCTTTTCGATCGGCTCGCTCATTGCCACGCTGGCCGTGCTTGGGGTGTCGTACGGGTTTTCGTATTACATCACCAACTTTAGCAGTTACAACAAAGTGTATGGCTCGATCGGGGCACTCATTGCGCTGATGGCGTGGGTGCAATTAGTCACCGTTATACTTTTGTTCGGATACGAAATCAACGCCAGCCTGCACTACGGACGTAAGATGGAAGCGATAGCAGGCCATCAACGGGTTAAGAAAATCACCAAAAGCTTCAGGTAATCGTAGTTTGGCTTTTGCCTTAAAAGAAATTCCGATTAGTTTTGCATCCCAAATTAAATCCTCGCGGAAATTATGAGGATTAGTAATCTTCTCACTGAAGGTTAATAAGGTAAATCCTCGCTGAAGCTACAGAGGATAAACAGAGGAGTGGTAGAGCGGTTTATTGCACCGGTCTTGAAAACCGGAGAACCTTCACGGGTTCCGGGGGTTCGAATCCCTCCTCCTCTGCCATACGAAAGCCCAACCCGTGTTGGGCTTTTATTTTTTAATTCTGCAATCGAACTTTTGTGTTCAATATTTTCTTACTTGTAAACACCAATCAACACGTTATGCTTACCAATCTTCCAAGAAAAATTGCCGTGGTCGGATACAACCGCATTCCGTTTGCTCGCCACAACACCAGCTATGCCAATGCCAGCAATCAAGACATGATGCTTGCCGCGATGAATGGACTGATCGAGCGCTATCAGTTGCAGGGCCAGCGGTTGGGCGAAGTGGCCGGAGGTGCAGTGATCAAACACAGTCGCGATTTTAATTTGATGCGCGAGTGCGTGCTCGGCTC
>JAYWDN010000002.1:0-2807 GCA_043780615.1 Bacteroidota bacterium | reverse complement strand
CTCAAAATAAAGTAATACACATACTTAACAACGCCCTCACCACCAAACGGAGTAGCCTCGCTGGTGATGTGATAAAGAATGTAAAACACCAAAAAGAACCCTGACAACACCAAGCAAATTTTGTTCAGCAATTCATGCCTTGCACGGTTTCCGTTTTTTATGGAGACTACTGAGATGACAAGCAGCACTGCGGTGAGGCCATTGATGGAAGCATAGATGGGTGGCAGAAAAGAAAAATCGTAGCCTGGTATTTTTATTCCAAACAATGCTGCTACGGCCATAGGTATAACCACCGAAAGAACAATGATGAGTCTTTTGTAACGTTCGGGGTTTTCTTGCATCTCAATATTTTTTTAAAAGAATTTTAAATTCAACTTCCAAGCGATCCATCTCTTCACGGCTATTCAGCGCATAATAACCGCGGATTCGTTTTTGCTCATCCATTAGCAGCGCCTTCCACGGGGCTTTCAAAAATAGAACACAGTTTTTTATTTTTAATAATTGTGATGCTTCGATGTTATCCAATGAAATTACTCGTGCTCCCTCTACCGAGGTGGTCAATTGCGCGAGGTCTTTCGTTTCGTTGTGATTCGTTCCTACGGTTAGTAAGGCCACACCTTTTTTCCATTCGAGTGTTTTCAATAAAGAGTCGGGCAAAAAATATTGGCCTTGGTCAATATTTCCGCATTCCGACTTGTTTGTAATTCCTTGCTCGTAGTAAATCGGAATATCAAATTGATTCTTTCCGAAATTTCTAAGGAAAACAAAAATCAATCCGGGAAACACCAGCGCTAACAATAGATAGATTACTTTCTTCATCCCATGGTCAACATAAAAAGAAGGCTAAAGTTTCATCAAAACCTTAGCCTTCCCTTAATAACTATTTTTAATAAATCATGTCTTTAGAAAATTCACATCCGAAAGTTTCATGCCTTCATACACAAAGGCCACCAACATCCAGATGATAAATATCGTGGGGATCAGAATCGACCATAACAATACTTTGGCTTCGTAGCGCAAGTGCATGAACTCGCCAACGATGTACCCGGCTTTGACGATCGTCATCACCACAAAAAAGAAAGTCTTCAATGAGCTATGCCCCATCGAAAAAGCCACAATGAATTCAACGATGGTAATCATTAACAAAATACCAGCTACTTTCCACAAATGCCTGATCTTTTCTTTGTTGGGTGGCAGAACTACTACCTCCGGTTCGTGTGAATGGTGTGCCATGGTTTTAAAAGTTTAAACGAGGTAATAAAATGTAAACACAAATACCCAAACCAAATCTACAAAATGCCAGTACAAGCCTACTTTCTCTACCATCTCGTAGCTGCCTCTGCGGTCGTAAACGCCCGTGACCGTATTGTAGAAAATCAGGAAGTTGAGCAGCACGCCACTGAATACGTGAAAGCCATGGAAGCCCGTGATAAAGAAAAAGAAATCGGCAAAGTCGTGCGGGCCGTATTGGTTTTCGTGAAGCGAGGCGCCATAGATGACGCGTTGCACCCATTCGCCATTCACAAATTCTTTGATGGTGGTGCCGCTGTCGGTGCCCACAATGAAGTGTGTCCACTCCCAAGCTTGGCAACTTAAAAAAGTAAAGCCGCCCACAATCGTCCACAGCATCCACTTCTCTACGGCCTTGCGATCCATGCGGTGGCCGGCTTCAACCGCCAACACCATCGTCACACTCGACATGATCAAAATGAAAGTCATCAACCCCACAAACACTAGTGGTGCTTTCAACCCATGGAAAAATGGAATTGATTCAAATACTTTTTCAGGTATCGGCCAATATTCGGGTGAGGAAAAAAATACATCGGGAACGCCAGTAAATGCTGGGTGCGATGAACGGATCAATCCGTAGGTGATCAATAGTCCCGAAAACGTAAATGCATCCGACATGAGGAAGAACCACATCATGAGTTTGCCATAGCTGACGCCCATTGGTGATACTCCGCCATCCCAAACGCTTCTCCCCGGAACTGTAGTGGCTGTAGATTGTGACATGTTTATAAGTTTACCTGTACAATAATAAGAAGATGAACAAATATAGCCAAAGGCCTCCTAAAAAATGCCAATAGGTGGTACACATTTCCATTTGGGCCATGTTTTTCGAATGGATTTTCCCTTGAAAGGCGGAGGCACAAACGATCATCAAAAAGATGATGGCACTGACAATGTGCGCACCGTGAAGCCACGGAAAAACATAAAAGAAAGATTCCGAAACATTTCCGCCCGTAAAATAATGTCCCTCACGAATCAACTGTATTAATCCTAAGTATTGGGTGGCCAAAAAAGCAATGCTCAGAAATAATGAAGCGCATAACAAGAGTTTCACATTTGAAAGCAGGTTCTTCTTGGCGAGAAAAAAGGCAACCTGTATGGCAATGCTGCTCGTAATCACGATCCCAGTACTCCAATAAAAAAAGCTGGGCACTTCAAAAAAAACCCAGTTGCCCTCTGCCCTGCGCACAATGTAGGCCGAAGTAAGTGCCATGAAAAGCATCATCACGCTGGCCATGAAAAGCCACATCGCAAATTTCTTCGGGTGCATTGCCAACGGTTTCTTTGGCTCTTCTACTATCCGTAAGTCAACTGTATTTTCCATTCTTATATTTTATCCAACAAGTAAGCGATCTGCACAATGGGCAAATACAAAAACGATCCAAACATGATGCGCAATGCCGACTGGCGGTTGCCCGTTTTCATCAGCGCAAAAGTCTGCGCAAAAAAAGCAACACCGCACACAGTTGCAACGATGGCCGAGTTGAGACCCGTGATGCCAAACTTAGCGGGCAGCA
>JAYWDN010000001.1:0-2825 GCA_043780615.1 Bacteroidota bacterium | reverse complement strand
ACGATTACAATGACATCCACTTGAGTTATGGCAGCGCGAGATTTTTATTGATTCAGCCTCGAATAGATTTGACGTTCACCAACAAACTCTTCTTCACCACCATTGTTCAGTACAACTCGCGCAACGACAACATGGGCCTCAATGCACGTTTTCAATGGCGCTACAAACCGGCTTCCGATTTTTTCATCGTCTATACCGAAAATTATTTTTCAAATAATTTTCAATCCAGAAACCATGCGCTGGTTTTAAAGTGGACATATTGGCTTAACCTGTAATTTAGCCAATTACCAATTTGACAATGTCCCAATAAAAGTTTCATCCTATTTAAGGGCATCTCTAAAAACCCTTCCGTTGACTACCGCAACCCCTCGCCCTTCTCCCGGCCTTTGCACGCTGTCGCTGAAGCTTTAGCGTAAGCGACCGAAACGGCTTCGTGCAGGCAGAAGAGAAGGGTATAGGAGTTTTTAGAGATGCAATAATTTGATTCCTTGACTATTGGTGTTACTACCCATCTGTGAGCATCTGTGCAATCTGTGGCAATAGTTGATTACCTTTGCCTCTCTCCCGATAGCTATCGGGATTGAATTTTAAATCTTGAATAGCAATGGCTTTTGGATTATTTAAAAAGAGCGATAAAAAACAAGAAGCATCTTCGAGCCCACATTATTTCGAACTGACGGTAAAAAAAATAAATGAAGAGACGAAAGACGCAATCTCATTAGTATTTGAGCAGCCCGCCTCAGGGAAACTAAAATATAAGTCCGGGCAATTTTTGACACTCATCGCCACCATGCAGGGCAAAGAAGTGCGCAGGTCTTACTCTTTATGCTCTTCACCTTTTGTGGATGAGGATTTGGTAGTGATGGTAAAGCGCGTGGACAATGGCTTGATGAGCAACTGGCTTGCGAATAGCTTGAAAGCCGGGCAGAAATTGAAAGTGCTCGAGCCGATGGGCCAGTTCACCACCGAATATTTCAAAGACAAGAAAAGACATTTGGTAATGTTCGCTGGCGGCAGCGGCATCACGCCCATGATGTCGATCTTGAAAAGCGTGATCACCCAAGAGCCAGACAGTATTTGCTCGCTCATTTATTGCAACCGCGACATCGACAACATCATTTTCAAAAACGAATTGGATCATTGGCAAACCCAATATGAAGGACGTGTTCATGTTATCCATGTGCTCGATAATGCACCCATGAATTGGCAAGGCTACTCTGGGCTACTCAATAAAGAAATGCTGGTGAAACTTTTTGAGCGTATCCCTGATTGGGGGCTCGATAAAACTACGCACCTTATGTGTGGCCCCGAGGGGATGATGAAGAATGTGGAAACGCTGCTCGCTGAACTGCACATCCCGAAAGGAAATATTTTTAAAGAAAGCTTTGTTACCGGTATCATCGACAAAGAGAAAAAAGAAGAAACTAAAGCTGCAACCGTATCGGGAAATACAGCACACGAAGTGACCATTCGCTACGATGGACAAGAATACAAAATCACGGTGGCCCCGAATCGCACCATTTTAGAAACCGCCCTTGACCAAGGCATCGACTTGCCCTACTCGTGCCAAAGCGGACTGTGCACGGCCTGCCGTGGGCGCGCACTCTCGGGCAAAGTAAAACTCGATGAAGAAGAAGGCCTCTCGCAATCCGAGCGGGCCGAAGGCTACGTGCTCACGTGTGTCGGCCACCCGCTCACCGATGATGTGGTGATCGAGATTGGGTAACATTTATTTTTGTTTGCGCATCATCTGCACTATCGCCACCGAGGCGATCACCACCCACACCACATTGATGAATGCCGATGGGTAAGCATTGTAAAAGATGGTGTTGATGATCAAAAAAATTGCGCCTGTGAGGTTGAGCAGTTGAAAAAGAAGTGAATCGGATTTTATTTTCTGGTAGCTGTTGAGTGCATAGGCGGCAATCACTTCTACCGAGCCGAGCCAACCGAGGATGTCGATCAATAATTTCATTCGCGAAAGATAAATGAGTTTTTGATCTTGACCAGGAATAAAAAGCCCGTCCCTTTCGGGGCGGGCTTTGTTAATGAAACCGTTTACGGTTTACTTCTTTACACAGCACGAGCTGCCGGGATGGCAACATGCGCTATCCTTAGCGCAGCAATCTGCCTTTGCAGTTTGGCTTTTAGCATACAACACGCCACCAGCAATCAATACAGTTGCAACGAGGCCAATGATTATCTTTTTCATACTATTCAATGTTAAAGTTAAGATTTTAAAAAAAATGTTGGTCAGACTTCGATAGGCTCAGTCTGACAGAAGTAGTCGATTAAACTTCTTTGGGTGGATGAAAACAGTCCGCCAAATAATGCGAAAATAAATCAGCGGAAGGTGTCTCGATCAATTCTTTGGCAGGAACAAAAGAACTGAATTGATACGAAGGCACTATTGAAATAGCAAGGCAACACGTGCATTCGCCAAAAGGATTGCAGATTCCTTTGGCACAATTATCCTTGCTGGGCTTTTGACAATCTTGTTTTTGGGTTTCTTTCTTGAGTGTACAACAACTTTGTTTCGAATATTTCTTAACCGAAGACGAGGTCAGGCTAACCTCCACCGATGCAGGTTGCACCATCAGGAAACTGATGTAGGCCGATAGCAGTAGAGCGGTGAATTTCATATTTCAAAGAAACGAAATTTATCATTTTAAGTTGTCAGAAAAAATCATGTTTCCAACAGTTCCTTTAGTCCGTTCATCACCGTTTGCCAGTTGTGCTTTGAATGATCGAGTGCTTCTTGGGTTGGCAGGCCGTCTTGCGAAATGTGGAACACCGTGTGGCCGTTGGCTTCTTCCAATCGGTAA